>JAGRNW010000100.1 GCA_020440555.1 Chlamydiia bacterium
CTTTAAAAATAGCTCTTTACCCTCGCCGTCTTGTGGTGATTCATGAACCACATCGTTTCACAAGGTTGCAATCTCATCTTGAGGGTTTTTCTACCTCATTTGAAGATGCGGATTTAATTATGATTCCAGATCTCTACCGAGCAGGAGAGGAGCCTATTCTTGGGGTTGATTCCCATCTCTTGATCAGGACTATTTATAAACAAACGGGAAAGCGAGCGATTTATCTTCCTAATAAGGGGCGAATGGAATTACTTTGGGAACATATTCGCTCCGATGATGCAATCATCACAATGGGGGCAGGGAGCATTACGCATCTTCATGCTGAAATGATTCCTTATTTTTATAAAAGAGGGGTGGCCAAATTAAAGGTGGGACTTTTTTTTGGAGGACCATCCGTTGAACACGAAATCTCCTGTCAAACAGCTGCCTGTGTTGAGTCAGAACTTGATCGTCATAAATATGAACCCTTGTTATTTAAAATCGAAAAGTCTACAGGGTGGACATTTTCTAAAAAAATGATTGATCAGATCATGGATTGTGATATTCTTTTTCCTCTTTTTCATGGACCTATGGGAGAAGACGGAACAGTGCAAGGTTTTTTTGAACTTTTGAAAAAACCTTATGTAGGACCCAATTTTCGCGCCTGTTCTCTTTGTATGGATAAAGTGCTTGCTAAAAAACTTTGTGCTATTGAAGGAGTTCTTACCCTTCCATTTATTTCCCTTGAGAGGGAGCGATGGAGGGATAAAATTAAAGAAAGCAGAGGACTTTCCTTTCCTCTTTTTGTCAAACCGGCCCATCTTGGTTCCAGCGTGGGAGTTCGAAGGGTAGAGAATGAAATAGAGCTTGAAATAGCGGTTGCAGAGGCCTTTCGTTTTGATACAACTCTTTTGATAGAGGAAGGTCTAACGTCACCGCGAGAACTCGAATTTGCTATTTTAGGCAACCGAGATCATGAGCCTATCATTCCTTTTCCTGGAGAGCTCAAAACTTTTGGGGCCATCTATGATTATGAAAAAAAATATGGAGAGAACCCTATTGGTGTCGAACTTTATCCTTTTTTAACGGAGGAACAAAAAAACAATGGGTTCCTCCTTGCCAATAAAGTCTATTGTGCCCTCGGATGTGATGGAATGGCCCGTGTGGATTTTTTTCTGGATAGCAAAGGAGATTTTTGGTTTAACGAAATTAATCCTATTCCAGGATTTACACCAAATAGCATGTATCCGAAAATCTGGGAACGGGAGGGCGTATCGATACAAGCACTTCTTTCTAGACTTATTGCATTTGGACTCAAACGATGCGGCACTGTCTCATCTCAAATGGATCAACAGATTGTGAAAATGGCTTCCAAAAAAAATAGGAAGTCGAGCGGGTCCCATGTCACGAGTTCATCTGTATAATTTCGGGAGATTTTTCTTTGTCAAAATTCTCATTTTATAATCGATTGAGTATACTTATTCTTTTTGTCGTTTTAGCAATCGGGGGGACTCTAACACCTATTGTGGTTTTAAAATGGAAGAGTGAATCGAACGAAAAATTAGTGATGGCCCTTTTTCAAGAATGGGAAGGGGCAGATCATCTTCCAACACCTTTTTTGGCACAGATGTTAGATTTAAAAGTCGATTTACCTCTTAAAATGGGTGAGTTTGATTGCCAGAAAGGAGAAGAAACACTTGCGCTTTATCCGATTTTTAAAAAAGTTTCGCTTAAAAAACGTTGGCCTGAGGGATTGTTAATCTCCTACAAATTAAGAGAGCCCCTTGCCTGTGTTGGGAACTTTGAGAATATAGTGATTGATAGGGAGGGAGTTTTGTTTCCTCTTGAGCCCTTTTATTTTCAGAAGAAACTTCCGACGTTATTTTTTGATCCTAATCTTTTTGAAATAGAAGGAGGAACAATTTTAGGAAAAAAAATTCCTCAAAGAGAGATGGATTTGGCCATAGATTTGATGAATCGTTTGCCTGGAGATATTGATTTATCTCGTATTGATGGATCGAGTTATGGAGGACGGGAAATTGTTGTTCAAACTCAAGATTTTTTCATTTTACGTTTAACGAGAAAAAATTATCCGCAAGAACTTGCAAATTATTTTAGTTTAAGGCACCAAGAATCTGTCTTTCATGAAAGAGATAAGGTCATTGTCGACTTAAGAATTTCGGGGGTTGCCTATATTGGTCATTATGAAGAAGTGCCCATACGTACAAATTTGTTGGACTGCAGCAAGTCTTGATGAAGCTCGGACAATTTCTCGTTACCTTGTAAAGGAGGGGATCGTGGCCTGTGCAAATATCATTCCAGGGATCGAGTCGATTTTTTTATGGAATGATGAGCTCAATGTTGCGCAAGAGACAAAAGTGATCTTCAAAACCAAAAGTGAACAATTTGAAAAAGTGAAAGAGATGATTGAAGAAAAAGGAAAATACGAGATACCTGAAATTTTATGCCTCCCAATTATTGAGGGAAATAAAGAGTATCTCGACTGGATTAATGAAAGTGTATAGTATATAGTCAGCGACTATAGGAAATACAAAACAAAGTGGTCTTAGTCATGGAAACTGAAGTTGAAGAAAAAGGGGATATTGTTGTTTTTCGTGTAAAAGGGAGGTTAGACGCTGCTTCTTCTCCGCAACTTGAAAAACAGATCAATTCGATTATTGACACGGGGCATTTCAAGGTGCTTCTTAATTTTGAAAACGTTGATTATCTTTCCTCGGCCGGCATGAGATTGATGCTCTCTGTCTCCAAACGGTTGAGCAAACTTGAAGGAAAGATGGTGGCTTGCAACTTGAACGATGAGGTGATGGAAGTGATCAGGATGGCAGGCTTTAATCAAGTTCTTGAGCTCTATCAAAACGAGAATGAGTCTTACCAACACTTATAGTGTATTTTAATGAGTGGGGTGATCTGTGAACAAGAAAGGGAAGCGACCTTATCGGCGGATTTTTTTCTTCCTTTAGAAGAAAGGCTCAAAAATAAGCAGAAAGTTAAATCCCGCAAAATTATCTTGATCGCCGGCCCAACAGCCTGTGGAAAGACAGCTCTTTCACTTCTTTTGGCTTCTGCCCTCAAGGGAGAGATCATTACGGCCGATTCGATGCAAATTTATCGAGGAATGGATATAGGGACGGCTAAGGTTTCCGAGGAAGATCAAAAGAGAATTCCTCATCATCTCATTGATATTCGAGAACCTCATGAGACCTTCAATGTTGTGGATTTTTACTACGAAGCCAAGAAGTGTTGTGAATCGATTCTTGCTCGGGATCGAGTCCCTATCATTGTTGGGGGGTCTGGTTTTTATTTTCGATCTCTTCTTTATGGCCCTCCTAGCGGGCCTCCCTCAATTCCTGAAGTGCGTCACTCTCTTGAGCGGGAAATGGAGCGTTTGGGATCGGAGGCTCTCTATGAAAAAATTAAAGCCTATGATTCGAAATATGCGGCAACTATTACCTGCAATGATAAACAGAAGATTATCAGAGCGCTTGAAATCATTGTGATTTCTGGCGAAAAAGTTAGCGAATTAAGTTGGCAACACAATGAGGTGCTTTCTGATTACCTTTATCACCCTTGGTTTGTTTACCGTCCTCGCCGTGTGCTTTATTCTCGTATAGAAGCTCGGTGTGATCAGATGCTGGAGGTAGGACTTGTGGATGAGGTGAGAGAACTGGAAAAAAAAGGGATCGACTTAAATCCAAGCGCTTCTCAGGCTATTGGATATAGACAATGCCTGGACTTCCTCCATTCTTCTCAAACAGAGGGGGATTATAAGAAATTTGTAAGAAAATTTAAGACGGCCTCGAGACAGTATGCAAAGAGGCAGTTCACCTGGTTTAGAAAAGAACCTCTGTTTCGTTGGCTGAATATTGAAACGCATGATTTTGAGATTGCAGCTGATGTGATCATGAAGGATTATACCGAAACAACTTGAAGAACTCGCCTTACATAGTCGACCCGTAAGGAGTTAGCAAAATGGTCACGGCAGAATGAATTTAATCTGTTGATTTTTTTGACAGTTTGATACGGTCTTTACCTTAAAAAATTGATAAAGATCGTGCGAAGAGTGTCATGAAAATCTTGAATTTCTTGATTGCGTTGTTCATCTGCAGCGCTTATCCCCTTTTAGCCGCAGATTCCATGCATGCTTCTCTGCTTCCTTCAACAGAGTCAGACCCGGATGCCTTTATCCATCACTGCTGCAATACGCTCAATGGCGACTACTGTGAGTCAACAATTGACTTGATGGTGACAGGACCAGACGCTCTTCTCTTGCAACGTTTCTATAACAATAAAAACTACTTAACTGGAGATGGCCTTGGTGGATGGCGTATTTTCCCTCAGACTTTTTTGGTCTTAGGAAAAGACCCCCAAGGAAAAGAATGTACAGTAAGAGAAGAACGTTTCGAATGGGTGTATGCATATACGGG
>JAGRNW010000101.1 GCA_020440555.1 Chlamydiia bacterium
TTCAGTCGAAATGGTAGAGGGACTCCGTTGCAATAATCGGGATATCTCTCGAACTCCTTTTCCCTGACTGAGATATTGATGGATGGCTTCTCTCTCTTGGATCTCCAAATGGCTCATATGTGACCTCCACTAAAGTCACCGCCATTATTTCAAAAAATCTTTATAAAGTGTTCGGTTTAGACCTAGAATTCACCTTTTCAAAAAACTTTCAAAAAAATTAACATAAAATTAATCCTATTATTTTATGCTCGTTGTAAAAGAAAAATAAATCAATCAAAATGCGGAGAGTATTAGATGAGCTTCATCAGCCATTTATTCAAATGTGAGCCAAGTCAACCTTTTGAAGAAGGCTCTCAATCAAAAACGTCTTCTTGCTACGGAAAAGAATGGATTCCCTATGCGCTTAAATCCAAAAAGGTAGGAGACTACTTGTCCTTTAGTGGAGTTTGTTTGCTGATCATTACGATGATCATTGGCCCCCTTTGTTTATCTCATGTGATCGCTGCCCCAGTCCTTGTGGGCGCCTTAGTAACAGGCGTGGGCGGCGGCATAGGACTCTTTTTAATTGGAAGTGCCTGTGTTGTATATTCTCTCTATTACAAATATAATCCCGATGGTCGTGCTGAGATTAGCAAAAATTAACGAAACATTGTATGAGTTATCACCTTGTTGACAGTGGCATGGGAGAAAAACTCGAGCAAGTGGGTCCCTATTTGCTTGTCCGTCCCTGCATGGCAGCTGTCTGGAAAAAACGGCTCAATCTTAAAGAATGGAAGAGTGCAAACGCCCAGTTTTCGCGCATCAAAAAGATGGAATGGAGGGGTTCTATCCCGGAAAGTTGGGAGATTTCCTACGGAAATCTTCAATTTCTGATCAAGCCGACTCCCTTTGGGCATTTAGGGATTTTTCCAGAGCAATTCGACCAATGGAGCTGGATTAAACAACAATTGCAGGGGACAACTCTCCGCATTTTGAATCTGTTTGCTTATTCTGGAGGGTCAACTCTTGCCGCAGCTAAAGAAGGAGCTCAAGTGGCCCATGTCGATGCTTCTTTAGGAATGATTAATTGGGCGAAAGAAAATACCTTTCTAAATCAGTTAAACAAAGCTCCGATTCGGTGGATTGCGGAAGATGCAATGAAGTATATAAAGCGTTGTCTAAAACGAAAAGAACAGTTTGATGGAATTATTCTCGACCCTCCTTCATTTGGGCGAGGAAAGAAAGGAGAGGTTTTTAAGATTGAAAGAGATCTAAATCCGCTTTTAAGAGACTGTGTTGCCCTTTTGTCTAAAACTCCCCGTTTTTTTTTGGTATCCTGTCACACCCCTGGATATACGCCACTTGTCTTGCGCAATCTTTTGGCTCAATATTTTAATGAAAAAATTGAAACGGGTGAAATGATCATTCAAGCTGACAAAACATGTTTTTCTGTTCCCAGCGGAACGTTTGCAAGGTGGACAAGCCGATGATGATCACAAGTGTGCAAAATCCAAAATTCAAACAAGCTTTTCGACTTTTTAAACGAAAAGAAAGAGACATGCATCAACGATTTTTAATCGAAGGATACCGGGAACTTTTGCGTGCCCATGAGGGGGGGTGGGAAGTTGAAACGCTCTATTATTGTCCCGATCTCTTTTTAGGAACTAATGAATTCTTGCTCATTAAGAATATTCAAAAAAAGGGGGCTTCCACTTTTGAAATGTGCAAAAAAGTGTTTACTCGTCTTTCCTATCGAGACCGTCCCGATGGACTGATAGGTATTGGCAAATATACATTTCGTTCCCTGAATCAATTGCTGCGTAAAGGGGTTTCTCCTTTTTTGGTTGTAACAGAAGCCATTGAAAAACCTGGAAATCTCGGAACGATCTTTCGTTCGGCAGATGCAGCTGGGGCTACGGGAGTGATTGTGTGTGATAAATGCACAGATCCTTATAATCCCAATGTTGTGCGTGCAAGTGTTGGAACACTTTTCACTGTACCTTTGGCCGAGGCGGGTGGCTCTGAAACGCTTGATTGGCTCCAAGCTCATAAAATCCCTCTTATTGCTACGACACCCGGGGCTGATCTTGAGTATTTTGATACTGACTTAACAGGGCCAATTGCAATTGCTGTTGGGACCGAACAATTGGGGCTGACAGACAAGTGGTTAACAAGGGCAGACAAAAAAGTGAAAATTCCGATGAGTGGTAGAGCGGATTCTCTCAATGTAGCAACAGCTACGACTCTTTTGCTTTATGAAGTTGTGAGACAGCGACGATGAATGAACGGATCCTTTATTTTGATAATCATCTTCTTTTGATTAATAAGCCTGCTGGGCTTCTGACGCAACCCAATCGTTTGGGTCACCCATCTGTCGAATGGCTGGCAAAACAGTGGATGAAAAAAGAATATGCTAAGCCTGGGGAAATTTTTCTTGAGGCTGTCCATCGTCTGGATCGCCCTACCTCGGGGCTCGTCCTTTTTGCTCGTTCCAGGAAAGCTCTTACCCGTTTAGGAAAACAGCTACGAGAAAGGAAGATGAATAAAAAATATTTCGCTATTGTTGCAAATCAAGCAGAAAGTGGAGAAATTCGATCTTGGTTGCTCAAAAAAGATTACAAAACGGAAGTTGTGCCCAAAGGGACAAAAGGAGCTAAAGAAGCGATTTTGAAAATCAGTGTCCTAAAAGAATTGAATCACTACACTCTTTTGCAAATTGATCTTAAAACAGGAAGATACCACCAAATTCGGGCCCAACTCTCCTATTTGGGAATCCCGATCGTAGGAGACCAAAAATATGGCAGTTCTCTCTTTCTTTCAGACAATCAAATTGCCCTGCACCATGCGAGTCTTTCGTTTGACCACCCCATTACAGCAAAAACACTTTTTTTCGAAGCTCCTCTTCCTGCTTTTTTTCCTTTTACTCTTTTCTATCCCTCTTGATGGTTTTGAATCGAATCGTAGCCCTAAGATCCGTTTCTGCTATCTCACATGGCAACATGATCCATGCCATACCATCACTCTCAACGTCCAGGGATATAAAACTCCTAATGAACTCACTGTTTATTACGATACTGAACCATGCGATGGAAAATCCTCTTGTTATCGATACAAAACATGCGGAAAAGAGGCTCAGGGTCAAAAAATTCTCGATGGAAGAAAAATTTACCATATTGAGCTGCAGAATCTTGTAGCGGGGACCACTTATTATTTTGCCATTGGTAACAACCACCGTTGTTTCGGAGGGGAGAAAAAGTTTCGTACGCTGCCAGATGATGGCCAACCTTTAGCCATCATCGAGGGGGGTGACTGGGAAGTGACTCCCGAAGCCGAATGTTTGGCCAAAATTGCTGCAGAAAAAAATCCCTACGCTGTTTTTTTAGGAGGAGATTATCCTTCCTATGTGTTTAAACTCAATGATTTTAAAAAATGGGATGCTTGGCTCGATGTTTATACGCGTCGAATGGTTACACCAGAAGGATGTCTGATCCCGATGGTGATGACCATTGGAAATCATGAAGTTTTGGGGGGATTTGGACAGACAAAAACTGAGGTTCTCTTTTTTTATGAATTCTTTCGTCAGGCGGAAGGAGACAAAACTTATTTTACACTTCCTTTTGGACCCCGGATACAACTCTATGTGCTTGATAGTGGCCACGCGGCTTCCATAAATGGAGAGCAAAAACAGTGGTTAGCAAAAGTTTTGGAAGAGACAAAGGATATTCCCATCAAACTTGCCCTCTACCATGTTCCTCTTTACCCCAGTCTTCGGTTTGCGAGCAAAGATATCTACTATTATTCGGTGTATAAAATCGTGGAACTATGTCATGGACATGCAGCTGACAAACTTTTTTCTAAAGAATCCAAGTTAGGACGTCAACATTGGCTTCCATTGTTTGATCAATACGGAATGACGGTGGCATTTGAACATCATGACCAAGCGCTTAAACGGACAAAAATTCTTAAAGGAGGGAAAGAAGATCCACGAGGAACCCTGTTTCTGGGAGATGGGGGATGGGGTTCAGAATATCAATATCATCCAATTCAAGGGTATTTTCATTCTTATTTTGCAATGCTTAAGGGGAAGGTTCACTTTTTTTGGTTGGTGGAAATTGAGGAGGAGACAATCACGTACTCTGCTGTAACGTCAGAGGGAGTCCTCATTGATCATTTTGTTCAATTCCTTCGCTCAAAGGAGTAGTCATCTTTTGTACAAGACAATTTTTTTATGGGAGATAAAAAAAAGGCCTTCAAATAGCCTGAAAGTTCAGTAATTCCCGGTAAAAAAATCCTCCTCTATATAAAATGATTCCAAACCTGAGTTTTGGGTTGTCTTCCTCGGATTCAGTGAGTTTGCTTGCACCTCTTGGGATTTTCAGACGAAGTAAATGGCCAAGGGCCCTTTACGAGTCTAAAAAGCACAAGA
>JAGRNW010000102.1 GCA_020440555.1 Chlamydiia bacterium
TACTTCGTCTGAAAATCCCAAGATTTGCGGAGCAAACTCCTCTGAATCCGAGGAAGACAACCCAAAACTCAGGTTATAAAGTCTTTCTAATCAAAAAACCCTGACATCCGATGAGTGGCTGGAAAAAACTAAATGCTTTGAATAAAAAATTAAAAATCAAATCTCAGATTGAATTCACTCCAAGGAGTTGTTTTTCTTTGGCACGAGCAGCGATGGCCCAGTGAATAGAACTCATGGCAATGAAAATCAAACTCAGACCACCTGCCCCGCTTACGATCATTGTTGGCAGAGTGAGGGTCATTCCCCCTCCTTGATAGAGAATCAATCCCGGATGACACATTAAACAAGCAATCAATCCAGCAATAGTCAAGACAAAAAGCATGCTGCTCACAGTCAGTGTAATTTTTTGGATTGTTGTATAACGCCCCCTCAAATTTGGATTTTTCACAAACTCTGTGAATGAAATAGGAGCTTTAATAGAGATCCATCGTCTTACACGCTCCAAGCTTTTTCCATCATTGAGATGTTGTTTGACCAAATTTAAGTTTTCTTCTGAATTCTTGATTTCAGTGTATGAAAAGTCTTCAAGAGATGTTTGTCTTATATGGGGTGCATGGAAGGATTTGATAAAATGGTAGCTTTTTTTGAAAAAATTAGCTTTGTCATCAATTTGGGTTGGCGTATCATTCGAGGGGTGAATATAATAAATTGCTATTTTAACTTTTTCATTGTTGTTTAGAGTTGCACCAAGGTGCTCCCCTCCCACGCAGGGGATATAATCCACCCCTTGTCCATCTTTATCCCCTCCATTGCGAATGACCGTTATTTTAAGGCGCTTGGGAGAATATGCGTCCGTTTCAGAAGAAGCCACTTCTTCCTCCTCAGAAGAAGACACTTCTTCCTCCTCAGAAGAAGCCACTTCTTCCTCCTCAGAAGAAGCCACTTCTTCCTCCTCAGAAGAAGCCACTTCTTCCTCTCTATGTTCTTTTGTTGCTAACAGCGTTTCAAATATCGCTTCCGCCTCACTTCCAACTCCTACAGAAAAAACAGTTGTAAGCTCTTTCAAAATGTTGGGGTGATAGCTCATGATGAGGAGAGAGAGTCTTTGAGCATGGGCTCCACCCAAGCTTTTTCCTAAAACTTCAACTTCTTTTATCTCATGATCAGATAGGTATGTTGTAATTGATGGCCAACAAGCTTGAACTCCTGCATTGCCAAGTTCGTAGTGAAGATCGTCTAGTGCGCTTTGAAATCCACCGCTTGCTTTTGGCGAGAAACGAGTCCCTCTGCAGACAATTTTCACTTCTGTTGAGTTTTTTGTGTTTCTAAGAATGGACATATAGGCTCCTCCCTTAATCACGACCCGGTCCACCTGATAGATTTGATTGTTTCCAAGATAAACATAGGCCCCTTCCTGAAATTCTCTGTCTCCAAGTCGTCCGGTCAGAAACTCTGCTTCTCTAATTTTAGTTTTATTGCGATCTTCCGTCGATGTATTGACACTGAAATAATGGAGCCATTGGAGATATACTTTATCACAGAGACCGCTAAATCCTTTGCCGCAGTTTTTAGCCTTGTCATAACGAAATTTCTCCTTATTAGGGCCTTTGTCCAAAAAAAGCCTTTCCATCTCTTCAATGGTACGAAAGTGCATCAATGATTCACCCTTCTGAAAAACAGCCAGTGTAACAAGAATTTTTCTCACAGAACGCTTATCAAGTTTTGTTATGGATGCTTGTTGACAGATATTCGAAACGTTACTTTGACCGAAAATCGATTCAAATTTTTTCCATGTAATAAAGGCGACCTCTTCATCATAACGTTCAGAAGAACTGAAAATGTAATGATCATTTTTTTCTTTGATCACGAGGTAACTGGATTCGGGGGCCCCCTTAAAGGCCGAATAAATTCCCTTTATGTGCTGCGCCATTTTATTCCCTATAGAGTAAATTTAAGAACCTGTTTTCATCCAGAGTCCACATTCTTCTCGTTGATCGCTTGTGGCTAACAAGAATTTTCCGCTTTCTTTCATTTTGAAATCTGAGCCGACTCTTTATTAACTCAAATTGAATTCGCCAAAAAGTATTATACTAAAAACTAAATTAAAATGCTATAAATTTTTAATGAAAGGCTCTGTGAGAGTATGCCCAAAAGCAGAGGCAAGAAATCTTCCAAAAAAACTTTTTTGTGTTTTATTATAGTGTTCCACAGCCTCATTATAACCTTGAGCGACAAATTCCATTCGATTTGATGCCGCTGCAATTTCTTCTAAAATGTCTTGAATTTTATCTTTTGACTGCAACAAGGAGTCACTTGTTAAAGCATCGGTTACTTGCAAAAAAACTTCGTTTAGAACTCTCTGGTGTTCCGTCAAAGTCATGAGCATATTTTGTTTTGTTGTGGGACCCCCATAGGAAATGATTTTTTCACACTCAGTTTTAGCACTTTCCGCTAGCTCAGCGAGAAGAGTAAGGGTCTCTTGTTCGTGACGTAAAAAATATTTTGCCATTTCTGTAAGATCGAGAATCAATCCATAGCGTCTATTGAGTTGGTGGTTGATCTCCTTCCAGCTGGCCAAGACATCATTTTTTAAGCGAAAAAGTTTTCTTGTAATTCCCATCATAACCAGAAGAAAGATAGAAAAAAGGGCCGAGATGGTTGGCATCATCCACATAAGACCATCCTAGCAGGGAACGTAAAACCACCCAAGAGAAATCCATCTCCGAAAGAATAAGGGAAGAAGTGTTCGAGCTTCCTCATAAAGTTCGCTCCCCTCATGTGCCAGGTTGTTAAGAGTAACATTGATGGTCATTCCTTGAGATAATGAACATAGAATCATATTTTCAGTCTCCTTAAGGGGTTGCCAAACAACATGATTGTTAAGATCTCGAAAAATAGCAACATGATAATGACCTTTTTTGAACGCAAAGAAAGACTCATTGTTAGCAAGAAGATGGTCTCGATAGCTCAATAAATCTATTGAAAAAGTAAACAGAGTGATATGGGGTTGCAACTTGATGTTGGTATCCAAAATCGTCTCGAGATGAATGTTAGGGGGATAGTGTTTAGTCCAAAAGGCTTTTTGAGCCGCCCAATCAATCGTAGCTGCTTGGGTGCAAAGCTTCTTTTTCTTTCCTTTGTAATGAGTACTCATCCAAGAGGGGAGTGAATTTCCTAATTTACAGAGGGCCCAGTCGGAGGGGGGGTGATCAACTAGATAAGGAATTCCAACTGTTTGATTAAATGAGGTAAAACCTAAAATTTTTGTGAGCATAGGAAAGTTATCATGAAGAACTTTCAATAAACGCCACCAGTATTGTTGATAGTAGATTTCGATCCGTTTGTGAGGAGCAAGCGTTGAAGAAGGCGCGATGATCTGTTTAGCCTCTTCTGCGATGGGGTATAAAGAAGGCGCTAAGGGAGGAAGTTTATGATGGTGAGATAAGGGTTGTGTGATCACCTGGGCAAACCACTTTTGTGTAGAATACAACCCTTCAGGGGGAATCAGATGGGTATCAGTTCCTTCTGGAACATTTTTGCTTTTAATGCCTCTTTCCACGTCGCCTCAAAACTAATAAAATTGTCGTCCCATTCAAGAAGAGTGGAAACTCCTCCCGTTTTGGGATAAACCTCGGCGTAGAGTTTCCACACCGCATTGCACACATAATCATCGTGGGTATCCAAGATATAATCTCCACAATCGCTATGTCCTGCCAAATGTATTTGTATCACCTTTTCCATGGGGAGATGCTCAATGTATTCCATAGGATTAAATCCATGATTTCTTGAAGAAACATAAATATTATTTATATCGAGCATCATGTAGACATCGGCTTTTTCTACGATAGCACGATAAAATTCCCATTCAGGCATTTGATCGTCCACATAGGCAACGTAAGAGGATAGATTTTCTAGAGCGAAGGGAATTTCAAGGTAATCTTGAACAATGCGCGCTCTTTCGGCCACGTAGTGGATCACTTCTTGGGTATAAGGAAGGGGAAGCAGGTCATGATAGTGGGCTCCAGGAAGGCGCCCCCAACAAAGATGATCAGAGAACCAGGGTGTTTTCGTTCGGCGGGTGAGAGCTTTAAGCTTTTTAAGATAGTCAAAATCGAGAGGGTCAGGACTACCAATGGCAAGATTGACCCCATGTTGAACCACTGGATAACGTTCTAAGATTCGGTCGAGATTTTCCAGGGGTTTTCCTCCCTCAACCATAAAGTTTTCGCTGATGATTTCGAACCAATCAATTGAGGGATTTGTCTCGAAGATCTCTTGATAGTGAGCGGGGCGCAACCCGATGCCTATTCCAAGGTTGGTCATTCTAGATTTCATCATGTAACTCACCTTACGCAAGCGGAGGTCATTGATCAAAACTTTCCATGATTGAATCG
>JAGRNW010000103.1 GCA_020440555.1 Chlamydiia bacterium
TATATATATTTTATATTTTATTTATTTTTTTTTAATATCTTAGTTGTATAATTCCGAAAGTGTTAACGATGTATTTTCTCTAGGAAACCCAAATGCTCCCCGTGCAAGATTTCAATTTTTTCGCGCAAAAACAGTCAGACCCTAAAGATTTGTTTGATAACTTGGATTGTTTTGGTCAAATCCCTTATGAAATTTTTTCATATATTATTTCTTTTTTAAACTTCGCTGAATTAAAAACCCTGTGGAACACGCATCACAAATATGTTTTAGAACAATTTAAGATTCACCCCTTTCTTTTTACCGCTTTTTCATTACTCGATGCTTCTTCCTCTCTTCCTTCTACATGGGGCCTTTTCAAAATGGCTTTGAATACCCATCAACTAGTCATTAAATCTCTTTCTTTGGAAGGTGTCAAATCGATTGTATCTCACAAAATAGATCGCAATGGAAATATCAAGGCTTTACAAGTCCTTCCTCAAAAAACGGAGAGCGCTCTCATAAAAGCAGCTAAAGCAAAGGGAAATGAATTCACAGAAAATGCTCTTGAAATCCCGAACGAACATATTCTCGCGCGCACAATTGATAATCATTTGTTTTACATAAGACCTCAGGAAAATGAAGGAAAAACTCTTTATTGGACTGACAAAGATGGCGTGAGCCAGGAGTTTGAGTTTGAAGAGAGAGTTGTTGATGTCTATTTTGACCCTTGTAAAGAACCATCCTCTGTCACAGTTTTTACTGAAACGGGTATGCATTTTTTAAGCCCCTCAAATACTTTCACGTTAATTTGCAGCTTGCCCATTTGCATTGATGGCACCGATCATCCAAGAATCACAAAGTATTTGGGGAATATTGGGCCTTATTTTTTTGTTGATCTCAACGCTTCTGGTCGCACCTTCCCCTGTCTATTATTGCACAGAAAAAAAAATAATACATTTGTCGCCTGTATACTTTCTGAGATGAATCGCTCTTTATACAAAAAAAAACCAGTTGCAGACTCTATACAAACTGTTATTGCGGGCGATTTAATTTGTATTTATTCCCAATCTTTTGGCTTTGCTGTTTTTGAATACAAGCCTGATCACCGTGAAGAGATTATCCCTTATCTTGAATTGTTTTTAAAAAAACTAATGATTTCTCGGACTCTTTTTCATGGGAATTTCCCTTCCAAGAGCGAAAAATTTAAAGAATCTGTCTTGTATCATGCGATAAGAAACAAAGATGAATCTCATGAATCCAGGTACTACACGCTTCAAGAAATTGAAAGTATTTGCTTGCAAGAAAAACTCCTAGAAGTTCTTTCAGAGGAAGAGACTCCCTCTTTGATTCTCGGACTTTTAGCCGAGCAGTTAATTAAAAAATGGGATGAGCTGACTCAATGCGATAACAAAGAATTTTTTCTAAAAATTTGTGATGAAAACGTCGATAAAAATAAACCAGATACACAAGACCTTTGTATCAAAACCCTTCTGGAAGCTTTCACGATTTTCGCAAAAGAGCAAGACATCCTCTTGAAAAATCCCTCTTCTTTAAAACAAAACTTGGATGATCTAAAGGATAAAAAATCAGAATTATTACAATATCTCAGACAAAGGACTTATTACACAGAAAAAAAACGAAGAGTTTTTTTTTCTTTAAATTTGTATCATAACGATTTTATTATTAAAAAAGAACGAATGAATATAATTGTTGAATATTTTTCGATATTCGAAAATACCGAGTATCCAGGGAAAAAATGGCTCCTTGAAGACCTCAAGGCAATGGGATTACATATCGACAAAAGAAATATTTGGATGAAAGATTTTGTTCGTCTTCCTAAAGAAGATTTCATAGAAATGCCCACCCCACAAAATAATTTCACAAAATCTCCCAAAGTAACGTGCATCGCACTGTACTCGGACCAAAAATTTATTTATGTTCATACAAAAAAAAATGGACGAAAAGGTTTTGAAAGCATTCGTTTTTATGACCATAAAAACCGTCTATTTACTCCACTTAGACTTAAAGAATCACCCTGTACAGTAGCGGCTCTAAATCCTTTAGATCCCATGAAATGTGTGATAGGAAAAAATCTCAAATTACGTTTTGAGGCTGGATTGGTAATGATTACCTCTGATAAACCTCTCACCTATCAAGCATTAAAGGGGAGGGGAAAAAATCTGGATGTGATCTCTGCGCCGGAAAGTGTTAAAGCTTGTGAACTTATCTTTGACCCTTTGCTTGAAATAAGGATCTCGACCATACTTAGGGAGGCCATCGATAAAATGAAACATTCGGAGTTAGAACAAGAGTACGAAATCATCGACTTTAAAGCCTATATTGGAGATATGGATGAACCCATTCGCCTAGCTGTCATGGTCAAAAGTGGAGGACGTATTGAAGTATTTGAATTTAAATATTCGATATGTGAAGACCATTATATCATTCAGGAAATCAAAGAAGAAAAGGTCATCATTTCAGAGTTTCAAGAAAAAATATTCCATAGCCAAGAAATTATCAAATCAGAACAAATAGGAGTCGAAAATGATCCGCTGAATCTCGTTGTTGAAAAGTCTGATAAAGAAAATCAGAGCCTCCTTATCAATCTGGAAGATGTAAAGCCCTACATTCTTGGCGAAAAAATATCCAGCCTCACCTATTCTGCGATTGCCCTCACAATTGCGGCCCTCACTTTGCCCATGATCACCGCTTTAGCTCTGACCCCCCTTGCCATCTTACAGCCAGGTGGCGCTGTTGTCATCACTGGATTTTCTATCAACATTTCCATTTTATCCACTCTGTTTGTCGGAGGGGGAGGGAGTATTTTTTTTATTGCTATTTCTTCTGTAACGTGGGCGATTGACCAACAGATTAAAAGAATTCAACGCCAGTCTGATAAACGAGAAATTGAGAGAATCAACAAAGAGTTGTCAGAATCTGTTTAAAAAATAATATTTACTTTAAAAGCTGAAGCCAACTATGATGGGAAACATGAGGCATGTTCTCTTTATTGTTTTATGTCTAGGCTGCTGCACATTTGGGTTTGGACTTCTTTCCCCCCTTTCTCAAAGTGTGCGCGAAATTGAAGCCATTCTCAAAAACCATGATCTTCATAGAGAACTCTTACAGTCAGAGACTATCTTGGACATCCGTCGTCTTGACAATTCTTACATCATTATAACGAATCAGCACCAAATGGTTGTCGATATTCTCTATCTCCCAGCTAAGGGCCCTGGACCACAAAAATTTGAACTCAAATTCAACACGCCTACTCGCATTGAAGAGGAGGCATGAAACTTTACCTTGTCCGCCATGGAGAAGCCGTTTTTTCTGAGATCGATCAAGAACAATCCCTTTCACCTTCCGGAATATCCTCTGTCAAGGAGATTGCTAAATTTTTAAAAACTCATCCAATCGTTTGCGATGTTGTCTACCATAGTGTCAAAAAGAGAGCTAAAGAAACGGCCCACATCCTCCTTCCCTCATTGGGAATCAATGTCCGGTGTGAAGAGAGAGAAGGGCTTAAACCAAATGATCCTATCCTTCCCCTTGCCGATGAACTTTTAAGTGAACGGGAACATGTCATGATCGTGGGTCATCTTCCCTTTTTATCAAAACTAGCTTCTAAACTGATCTTAGCCGATGAAGGACGTCCCATTGTATCTTTTGGTCCTTCAACTCTTGTTTGCCTGTCAAATGATGAAGGATTTTATCAGATTAAATGGGCCCTTTCTCCCGAGTTTTTTATCCCTTGCGCTATAAGATGAGTGAGTTTACTCTGCGTTGCCCTAACAGACGTGTGATGAATCCCATAGACCCCAAACTCACGGGCAAATTCTACGTAGGGCTGTCTATCATCTATGTAAGCCACTTCGTGGGCAGGTAATCCCATCACATCAAGAGCTAATCGATAGATTTCTGGATCTGGTTTTCGCATCCCCACAAAAGCAGAAACAATCTTAAAGTTCACAAAATCGTCAATTGAAATGCGTTGAAATCGATCTTCAGCTAACTCCCGACTTTCATTACTTAAAACACCTATTCGTATCCCATGATGGGCATGCAACTCCCGCAAATAACCTAACATCTCTTCGTAGGGGCAAGCTGCATCCTTAATAAAATCAAATACTTTATTTAAAGTAAAAGACCTCTCTTTATAAAAAACAACGTACTTTAAATAGTCCCTGAAAGTGATTTTGCCATTCTCCAGAACTTCATTAAATAAACGATGACGACTCTCAAACTCCTCCCACTCAATTTTAAACTTCTCGCACATTTTATGTCGGAGCGATCGATCCCATCCATTTGTGATGATCACTCCACCAACATCAATTAATAACCCTTTTATTGCATTTTCCTTCATAAACAACTCGA
>JAGRNW010000104.1 GCA_020440555.1 Chlamydiia bacterium
TCTCTAAGGCTGTGGTAAAGCTCTTCCTCCAATCGATAAAGAGGACATCTTTTTTTTAAAGAAACTTGACGTTCACGATTAACTGCTGGAGGTAACCTAAATTGTCTGACTTTTTCTTTATAAACAATGCTAGCGTATCCATACTCCAGCTCTATCTCATCCAATGTGTTGAGTTGCTTTTTTTGATTCTCAGAAATTTTATTTTTATCCAAATAAATTTTCCATTTTAGATTTGCCTCTATCATCATCTCTTCGGGCTGACCCGGCCCAAGGAGCTTTTTTTGGAGAGCCTTGATTCTATTTTTACGTTTCTTAATCTCATGACTAAAGGGCTTATACATCTTTCTTCCGTCCATATCTTCAATGGAGGAAATTTGACCGGCCGCAATCATTGTTAAGGGAAGCGTCGTCTCGATATCAATCACAGACCGTTTTTTTTGCTTACACGTAACGGGCATTCCATGCCCTGTCATCAGATTCAGATGACGTGACGATTTGGGAGGGTACGTTTTCTCCAAACGGCACATATAATCATCAGGTTCAACAAGATCGGAAAGCCATCGTTTGTCTTTAGGAAGATCAGCCTTCGTGACCGGATAAAGAGAATCGAGACGATAATGATCTGGATCTTTAAGCATCTTCCGTAAATTGAAATAAGCCTCCCCTTTCTTTTTTTTCCAAAAAAGATAGGGTTCAAGGAACATCGTTTGAAATATGATAAGAACAGCCATACTCCCAATGGCTGCAAATGGAAACCAAGCCACTCCTGTGATAAAATGAGGAAGCGTCGCGGATACAATCATAATCGCAGGAAGAGCTACCCTAAGTACCAAAACAACAAGATCACCCACCTTTGTACAGCGTTTATCGACATATTTGGCTGCCTGTTCATTCGCTTCTTCTCGCATTACATGCAGTTGATAAGCACGTCGATGATACAACTGATCTTGTGTCAATGAATTTAAAGACATTTTTTTCTCAAGGTGTCAAATAAATCTTAATTCTAATGATCAAGGATTAAGAATAAATAAATAAAATTAAGAGTTGATAACGGAAAGAGATTTGAGCGAGTTTCTTTGAGAAGAAAGGACTTCTCCAATAAGATCATAACCTGCCAAATCAGTGATTTTAACCAAATACCGTTCTCCGAAAGAAGTCACTGGAGCATGATGATTAAGAATCACTTGAGAATCGATATCGGGGCATTGACCAGAGTGACGACCGACCATTAGAAGATTGGTCTCTGGGTGATACCCTTCTATAACAACAGGAAGAATTTTTCCTAACCAACGTCTATTATATGTTGAAAGAACCTCTTGCTGAAGAGCGGCAAGAATTTTAAAGCGCTGTTCCTTGATCTTCTTCGGGACTTGTCCCTCCATTTTAGCGGCAACAGAACCCTTTTCTTGGGAATATTTAAAAATTCCTACCTGATCCAGCGGATAGTGTTGGATAAACTCACACAGCTCATCAAACTCTCTTTCAGTTTCTCCAGGAAAACCGACAATTAAGCTTGTGCGAATAGTGATTTCCGGGATTGTTTGGCGCAGTTTTTGAATGATCTCTTTGATTTGCGCTCCACTAGTCTTCCGGCGCATTCTTTTCAAAACTCCATCATTGACATGCTGAATGGGCATATCAAGATAAGGACATACACGTCTATCACTCAAAATCACTTCGAGCAATTCATCGGTGATTTCGTCAGGATAAAGATACAACAAGCGTAACCAATAATCCCCTGGTATTTCTAAAAGTTGACGAAGAAGATTTGCCAGTTTTCCGTTCAAGGCTCCTTGATCTTTTCCATAATCACCTAAATCCTGGGCAATTAAAATCACCTCTTTTACTCCCTGCTTAAGCAAAATTTTAAATTCTTTGACCACTCGATCTTCGGTTTTGCTTTGCAAGGGTCCTTTGATTTTAGGAATGATACAATAAGCACATCCTTTGCGACACCCTTCTGAAATCTTTAGATAAGCATAATGCTTTGGTGTCGAGAGTTTTCTCGGAATTTCTCCCTGTTCAAGATAGCTTTTGGCCGTTCCTAAAATTTCCCCTTTTCGATCAGCTGTGACGGCTTCTAAAATCCCTTCTACATCCCCTGATCCTAAAAGAAAATGAATTCCGGGAAAATATTTTTGCACTTCCTCTTTATGCTTAGAAACCATACATCCAGTGACAATCACCTTGGCTTCTTTTTTTTTGATAGATAACAACTCTTCAATCACATCTTTGGATTCTTGCCTAGAAGCCTCGAGAAAACCACAGGTGTTAACGACCAAATAATCTGCCTCTTCAAGCTGGTCAGTGATTTCGAATCCTGCTTGCAAAAGCATACCTAACATTACCTCAGTATCCACAAGATTTCTGGGACATCCAAGACTTGTAAAACTCACTTTGCTCATAGTGAAGCATTTTAAAGATTCGTCAACTTTATACTCAAGCGATTATAATCCAGTTAGACAGCTTTGCGTGACCACTAGAGATGACGTAGTCAAGAACTCACTAATACTATTATGGATATTGGCTGCTTCGCCCTGGATTTATCTGCGGACTGGGACGATTCATGTAGTTTCCTAGATTTTGTTGAGCGCGAGGCAACGGCGAATGTTCCATAGTAGGTAATTGACCACGATTCATCGATTGATCTTGCAAAAATTCCTGACTTCGTTGTTGATATTTGGGTATAACTTGAGGAGTCACACTTCTCTGGTATTCAGGTTGAAGTAAATGTTGTTGAGGCATTTGATAACGAGGGGACGGGAATGCGGAGGGCTTACGAGTCAAAGGTGCTGTCTGGGGAATTTTTGATTGAACAGAAGGATGATGATAAACATCTTTTGGTTGAGATTGTGAATGGAATGTAGATTGAGGCCTCACCTCAGGAAGAGGGTAAACGCGTTCTCGATTTGACTGTGGATAAGGTGTGGGTCGGACGATCGGCTTCCTTGGCTGCTTGAGTTTTTTAACAGAACTGTCAGAAGGAAGTGCGCTCGGCAATTGAGGAGTGACCACTCGACGAGGAGGAGTTATAAGCCCTTCTTCTCCCGGTCCAAAATGAGGCTTTGTAGGCCATCTGCCGCTAAGCACCTTAGGACCTTTTGGATACAAAATAGGCAAAAGAGGTTTTTTAAGAGCGTCTTCCTGCAAATTCTTAATTTCATTTCGATCGAAAGGGATGATGGGCTTTTTTTCAATAAAATCATTTTTTTCGCCTATCTCGAGAAGTTTATCAGAGGAGACAATTCCATTAGAGGAAACAATCAAGGGAGCAGGCATTTTTTTCATAAAATTGATCACAAATGACGAAGGTGGGCTAATTTGTCCAGCCAAAATATCATCAATCCAAAATGGATTCGGAAACCCCGGGTGACACCACCACCAAAAGAGCCAAAACTGATCAAACCAGGTGTAACACCACCAACCTTCCCATCCCCACCAAGGAGGAGCCACATCCCAATGAACCCAAAAATCGTGGTGAAAGTGCCAGTGATGATGATAAAAGCAGAGATAACAAGGATAAAAAGGATAGCACATCTCAATAATGGAAAGAGATTCTAAAACAATATTAGGAAGATAAGTCATTCGATCTCGCCTACTTGGATGAATATAAACACATGCGTAAGCAATCCCCCTTTGATCCAAAGGCCAATCCCAATAAGAGGGAATGAAAAGATACCCTCCTGGCCGCCAAATATGATGAGCGGGGACAAAGATCCATTCCTGACTAAATCGCTCCCAACGTCCTGAATACCAAATATATTTGTTTTGATTGACAGCGTGATGCCAATAGCCCGGAATCCAAAAATAATGACTTGAAGGAGCGGAAGGAATTCTCTCATCGATTTGATCGGGAGGAGGCTCTTCAATCAACTCAATCTCTTCGATAGGAACTGCTGTCCAAAACCCCCTCAATCGAACCCACCCTTCCCTGTATTGTTGCCATTTTCCAGGGATCCACTCATGCCCTGGAGGAGAGCGACGCCAAGTTCCGCTCACCCAGACAAAATCCTTTTTTAACTCGGACCAATCCCAGTAACCAGGAATCCAGCGGGTCTCCTCATCGCTTTGAGGAGGAACTTTTTCTTCAATTAAAAAAGGAGGGGCATGTTGAACGGCTTGCAAAATCACTTCACCATTTTCTTTAACCATATAGGCTTCATGGACAGGTCCTTTCTCACAAGGTTCTACATCCTTGGCAAACCCAGAAATCCCTAAAAGCACCATAAGAGTCAAAAATGAAATTTTTTCTTTTCCCATCGGTGTCTCAAAAAATCATCTACCTCTTTCAAGCATGCTGTGTGCCAAGTATCAAACACGAAAACAAAGATTTTTTTTAAAAATTTATAT
>JAGRNW010000105.1 GCA_020440555.1 Chlamydiia bacterium
GACCTGTGAGATAAATTGTCAATCCTCCCATGGCGATGAGCATTGCAAGAACAACGCTTCCTGGCCCCCCCAAAGCGAATGGAAGAACCGCCGCTCCCAGCATGAAAATCAAACCAATTGCCATCATGATGACCCCTAGCACCTTTGATATTAAGGGATGCTTTTGGGTAAAAGTTTCAACTTTGTTACGCGCCTCTTTAAACAAGGGGAGTGACTTATTCATCTCCTCCACAATCGTATGGACCCTTTTTGATAACGAGTCTGTAACGGATTCA
Organism: Chlamydiia bacterium; assembly: GCA_020440555.1. GTDB lineage: Bacteria > Chlamydiota > Chlamydiia > Chlamydiales > JAAKFR01 > JAGRNW01. The sequence continues at coordinate 276 of JAGRNW010000105.1, forward strand.
AATGGTTTGCAAATCAGATTGCTCAAAAAGCATGAACTATTTGTTATTTTTGAATCACTCATTTTCTTCTTCCTTATAATTTAAGTTGTTAATAGAATGTACCTATTTTAGTAAAACAACATTTTCTTAGTATTAAAAATAGATGATTTTTTTTAAAACAGTGTTTTTATAAAGGCAGAGAGAAGCCCTTTTTTTGAAAGGGGCCCCTTGAAAGAGAGCAAATGATCTCCAAGAAGACGGCTCAGAGGTTTAAGAGAGCAATCCCAGGAATAGTTTAGGGCTGATCCGATGCGAAAAGCGAAGGGATAGTGTTTTAGGACCTCTTTATGAATTTTTCCATTAGCCTTTCCAAAGGGATAGACAAAAGAAGAAATCGTTTGAGGGAGCCTATTTTCCAGAATTCTTTTGGATTCCAAAAGCTCGAAAGGAAGGTTAAGGTGGGGGTAGGTGAGATTAGGATGGGACATTGAGTGAGAAGCTACCTCTACGAGTCCACTGTTAACCATTTCTTCCAGTTCAACCCATGTGCAAAAGGGGGCTTTTGTTTCAAAGACTCCATTTTGCATCGCTATGTAATAAGGAATTTTGAGACGTATCTCGGCAGCAACAGTCGTTTTTTCTAGAATGTACTGGACAGGAACAGCCAGAAGGGCTCTCAAATTCAATTTCTGAAGAAGAGGGAAGATAAAATGGTAAAAATCGTAAGAGGCATCGTCAAAAGTGAGGCAGATGGAGGTTCTTTTTGTGAGGGGATCTCCGGGAAGAACTGTCAGATAATTTTCTTTAATATACTCCAAATGAGTTGTTAACATCTCAAGGGTATTAGCATGTTTTCCTGCCCCCACGCGATGATAGAGTAAGACAATCAACATGATTGATTGATATGGTAAAGTTTGAGATATTTATAGAAAGCCGTTTGTCCGTTATAAACGGAGATCAAATATCCTTCATATCCCCCCAAGAATCCTTTTTTCAAGAAATAACTTTTTAGAAAAGCTCCTAATCCGTGATAGAAAGCCTTTAGGGGAGATGAAACTTTTTTTCCTTGATATTGTATGGAAAAAAGCGTGGAGTATCTCTCCATTTTAATTAAAAAATCAGAAATCGAATCGTAAGAGGTGTGATGAACAGGATGTTTTAAATGAACGATTTCCAGCCCGTGGGTGATGATTCCTTCATGAACAAGGGTTTCAGAAAACCGAGTCGATTGTCTGTGATAGAGACGAACGTGTGTTTCATTTTGCCACCCACACCATTTAATCTCCTTTCCATTAAAATAATTGATAAAAGGGAAGGAGTAAACCATTTTAGTATCGAGTTGTAAGTGATGAATTTCATCAACAAGCTCTTTAGAAACCTCTTCATCGCTATCAATTGATAGGATCCAATCGTGCTTGGCAAGCCCAGATGCTTGATTATGTGTTTTTCCAAATCCTTCAAAAGGGAGAGTCGCAAAGGTGACATTACCAAAACTCTTGGCTATAGATTCAGTGTTGTCTGTGGAACCCGTATCGGCAACCACCACTTCATCAAAGGAGGAAAGGGCTTTTAAAACAGAGCGTAGATGTTTTTCTCCATTTTTCACAAGAATAGTGACTGATATACCGAAACAATTCGAAGGATTGGTGTTTGACTGCACCGAACATTTGGGAATACGATCCCACTCACATGGCTTGATTTGTTGAAGTTTGGCTGTTTCGACAGTGCTTAGCTGCATCAAACTTCGAGCGCCGACCTTGCTAAATTCCCGATTTTTCAAGTTATTTCGCTGTAACATAAAGAAGGCCAGAAAAGAAAGTCACCTTGATATTAGAGAAATCTTTTATCAATTTCCCAAGTAATTCCACTCTTTCTTGTGGGGAAAAAGCAGGTTTTTTTTTATTGAGGCTTGTGCCTACACCGATGGTGATCTGATCAAAAATTTTTGCAGCCCTCATGATGATATTGAGATGTCCCATGGTGGGGGGATCAAAAGTGCCAGGGTAAAGGATTTGCTTCATAATTAGAGGTCGTTAAGTTAAAATCGTTATTTTTGAAGCATATCGAGATGGGATGGAGAAATCAACGGATACTTTACAAGCTCGTCAGATCATGCTCACTCGAGGGGCTTTTTTATGGAATCATATTCTCCGTGCTCCCTTCTGGGCGGTCTACAATCTTCTTCTTTTTATCCTGTATAAAGATCTTCATGCTTCCCCTTTTCAGATTGGCCTATTCATTGCTTTGAAGCCCGGTGTCTCTCTCCTTTCGATGTATTGGGGACATCTAGTCAATCAGCGTCCTGATCGATTGATTTCAAATATTATATGGGCCAGTGTGATCGGTTATTTTCCATTTTTCTTTTTTCCTTTTTTTTATTCCTCGTGGTTTGTCCTTTTTGGATCCGCCATCTACATGATGATGCATCGTGGGGTTGTTCCTGCATGGATGGAAATATTAAAATTAAATTTACCAAAAGGAACCAAAGAAAAAGTGTTCTCCTATGGCTCAATTCTCTCGTATATCATCGGAGCCCTTCTTCCTCTTGTCGTCGGGCCTATACTTGATCATTATGTATTAGCGTGGCGTTGGTTTTTTGTGTTAACCGCTTTTTTTGGTATTAGCGCCATTTTTTTTATTCGTAAAATCCCGATCCCTTTTGTTTCAAAGGGAAAGCAAAAAGAACACCATTTAGGTCAGCATCTCCTTCATCCCTGGAAGAGTTCAATCTCTATATTGAGCAAACGGCCCGATTTTAGAAACTATCAGATCGGGTTTATGTTGTTTGGGGGGTGCGGGTTGATGATCATGCAACCAGCTCTTCCAAAATTCTTTGTCGATGTTCTTGCTCTTTCTTACACTGAACTTTCCGTTGCCCTTTTGATTTGTAAGGGGGCAGGATTTGTTTTGACTTCCCCTTTGTGGGCACGAGGGATGTCTAGATTTAATATTTTTCGCTTTGGCGGTTTTGTTACAACTCTTGGTGGTCTTTTCCCTCTTGTTTTGCTCTGCGGACCGCTACATATCTTTTTTATTTACCTGGCCTACTTCACCTATGGCGTGATGCAAGCAGGATCGGAGCTTGTCTGGCATTTAGCAGGACCTCATTTTGCTCACGACCAAGATAGTGCTCCCTATAGTAATCTTAGTATCTTTGCAGTTGGAATAAGGGGGCTTGTGATTCCTCAAATTGGTTCTTTTTTGATCTTTTATTTTCCATCGACGGCCTTATTAATTGCAGCGGCTTTTCTTTGCCTTGCTGGCACTTTGTGGATGCGGCGGGCTTATAAACAACATCTTTCTCCTTCCCTTTTAAACTGAGTTTTGAGTTTTTAGTCATAGTTTTTATAGTGAATTCTTCAAATTGTTTTTGGAAAGGTAGCAGAAAATAAAAAACCCGCCCAAGTCAAACCTTGGACGGGCAGATAACACTGGAGTGAAGAATTAAAAGGAAACGCTAAGCTTCCCTTCAATAATAACAATCTCTTCAAAAGAACAGGGCTTAAGCGATGAGATTGTTATCCTAGACCCCTCTTGAAATTGATCAAAATCACGATCATCTCTTTCGAGAAGAGCCATTCCCTCACCCCCACCATTCGGAAGTTCCGAATAGAGATGGCGGTAAGTATTCAATGTATACTCCTAATTCTCTAGTTTCCAACCGCACCAAGACATAAGCCTAAAAAACTCATGGAGAAAACTCTAAAGTGCGTTCCAGTTTCTAACTCTTTCCAAAATCCAATCTTTGTGGTTTCGAGCAAGGCGAAAAATCAAACAAATTTGATTAAACACCCTGAAACTTCCTTCATTTCACCTCCTTTTCTGCCCATAACGTTCCACGGTTTAAGAATCTGTCTTTACAATCAAAAGCGAGGAATCTTTTGACTGTGAAGACAGATTTTAAGTTAACTTGCGTATGAAACTCAAAACAATACTCTCCATTTATCACTTCTTTAGGTTTTTGTCTATTCCTCGTCCATTCAGCTATACCCAATCAAAATGAAGATTTGCCCAACATTGATTTCATGACATAAAAATTGTCATTGATGCGCCTCCGCATGA
>JAGRNW010000106.1 GCA_020440555.1 Chlamydiia bacterium
CAATCGCGGGAACTTTCGCATTGCCAAAAACCAATTCTTGAAATGGAATGGGTATATTCCCATTTAAAGTTGAGTGTCACTCACTGCAAAGGATCTCACAGGTTTCGTCGTTATTCATTATGCGCGCGCTGTCTACCTTTACCCCGGCAAGGCCATTGGGTGCTTTTGCCTATGTCTTCCCCAATGATGGCAGGTTTCGTCATCTCAGAGAGCTTGACCCCTTGCGTTTATTTCTGGTAACGAGGCTTAAAATAGTTCATTTGCATTACGGCTCACGCATTCGCTGTCAACGCTTCAGCCACAGGGTTACCCCGGTAACTGCATGACTTGCTTCATGTTGTATAGGCACTTACATGGTGACCTCCTTTCATGTCACTAAAATAACGCGACTTATCCTGTCGCACCAAAGGCGCAGAGGTTCGCAGAGTGGAATGGGTATATATGATTTTTACCTTTACAAAAAAGATTCAACGTACGACTAAATAGGCATAATAAACATTCGGACACTTGCTAAAAAATGGGAGGGGGATCATTATCTCTCCTTTTGTTGGATTTTGAAGGTAATCAATGATGAAGAGTGAAAGGTTAAAAAAATTGGAGTCAGAGCTCCAGGATCTCGAACAATGGATGAAACTCGGCCTGGTGCCTAAAAAAGAGATTGAACGACACGAAGAGGAGATTCGCAACCTTAAGGCACGTCTTGAAGAAGAGAAAGAACGCCTTCAGTTTCTCAAGGAGAGTGGCGATATCGAAGAATATAGCGCACCCCGTCGCTCTCCCTCAAAAACGGTATACCCTGATACTCCTAGCATGTCGGATATCGATATTGGAGAGGGTGGGACAGAAGTTGGTCTCGAGATGGAAACGGAATCGATGGACCTAGAAACATCAACTGATACAAAGGAAGAAGAGGACGTTGCCGAGGAAGAAGTTGAGGAAGATGATCCCTTCAGCGACAAGAACCGCTGGCGACGTGGTGGCATCATCGATCCTGATGCTAATGAATGGTAATTCCATTGGGTGTGACTAATGAAAACACCCTTTCTCTTTATTTTCATGTCCCTTTTTGCACAAAAAAATGCCAGTATTGTCACTTTTACGTCCTTCCTGATCAAAAAAGATTTAAACAAAAATATCTCGAGGCTTTAAAAATTGAATGGGAGTGGCGTTTACCCCTCATCAAGGGAAAAAAACTTGTCTCCATCTATTTTGGAGGTGGAACCCCCTCCCTACTTGGCCCAAGCCATATTGCCGAAATTCTCGACTGGATCCAGATTCCTAATGAAACAGAAGTCACTTTGGAAGCTAACCCAGAGAATATGACTTATGAATTGGCGAAACAATTTTTTGAAGGAGGAATCAATAGATTAAGCATTGGTGTTCAATCTTTTAATGATGATGAACTCAAATTATTGGGAAGAACCCACACCTCTGCACAAGCGATTACTGCTATCGAAAATGTTTATCGGGCAGGATTTGGAAACATATCGATTGATTTAATATATGACCTTCCTGATCAAACACTTCCATTATGGAAAAACACATTAAAACAAGGTTTGGACCTCCCCATTTCTCATCTTTCTCTTTATAATTTGACATTGGAACCCCATACTGGTTTTTTTAAACAGAGGAAGCAACTCTTTCCCAGAATGGCCAGTCCTGAATTAAGTCTTGCTTTTTTAGAAACAGCTATCTCTGACGCAACAATCAAAGGATTGAAGCGCTATGAAATCTCGGCATTTGCGAAACCTGATTTTTTCTCCCGTCATAATCTAGGTTACTGGATTGGCCGTCCTTTCCTTGGATTTGGACCTAGCGCATATAGCTATTGGGAAGGAAAAAGATTTTCTAATTTGGCCCATTTTAATCGGTGGGCCAAAAAGATTTTGTCAAATGAAAATCCAGTGAATTTTGAAGAAGAACTTACTGTGGAAAATCAGAGAAAAGAATTGTTGTCCATTGGTTTAAGAGTGCTGAATGGAATTTCATTAAAAGCCTTTGAACAAAGATTTGGAAAACTAGATGAGATCACCCATCAAAAATTACGTCTTTTTAAAAGTGAAGGATATCTAGAAAATTTAGGAGATCAAATCAAACTCACACACCGTGGAACAATGGTCTACGATACCCTTGCAATAGAACTTATTTAGTCGACCCGTAAAAAATTAGACCCCGTCTTCACAATCAAAGGCGAATGTGAACTAAAAAGAAAAATAGTGGGTTTTTTATGAATATCTGGAATTGGAAGCTCTCTCCATTTTGTAATGGTGTGTCTCGTTACCTTTTGAGACGGGAGGGTGAGATCTGTCGCAACACATAACTCAGCATCAGGTCGAATGGTTTGCAAACAGAGCTTGAAAATTGCCACATTTCTGTACGGCCTTTCGATGAAAATTTTTACACCCTCTCTTTTGTTCATTTCTTTTAATTGATAAACAATTTTTTGTTCTTCTTTAGGTAAATATCCAAAAAACGAAAAGACCTGTCCTGAAAAACCAGATAACATCAATCCCATAAAAATCGATGAAAGACCAGGAAAAATCTGAATACCGATTCCTTTTTCTTGAGCCTGCCGAACCAAAAGAGCCCCTGGATCGGCAATGCATGGAAGACCACAGTCCGAGATTAAACCCCAATTTTCTCCTTTCTCCATAGGTTGAAGAAGAAAGGGGATTTCATCTGAACGAGTGTGCTCATTTAAAAGGGCAATAGGAATCTCATGAGGCCTTCTTTTAAGAGAAAACCGTTTTAAAAACCGTCTTCCCTCCTTTTCCCCTTCAGCAATTAATCCATCAATTATCCCACAAGCATCGATCATCTTCTGAGAAAAAAAACCCCTTCCAGAAATCTCAGTTGCAAGTAAATTTGGGAACAGGAAAAGGGTCATATGCTCCCTAGTTCAATGATGAGTCGTTCCATAATTTGCATTGGGTCTGTTGTTTGGCTTCTAAGTTTTCGATCGGCAACCCCAATTCGCACAATTGCCTTTTGAAAAAAAGAATCCCCTAAACTAACGGCTTCTTGCACTTTTTTTTCGATTACCCCCCCCTTTAGGTAAGGAAATGCAGCCCCGACAGCCGGGTGTCCCCCCGATCGATAATAGGAAAGAATCTGCAGAGGAATTTGCATTTGTGTCCGTAAAGTCGATAACAGCAAAAAAATTGATATCTCTTGGTTGAGTAAACTTCGAGAAATGGTAAGAGCCTTAACTGTTTCTTTTCTGAATAAGGCATCAGTTAGTTTCCAGATTGTTTCGTGAGAGATAAAAGAAGAAATGGCAAAAATATCAGCACGCGTGATCTCTTGGCGATCCCCAAGGTAACATATCACCTTTTCTAACTCTTTACATAATCGCAATCGATCAACACCAACAGCTTCTATAAAATGCTTAGCTTCGGAATGTTTTAATACAACACCTTCTTTTGCAGCCAGATGCATTAACCAATCAATAGTTTCTTTTTCGATCTCCCAAGGTTTTTTTGTAGATAGATGAAGAATACCGCCACACCGATCACAAGCTATATAAAATTTTGAATGAGCAACAAGCTTTGAAGCAACAAATACTAAGATCGTCCATTGATTAGGGGACAAAACATAATCAATAATTTTTTCTAAAATTAGTCCGGGAAATCGATCGACACCGTGGATAAAAAGAGCACGTTTTTGTGAAAGGAAGGGAACGGTTTCAACTTCTTCGTAAAACCGTTCAAGTGTGAAATTTTCATGAGTTAGGACTGTGTTAGGAATTTTTTTAAATAAAAGATGAGCCTCAAACTCCTTGATGATGTGATTCTGTTCTTCTTGTTTATCAACAATGATTAAAAAAATGGGAAAGAAACTGGTTTTCAGATTTTCAAAAAAAAGATTAGACTCCTTCCATTTCATAGAAGGGCATTGTACCACTCATTCGTCCATTAAGCAAAGAAGATACGCAACGATCATCTACTTCTACAGCTATACTCAGGCGGATTTAGTTTGAGAAGATTTCTGAAAATAGCGTGATTTTTTTTCACATTCATGACATAAGATCTGTCCTATGGAACAACCTCTATCTGGATTTTTGACTTCTTCAGAACGAAAACTTTTATTTGCTGAGCATAAGCGA
>JAGRNW010000107.1 GCA_020440555.1 Chlamydiia bacterium
TAAAGGGAATTAGGGACCAAGCAGACGCAGAAGCTGCCACTGACGACCGAAAACATTAAGCTTCTCATCGATTCCATCGGCAAGCTCGTATGGCCTATTGAAGTGCGCGATAAGGCGATGATTCTAATCGGATTCGCAGGAGCCTTCCGTCGCTCGGAACTTGTGGGTATCGATTTGGAACACCTCGCGTTCGACCAATACGGGGTCTCGGTATTCATCCCAAAATCTAAAACCGACCAAGAGATGCGATGAAAGGATTGCACGTGGCAACCTCTTGATCAAAACCCCCACATACCCCTAATTCGCGTTTTTCTATAATTATTAATAAGGGGGGGCAACAAAATCACAATCGTGGCTTGTGGCTCGTTTATAGAAGAATTAAAGCCATATCAGTCCAAACATTTGACCTCAAAAGATTATACACTTGGGAAGCAACTTTTAATGACATCTCTAAATAATAGACCACAACAAGCTACAGGGATGCTTAAACACAGATTTAGCCCCCCCCCTCCAAGTAACAATGCTCCGCCAATGCCAGCTGATACCGCGTAGGCAGTACCGATGGATAATAAAGGATAAATCCCAGCAATAAGTACTCCTCCCAAAATGGCAAGAACAATTCCAGTGATAACATCCAAGGAGCATGTCAGCCCTTTCATGCTACTCTCTTCTGATTCTACATATTTCCCAGCGCAACAATTCCTGGCTGTCCATAGTAACCCAAACATTTGACACCTTGTTGAAGTAATTTTGAGTTATCGTGATTACGCGGACGAAAGGTATCCATGAATGCTTCGGTCACAACAAGCCACAGGAACGCTCGCACATAGGTTTAAACAACCAGTTCCCATCAATAATGTTCCGAAAATACCAGATGCAATTCCGTACCCTGTACCCATCGATAAGAAGGGATAAATCCCTCCAATAAGCATTGCACCTAGAATAACGAGAACTAGGCCGGTAATGACATCTGAAAGGAGCGAGAATTTGGTGATTTTTTTTGCTACAGACGAGCTGGATGAACATGTAGCAAATTTTACGCATATACAAAATAGTCCAAACATAGGTACCTGTAGTAAAAAATGTATGTTAAAATTTTATAACAAAAAAACTCATATCTCTGATACCCAGATAGATAAAATGTTGTTTTGAGGGTATTTTTCTTTGCATAAAATTTACATATTTCTATACTTTTAACAAATTAACAAAATTCAATCAACAAGAATATGGACACTTCTACAAATATTAAATCTAATGAAGGAAATTTTAATTTTAGTTCTTCTTCAATAACAGATAATAGTGACTCTGAATCAGAGGTCCTTTCCAAAAGGGAAGTTCTGGAGATCATAGCGAGTAAGTTAAAGATCGAAAGAGACAGAGTCTCAGATGAAAAATTAGAGAAAAAGTGTTTTAAGAAAGTTCTAAAAATCTGCGAGAGGGGAAAATGGGAAAAACTTGGAGAAATTCATAAGTTTGTTCCATTGCTTGCTGATCCGGATGAAAGATCAATTTATGAAGTTGCCGCTTGTGAAGAAGAATCGATCCCAAATTTTTTTGAATCGCCGCCAGAAAACTTGGTTTTTAAAGGAGGAGGAGCAAAAGGATTAGCCTATATTGGTGTTGTCAAATTTTTAGAATCGGCGGACTTTCTAGTTCATGTCCATCGAATAGCAGGAGCCTCAGCTGGCTCTATCATTGCTACATTGCTGGCTGTGGGTTATTCCTCCTCAGAAATATTAAAGCTCCTACATGATACTCCCACTTCAAATTTTGTGGATTTTTCATTGTCTCTAAGGGGATTATGTAAAGGTGAGGCCTTCAGACAATGGTTGGACACCGTTATTGAGAAGAAGACTAAGATCAAAAACTGCACGTTTGGGGAGCTGCGGAAGTTGATTAAAAATGACGCTTCTTGGAAGCATTTGCACGTCTTCATATCCAAGGTAGGAAATAATAAAGAAATTGTTCATGTAAGTTCTGAAGACCAAAAGTGGAGAAATCTGATTATATCAGATGCAGTAAGGGCTTCGATATCATTGCCAGTGGTATTCCCTCCTCACATTCTTCACATTAAGGACGAAGATGGGAAAAGAATTAAATGTAAAAAATATGGCGCATTTATGGATGGAGGATTTCTTGCCAACTATCCCGTCCATTCATTCGACAGGAAAACATATATGATTCCAAAGCCTGCGTCCCACAACGAAAGGAAAAAACCGATTTTTAATAAAAAGACTCTTGGATTTTTTCTTCACAATCCGGAAGAGTTTATTAATAAGAAAGATAATTATAGATTTTTCATGTGGGACGGTTACGCAAACTATAAAGATATGAGACAAGAAGCAGAAGATGTCATCAGAAAAGCTTCTCCTCATGAACACTTGAGAATGGTAAAAATCAGTAATTTAGATGTACGAACCGAAAATTTTTTCCCTAATCAACAATTGGTAGATTCTCTCATAGAGTGTGGAGAAAATTCTTCAATCATGTTTCTTAGAGAACAAGAACGACACGCCGAAAACCTAAAATTGATATCTAAAGGCAAGAAGCCAAAAGATTCTGGGACCTACCGCAAGGTGTGGTCCTATAATTATTTCAGGCACCAAAACAGCAATTTAACAATAGAAATCGACGGAAATAGAATAACTATTTATCAGTTCTCGCAATTCCCGATATTTTCTAGATTTGGAGCTTCGAAAAAGTACACCTTCGAGGCCTTTATCCAAATCGACAAACGATTTTCAATATTCTCTCACCTGCAACGCAATGAAGAGAATGAGGCTCAGGAAATATTGGAAACAAATCGTCTATTTTTTGAGAATTGCTTCCTCTGGGACCAATTCATAAAGTTGGTCATAGAAGCGAATCACTCAGGCATCATCGCTTTCTTTGATTCCAATGGGTTTTCCTTTAACCTCAAGTCTGGTCATCCATTATGGTATGCTCATCGCCGTCATTGTTGGCAATCGTTTGAGTCGTTACTAAAAATTCCCAAAATTGACATTCGGTTTCGCAATCCAGATACTCTATCAACTCAATTACATGTTCTCGTAAGGAGTGGGCACATCCCCTCTCTTGCAGCATATTGTCGGGCACTTCCCAAACGTTTCCCTGAAGAAGATCTTGGCTTGCCGTACATTCAGCAGGCCTTAGATATAGCTATTAGTTATCAAGAACCTGAAGCAGCTGGGATATTGATTGAACACGGAGCAGATTTTGAAGAAAAAATAGAGGGTTGGGCCCAAGCGATTCGTGAAAAAGAACAACCATTTTTTTCATATAGCATCGTTCAGGAAGGTGAACATGCAGGTGAAAAGAGTTGGTTAAAAAGAACTCCTTCATTCAGGTTCGCTTTAAAATTTTTTACGTGGGATTTCAAGCGTGACATAAGCTCAGAGATAAAAATAAATTTACTAAATCACTGTTTCAGATTTGACGATAGAGATGTTTGCTCCAATCGAATCCCTTTCAACCGATTAGAAAAATTCATCCAAAAACAAATAGTTCCATACTCAAAAAAAGAAATGGTAACTAAAGATGGCCGAGGCCCTCTATTAATTGTCTTAAAGTCATGGCATTGCCCCTATAGCTCTCAACAACAGCTATCTCTTGTAAAGCTTCTTCTATCTGGAGACACCCCAGATGATGTCAACCAGGCTAATGACAGAGGAGTTACCCCCTTAATTATTGCTGCAAAATCAAACTATGATATTCTTTCTGAGCTTCTTACCGATCCATCAATTGAGGTTAACCAACAAGATAGCTTAGGAAATACTGCCCTCCATTATGCAATTTCAAGGAAAGGCAAGAGAAGGAGTGCAGCGTTGATTAAACACAGTGGCATTGACCCAAATATTAGGAATAACCTTGGCCAAACGCCACTTCACTTGACCTCGAGCAGTAGCTTCATTAAATTATTGGTGGATGGTGGGGCGAGTGATAGAGTGAGGGACAATTCAGGGAAAACCCCAAGCGAATTGAGAGAATTTAACAGCTTTTTCTCTAAGGTTAAAAGAGCTGTCAACTTCTAAGGAGCTGAGAGTTTAAGTGTATAACAGCTACACACCACAATCTAGCTTTATAGACCGCATAATCAACGATCTT
>JAGRNW010000108.1 GCA_020440555.1 Chlamydiia bacterium
ACACAAGCATGGGCTTGATTTTGTTAAATTGTTCGCGAGAAATATCACTTGGATAAGAATGGCTCATCAGTACCTCTAAAAAACTTGAAACCAACCTTTATACGTGATTTAAGAAATTCTTCAAAGATTTTAAACAGGCTCTAAAACCAACTGTATGCATCACATCAATCTTACGATTTTGGTAGCAAGTTCCTTTCCATGAAAAATGCAATCGTTGATTGAAAGACCATAAAAACCATTACCACTCAGAAAAAATTGAGGAGGAAGGTTGTTCTCAATAGATTCAAGTCGTTTCCTAGCTCCTAAAGTATATTGAGGAAGGGCTTCCCGAGCGATGGCAACATGGGTGGCGTGGGGCTTCATCGTGATTCCAAGATGTCTATCTAATTGACGAAGTGCGCATTCAACAAGCTCTGCCCGTTTAGATTTTTTTACCTGGTGTCCTCCTATCATCACAGTATAGCGAGAGAGATCAGCTCTTCCTTGATCAGGAAAAACATCAGAATCGAAGGTAACGCCTAAAATAGTTTCGTTCTCTCTTGAAGGAACAAGAAATCCATAGCCTCGGATTTCGGTCTGCTGACCCTGATAAGCAATCGATACAGCTGCAACAGTGACCGATTCAATTTCAAGAAGTTGATCAGCCATAGAAGGATAACAAACTGCCAATGATTTAGGAGGAAGAGCCGAAACCAAGATATCGGTTTCTAAACTTTTATCATGAAGATGCACGATCACTTTTTCTTTTTTGCATTCGATTGATTCTACAGGAGAGTGAAAATAAATATTGACTCCTAATCCCTGCAGTTTTTGTGATAAGGCGATGGGAAGTCTCTCCATTCCTTTTCTAAAGGAGCAAAGAGAGGCTTTGGTCATAGGATTGAGTTTATTATTTGCAAAAAGACCTTTCATTACCGATCCTTGTTTCAATTCATAATCTCGAAGCAAGGGAAAACACGAGGAGAGGGAAAGTTTCTCTGGATCTCCTCCAAATATTCCAGTGACCAGAGGATCAATGATAAGATCTAGGATTTCTTGCGAAAAACGGCGCCGAAAAAAATCAGCGATCGTCTCATCATCAATAGGTATTTGAGGGATTTTCCTTTCTCTAAACAGCGTTTTGATGAAGGGCCGAAACATGGAGGAGGTCAGTAAAGAAAAAAGGCCATTTGGAACTGAATGAAGTTTTCCTTGATGAAGGAGGTATCTTTTTTTGGCGCGAGCGTTTGCATAGATGAGCTCGTCTTGCAAGCCCAGATCTTTGACAAGATTAAGGGTTTCTTTCCCTTTCCCATTGGGACGAAAACCACGAGGCCCCAATTCAAACAGCAGATCTTCTTCTCGATAAGTTTCAATCCATCCTCCAACGCGCCCTTTTTTTTCAATCACGGAGATATTTAGCGGTCTTTGTGAAAATTTTTTCAAATACCAAGCTGTTGATAATCCAGAGATTCCTCCCCCTAAAATGATGACTCTGTTCATATTGATTGCGAAAATTGTGGAGTTAGGGTGGATTTATTAGAATAAGCGTCAAAGCATAGGACTAGATTTCTGATGAAGAGTTCTCCTTTTTGTGTAATAGAAAGTGCATGAGGCGTATCAATTACAAATCCTTCAGCGATATAGGGTTTAAGAAATTTTAAGCTCGTTGCAAAATAAGTGGAAAAATCAATTCTGAAACGCCTTTCAACCTCTTTTTTGTCGAGAGTAAAAGAGCACATCAGTTGATGAATGATCCATTTTCTTAAAATATCATCATCTTTCATTACAATTCCCTTAACGATGGGGAGTTCCTTTCTGTCAAGGGCAGAATAATATTCTCGTAAATCTTTGGTATTTTGAACATAAGTATTGTTTACACACCCTATACTTGTCACTCCAAAACCGAGCATTTCATCTGCTAGGCGAACTGTGTATCCTTGAAAATTTCTTTGGAGACGCCCCTCTCGAAATGCCAGAACCATCTCATCGTCTTCCAAAGCAAAATGATCCATCCCCATTGCCCAGTAACCATTTTGTGTCAAACGTCTTCTTGCATTGGCATAAATGGCAAATTTTTGTTCAATAGAAGGGAGAGTCTCACTCTTAATCGCTCGCTGATGAGGCTTAAGCCAAGGGACTTTTGCATATGAAAAGAGAGCGATCCTATCTGGTTTCATACATAAAATGTCGGTGATAGTTTGGTCGAATGTCTCTTCGGTTTGATAGGGAAGGCCGTAGATAAGATCGATATTAATCGCTCTGAAACCAAGAGTACGTGCTAGATTGTAGGTTTTTTCTGTCATTTCATAGCTTTGTCGACGCCGAATTGCGTCTTGAACTCTAACATTTGTGTCTTGCACGCCAAAACTCACTCGATTAAAACCTAAGTGTCTCAGAAGTCTTAGCTTTTCTCCTTCATTTTCTAAAACGGTGCGAGGATCGATTTCGATAGCAATTTCTTGATCGAAATCGACCTCAAATCGATTACAAATATGAGTGAATAATTTTTTAAGTAAATCTGGATGAATTTTTGTTGGAGTTCCTCCCCCAAAATGAAGCTGTGTCACTTTTTCTTGTCTTCCCAAAAGATCGGCCATAAGATCAATTTCTTTGATGAGATAATGGATGTAGGCAGTTTCTTTTTCAGGCTTCCTGTTGAGGATCACTGAACAAGCACAATAGAGGCACATCGCATGACAAAAGGGGATGTGAAAATAAAGTGAAAAAGGTCCATTTGTTTGTGAGAGTTTTTTATGATAGATAGAGGGAGCAAGTGGTTTGAATTCAACGGCTGTTGGGTAGCTTGTATAGCGGGGCACTGGTTGATGGAGCTTTTTTAACAGGGCAAGAGAGATGGTCTCCATGATTTCACCAAATCGACAAGATATAAAACATTTTCTACAGGTGTTTGAGATAACACTCCATGCCCCAAGTTAAAAATAAATCCAGGATCTCCATTCATTTGTTTAAGCAGTTTTAAGACTTCTCTTTCAATGATCCGTTGGCTTGAAAAAAGAAGTGAAGGATCGAGATTTCCTTGAACAGCGATTGCTGCAGGAATTTGTTTCCTGACCTCTTTTAAAGGAAGACTCCAATCTACACTGATACAATTGGGTCTTATTTTGACAAGACGAGAGGCAAAATAGGAAGAGCCTCGACTGTAGAGAATCACCGGAATATTTAGAGCTTTAATAATTTTTTTTAGATACGAGCATGAGAATTCCTCATACAAATCTGCCGATAAAATTCCTGCCCAGGAATCAAATAGTTGAACAGCATCCACCCCTGCTTCTCTCTGGATGAGCAGAAAGTCAATAATGGCTTCTGTAATTTTGTTTAGAAGGGAGTGAAAACTCAAAGGATCGGAATAAAGCCATTTTTTTGTCTTGAGATGATCTCGAGAAGTTTTCCCTTCGATTAAATAACTGGCGATGGTAAAGGGGGCTCCCGCAAATCCAAGGAGAGGAACTCTCAGCTCTGATTTGAGTTGTAAAATGGCTTCATAGAGGGGAGAATAAGGATATCCCTGAATTTTTTCTGGGAGGTCAATGACCTTTTCGATGGAGGGGGTGATCACAGGGCCAAGCCCCTCTTCAAAGCGCCAGTCTATTCCAAATCCGTCGAGAACCATAAGGATATCAGAGAAGACAATGGCCGCATCGACTCCTAAGATATTGATCGGTTGCTTTGTGACTTCAACAATCGTCTGTTTGCAGTGAAACATCTCTAAGAGAGAACGTTCACTCCGGAGTTTTTGATAAGGGGGAAGATAGCGTCCGGCTTGTCGCATCAACCAAATGGGAGGACGGTCAGTATTTTGACATCGAAGGGCTTTTTGAAATAGTGAATTCACGACGGTTACAATAGCTGTCATCCATTTTTTTTACGATAAAGAACTCAACTTTCAGCAGCTGCTCCCGCAATTAATTTTTTGAACTCCAAGAAGAGAGTGTCCTTGCGGTGAGCGTGCTTAACGAGGAATGATTGAATAGGTCATTTTAGGAGGGAATTCATTTTTATAAGGAGTTCCCAAATGAGTCTCAGTCAAATCGAAGAAGTCCGTGTAGCTTTAATGCGCGTACGCCAAAATCC
>JAGRNW010000109.1 GCA_020440555.1 Chlamydiia bacterium
AGGGGATCTTTCCATCAGCGCAAGGGATAGGAGCAGGGGAGCACAGAAGATCGAGGAGATCTTCAGGGGCCCTCCCCAAAAGAACTCCAATTCGGTAAATTGTTTGTTTGATAGCTATTAATATGACAGGCAATTCAGCTTTTCTTCGATCGACAATGGCTTGTGCCCGCCATACATCAAGTTCCGAGATTAATCCCGATGCATAGCGAGTTAAAGTGATACTCACAAGTTCTTTGTCGTTTTTCAACTGTTCCTGGGCAATTTGGTATTGTTTTTGAAGGGCACGCAATAAAACGTAGTTACGGGCAATCTCAGAAATGACGGAGATCTGAGCATCAAACACACGATCACAGGTAGCCATCATCTCATAGGCTGCAGCCCTTTTTCCATCTCGAATCTTTCCAAATAGATCAATTTCCCAGGTGCTATCAAACCCTATTTCAAAGATGTTAACAAATTTGGCTCCAAGAAAGGGAGAGTCTGCCAACGTTTCACTATTGCGTTTGCGGGAAAAAAGACCGATTCCATCAACAAAGGGAAAGAGTTTTCCAAATTCAATTTGATATAATCCCTTAGCCTCACAAACACGTTCTTTAGCAAGAAGAAGATCAAAATTACAGCTTACCCCTTCTTCCACAAGCCAATCGAGCAATGGATCATTGAATTGCTTCCAAAAAGTTTCAATGAATCCTTCGGGTTGATGACACTGGTAGGCTGGTTTTTCTTCGGAAAATTTGCAAGGCATATCGAAGTTTGGCTGCGCTGGAGGTCGACAACCCGCTAAAAAAGAAAAAAAGAGAAGGAACACCCACTTTTTCATTCGTACTTTTCTTGTTCCGTATCATAAGGTTTTGCTTCCAAAAAGACATCCATGATCTGCCCAAAGAAGATAGGAAGATCGTTAATCTCAAATTTGTAAATGATTTGCAAAACTCGCGTATCAACCTTTTCAGTGTCATCTCCAGTAAGGATCTGTTTGGGGATTAAAAAAGGCTCTATTTTAACATAATCGAGAGGGACATGAATGCGACTATTTCCACGTACAAAAGCAATGCCAGGGGCTCCCCGCATCACACGCCAGACATCTTCTTCGTCAATGTCAACACGAAGGTGAGCGGGCTGTACAATTCCAAACAAAATTAGATCTTGTTCTAGAACACCTGTCTGAACGACTTCTCCCTTATGGACATTTACAACCAGGACCTGGCCGTCATAGGGGGCGCGAATCATTGATCGGGCAATATTTGTCTGAATAATTTCCATCTTTGCTTTTGCCTGTTTCATTTCAGCTCTGGATATTTCAAGATCTCTTGACCAAGCCCCTGAAAGTAAAAGATCAAGTTTTCCTCGAGTCTCTCTCATGCCTGCCTCTGAAATGAAAGATTGATATTTTCGGATGATGTACGACTCTTGAGAGATCGCTTTTGGATTCTCAATACTCTGATAAAGGTCAAACCGTTCTTTATCTTCCTCGTGCTGCCATTTTGCGGCTTCATAGGATGCAACAAGGGGAGGAACATCCTCGGGTCGAGGAAGGTCAAGCATTTTTCGGTAATTTGCTCGGGCAACATCCACTGCCGCTTTAGCCTCTCTCAGTTCGCTTGTAAACACTCGTGTATCTAATTTAAAAAGAGGATCGCCTTCATTAACCATATCTCCCGATTCGACAAAGACTTCAGAAACAATTTCTGTAAAGGGAGCTCCAATAGAAATATTTTCTGAAGCAGCTTCAACCTGCCCTACTCCCGCCACAAAATTTTTGAAAGGAGAGGCTGGAGGGGGAAAGGGAATAGGAGGGGTTGAGGGTTTTTTCATGCTGATGACAACAATCACAATTCCAAATAACACACCCACTGTGGCCAAGGCGGGAAGGATATAGCGATTAAACACAGACATAAAAAAACACAAGAATGCCATTTAAAAATGCAAGAAACTTGCCAAAGCTAAATATTTGCAATTGTGCTACAATGAAGGAATAAAATTGGATCTATATGCAAGAGGTCTGTTGCTTTATCACTGAAAATGCTCATTTTGCCCATTACGTTGTTTTTGGGTTCCTTATCCTAGCGGGATTTAATCTTCCTATCAGCGAAGATCTTTTGATTATTTGTAGTGGTGTTTTGGCTGGAACAGTGATCCCCGAAAATACCTGGAAATTGTTTACTGCTCTTTTTTTAGGTGCTTATCTTTCAGATATTATGGTTTATGGTTTTGGTTATCGATTTGGACACAATCTTTGGAAAATCAAATGGGTTGCTCAAATGATAAGTAAAGAAAAAATTGAATCTGTCCGAAGTTATTATAGACAGTTTGGGGTTCTTACACTGATCATTGGCCGGTTTATTCCTTTTGGTGTCAGAAATTGTCTTTTTCTCACCGCTGGCATGGCAAAGATGTACCCCTGGAAATTTATTGTCGCCGACGGTATTGCTTGCTCTATTTCTGTGACCACCTTATTCACTCTGTCTTACTTCTGTGGGATGAACTCATCAAACCTCGGCCAGCATGTAAAATTTGTGAAAATCTTAATTTTTTCTGTGTTTGGAATCGCACTATTAGCTTTTATATGGTATAAGAGAGCGAAAATTCGAAGAGCTCGCGGTGATAGCGAGAATATAGATTGATTTTTTAAGATATGCTCAATTTTTCTAACGTCCTTTCCCTTTCAAGGGCAGCATTAGCGCTTGTTTTTTTGAAAGAAAACATTATTTTGCGTCTTTTGGCCATTCTTATTGCTATGTCAACGGATGTTTTGGATGGATTTATCGCCAGACGCTCAGGGACGACAAGCCAATTTGGGGCCATCTTAGATCCCTTGATGGATAAGTTTTTTGTTTTCTTTGTTGGTGGGGTCCTTTATCTCGAGGGAGGACTCACGGGTTTTGAGCTAGGCGCTATGCTCTCAAGGGATATTTCTTTGTGTTTTTTTGGGATTTATCTAGTGGCTACAAGGGGGTGGAAAGAATATGAATGTGGCTCCATTTTATGGGGCAAGGTGACGACGTGTACTCAATTTATCGTTTTAATTGGAGTGACTCTCCATGTTGTTTTTCCGACCTATATTTTTCTCCTCTTTATTCTGATGGCAATTTTTGCTTTTATCGAACTCATTGTAGGTAATCAACGAAAACGAGAAGGAGACTGAAATCATGAATATCTTTTATTTCGAGGCTCTTCCAAAGATCATTGAACATGTCACCCATACTGAAACTCTGTTTGAAAAAACTTCTATTTATTCCACTCATCCGACAGACCTACAAGGTAAAATTCTACATTGTCGTTGGCTCAAAATGGATGGAATTATTGTGGTTCATAAAACAGGTGAAAAAAGGGGAATTTTGCGAGCTCAGGTTTTATCCCGTCTCTCTACTCCCGTGATTGTTTTAGTAGAAATTTTGGCGGCTGATATTTTTCAATTTTTTCGAGGGATCAATACTCTCATTGGAGGTGTTGTGGATCTTGATTATAAAAAATTGAAAATAGGAGTGATAGATCTGCTTTCGATTCCCATTCAAACTTTGATTTTTTCAGTTTTTGCCCCTCTTGCGCTGATTTCTCCCAATTGGACGAAAGTGGCCTGTCAATATATGGAGACTTATTCCTCTAATACGTTTGAGATCCACTATAAATTCGAAATCTCTCGCAAGATCATGAGTGTTGTATCCGGGGTTTTTCTCACCTGTGCTCAATTTCCAGCAGGAATCATTGAAGGTTTTCGTTATGCTCTTATTGACTGGAGGTGGGAGATGGCTACATTTGCTTTTGGCTCTTCTTTGCTTTCTATTACTTATGTATTTTGGAGTATGCATGGTCTCTATAATCGATCAACATCAATGATGTACGCTGAAAAAATGTGGAGATCGACCATCATTGCTTATACAGAAAAAGAAACGCCTGAGCTTGAAAAAAAATTTTCTTTGGGTAAGGTCCATTGTTTGTACACTCAATCAAGTTGAAAAATCATAGGTGTGCGGAAAAATATACCCATTCCACTTCAAGAATTGGTTTTTGGCAATGCGAAAGTTCCCGCGATTGAACGATCATAAACAATCCAATATTAGAA
>JAGRNW010000010.1 GCA_020440555.1 Chlamydiia bacterium
AGAAGTTATGATCGTTGGGAGGCCCGATCGAGGAGCCAATGGGTTTGTTTTTGTTTTTTATTATCCGTGTCTCTTCTCGGAGTTCAAAAAATTAATTGCGGGAACAGCTGTTTGACGATTGAGGTGAGTTGAAAAAGAATTGGCTAAGATGATAGGGTTTTCGCATGAAGCTTTTTATCGCCACGGCAAATACCCACAAAATACGAGAAATCAAAAACCTCCTCCGCGATCTTTCTTATATCGAGCTTTTTACTCCCGCCTTTTTTCCTGCTTACACCCCGCTCAAAGAGATGGGAGCAACATTCGAAGAGAACGCCATGATCAAAGCTACTCATGCAGCAAAAATTACACACATGCTTTCCATAGGGGACGATTCAGGGCTCATTGTACCAGCCCTTGGAAATCAACCGGGAATTTTTTCGGCTCGTTTTGCAGGACCAAATGCCACCGAAAAAGAAAATAGAGCCAAACTTCTAAACGAAATGGCTCATCTAAAAGACCATGAGCGATCAGCCTACTTTGAATGTGCAATGGCGCTTGCAAGCCCTGGAGGACTCATCAAATGTGTCAAGGGATGCTCTGAAGGGCTAATTTTGGAAGAAGAGAGAGGGGGCAATGGTTTTGGTTATGATAGTCTGTTTTTAAAATATGACTATAATAAAACCTTCGCCGAATTGGAAGAATCCATCAAAAATCAAGTATCCCATCGAGGGAAAGCAATGGAGAAATTGCGCCTCATCCTTGAGGGCCTTCCCGACTCTGTGAAAAAAGAGGACATATCGTAGACAGATTGAATAAAAAGTCTGTTTAAAATCTCGGTGCATGTGGAAATATCTTTGCGTTGTCTTTCTTCTTCTTTCCTCTCTTATTGGAGAGCCTCTCACAATTTGCACAAGAGATCCCGCAACAGCTCTCTTCTATGATCTCGAACTTGCTGTCTATTTTGACAACCTTCTTCACGAAAGATTTCCGATCACATATAACCATCTGTTTTCAACGGGATATTTCACCACCCCTTCTGCTCGTATGGGCTGCGCTGGGGATCTCGGTATAGGGGTTATCGGTGTTCCACCTTACATTCACTTGAATGGGAGAATGATGCCCTTCTCTCACCTTGAACTCACTGCCAATTACCGTGTCTTTAAAGGGGTCGACGATCCCAGCCTTTCCAAAGATGGTTTTGGAAATTTTGCTGACCGGGGAGCCAATTTTAAGATTGCTCTCTTCACCCCTGAAGATTCCGACTATATCCTCCCCGGTTTTGCTTTTGGAGTTGAAGATTTCATGGGATCAAAGGCCTTCACCAACTACTTTGTTGTAGCGACCAAAGTATGGAAAGAGTTGGGTCTTGAGGGGAGTTTTGGATGGGGAGGGGGAAGATACACCAGGGGACCTTCAAAAGGATTCTTTGGTGGTGTTGCCTGGTCCCCCTTTTGGAGGGGTCGCAACTGGTTGATTTCTGGAATCTCTTTTTCAGCCGAATACGATCCAATCGATTACTCCAATCCAAAAAGAGAACCCCATCCTGATGGACAGAACTCTCATACTCCAATCAACGTGGGAGCAAAATACAAACTATGCAATGTTTTTGATATGTCGGCAAGTTGGATCAGAGGGAAAGAGTTTGCTTACGGAGGATCATTAACCGTAAATCTGGGAACATTTAAAGGAATGTTTCCAAAACTCGATGATCCTCTTCCCTATACTGCTCCGGTGGTTACCGAACCAATAGGTATTCATCGCTCTGAACAAGTAATGATTGATCACCTTGGATTTGCTTTTGAAAATCAATGTTTCATCCTCACAGGAGCCTGGATAGAAGATACTCCATGTGGAACACGTCTTTGGTTGCGAGTATTAAATGAAGTTTACCGAACAGAAAAATGCGTGAAGGATCGGATAGAGTGCTTGTTGGCGGCCTTGTGTCCAACTAATATTGATGAAGTGATCGTGATCCTCGAATCATATGCTCTTTTAACACAAAAGTATGTATATCCACGCGCACTTCTTTCTCAAAAATTACACAAAAAAATTGGACGGGTTGAATTTGAGCTTTTAACCCTAAGACAAGATCCCGCCTTTCCTCCTTGTTCAGTCAGAAGAATCTTCTACCAACCGCTAGATTTGTGGAGATGCCGAATCAGCCCCCGGTTGGAGACATTCTTTGGATCTGCCAAAGGGAAGTTTAAATATGACCTAGGAGTCAAAGGTCGGTTGGAAGGTTTTTTGCCTCGTGGCCTTTACTATGAACTCCAAATAAGTACAGCGATTTCATCAACAATGAACGATGTTTCTGATTTCGATCGGTATAACCCTTCACAACTTCCAAACGTCATGACCGATTATGTGAACTATAGAAATCGCGGTCAATTTTCAACCGATAAAGCCTATATACAAAAAAGCTGGACTCTCAAAAATGGACTGTTTGGTCGAGGATCCATCGGATACTTTCAAGTGAACTATGCTGGAATTGCAGGAGAGTTTCTCTATTACCCAGCTCGATCCACATTTGCGATAGGAGTCGATGGGGCTATTCTTAAAAAAAGAAGATATAATGGTCTTGGATTTCAAAATCGGCTACGCCGCCTCGATGGAACGAGGCCTACTTATCAATATTATTCAACCTTAGAGCAATGGTTTTTAACTCTTTATTTTGATTTTCCAGAAATTTCAGTCACATCAAAGATTAGCGCAGGTCAATTTCTTGCTCGTGATAAAGGAGGTTGCCTAGAAGTGACCCGTTACTTTCAAAATGGACTGCGCCTCACAGGATGGATCACTCTCACAGATGCCGGGGATAAGATGCACGGAGAAACATTCTATAACAGGGGGATAGCTCTGGAATTTCCCTTAGACTTTTTCTTTAAACATAGCAGTAAACGCATTTTCAACTATGGACTTGCAGCTTGGCTACGGGATGCAGGAGCATTGACGACCACGGGTCGTTCCCTGTTTGAGATCATCAATGCAGACAGACGCTAGACCTAAATACCTCGGACTTTCCACATTCAACCCTATAAGGTCATCAGTGTCTCTGCCACTTCTTTAGCAGCGTAGGTGAAAATCATATCGGCTCCAGCCCGTTTAATAGACAGAAGCGTTTCCATCATCACCTTTTCTCCGTCGATCCAGCCATTCTGGGCCGCTCCTTTGATCATGGAGTACTCTCCACTCACCTGATAAGCTGCAATAGGGAGGTTAGACAGCTCTTTTGCTGCATAGATCACATCTAAGTAAGGAAGGGCGGGTTTCACCATAAGAATATCTGCCCCCTCCATTTCATCCAAATAAAGTTCTCTTAAGGCTTCCCTTCTATTAGCGGGATTGATCTGATATCCCTTTTTGTCTCCAAATGAAGGAACTGAACCCAAAGCGTCTCGAAAGGGTCCATAAAAATTAGAAGCATATTTTGCCGCATAGGAAAGAATACCTACATGAGAATATCCACTTTGGTCGAGAGCCTGTCTGATCATCTTTACTCGTCCATCCATCATATCACTAGGGGCAATGATATCAATCCCTGCCTTGGCGTGAGTAAGGGCCATCTTAACCAATTGATTGACGGACTCATCATTTAAGATCTCTCCTTTGTCACTCACAATTCCGTCATGCCCAGCTGTAGTATAAGGGTCAAGGGCGATATCTGAGATAAGACAAATGTCGGGAACTTCTCCTTTAACAGTAGAAATTGTCTGTTGGATAAGTCCGTTTGGATTAAGTGCCTCTTTCCCTGTTTCACATTTGAGGCTGGGAGCAATTACAGGAAAAAGGGCCATTGCGGGAATTCCTAACGTTTTAAGTTCCCTTGCTTCTTCTACTAAAAGATCAATGGAAAA
This sequence comes from Chlamydiia bacterium, assembly GCA_020440555.1. GTDB lineage: Bacteria > Chlamydiota > Chlamydiia > Chlamydiales > JAAKFR01 > JAGRNW01. The sequence continues at coordinate 3,837 of JAGRNW010000010.1, forward strand.
GCGATAAACGTTCGGGAATTTTTCTATCTTTTCTTGCAATCTCACTCCCTCCTTCACAAAGTAAGGAGCGATAAGATCTGTGGATACCAAAACATTTTCTTGAACAAGATCGCGAATTGCTTGGCTTTTGCGGTTTCGACGAGGGCGATAAAAAATCATAAGGCAAGGCTACTTGATTCATCAATTTTTGAAGAAGAGATTACTTTAATTAATAGATTTCTCTTCCTCTTCAGAAGCGGTGGAAATGTTGATAAAAGGCTTGCTTTTTCTCCGACAAAATCGTGTCGATAATGCGTTGACAACTTGTCAATTGTTGGAAAGTTATAAACAAGCGGACAGTTATGGACATTTTCTCTTGTAGAAATCGACAACACACCGACAACTTATAGACAGGTTTTCCACAATGAAAAAAGTGTGAATTTTTCTTGATCGAAGGAGTAGAAATGTGGCAGGCTTTTTCTTTTGCCTGAAAGGGCTGGGGATAATATGGGAAGCTATGAAGAATTTACAGAAACTCAAATAAAAATTTTAGAACGTTTTGTCACAAATACGAAGGGGAATGTCTTTGTATTGCGAAATCTTCCTGAAGTGATAAAAGGAGCTCTTTTTTCTCGTTATTCTCGTTCTAGCTTAGGGCTTAGATCATTACTTCTCAAAGAATTTGTTTTGGGTGAAGAAACCGCATTTGACGCTATTGTGGGTCAGGATGGGTTTGTTGAAAAGGAGGATCCAGAGAATCAGGTGATCGCCATTAAAAAAGCACAAAACTTTTATGATCGCATTCTTGATGGATATGGAGACGATTCGATTGGAGAGTTAGGAGGAGCTCATTTGGCCATTGAAAATATTTCGATGATCGGAGCTAAAATCATTGAAGATAGCCGGATTGGGGGATCGCCTCTTGAGAAATCGACTCGCTATATCTATTTTGATCAAAAGGTGAATGGAGAGTACCTTTATTATCGAGAACCCATTTTGATGACTTCTGCTTACAAAGAAACCTATCTCAAAATATGTGATATGCTTTTTGATACTTACTCAAAGTTAATCCCAAAAGTCACAGAAATGATGGAAAAAAAGTTTCCTAAAGATGCCGATTCATCAAAAGCCGCCTATGTGGCGGCCCTTCGTGCTCGTGTTTTGGATTGTCTGCGAGGGCTTCTTCCTGCCGGCACCCTCACAAACATGGGGGTTTATGGAAATGGGCGATTTTGGGAACAGCTCATTCATCGCCTACATTGTCACCCCTTGGCAGAATTGCAAGACGTAGGAAAAGGAACCTATGATGAACTCTCCAAGGTGATCCCTTCTTTTGTTCGTAGGGCTGAATGCCATCATCATCATCACGAAAGTTATTCCAAGTTTTGCGATGCTCTGCTTGCTGAACTGCAAAATGTGACAGATCATCAACAGGTAGTTTCCGCTGAGACCAAACCAGGAGTCAAATTGATCAGTCACGATCCTGATGGCCCTTATAAGGTAGCTGGAGTCTTGCTCTATCGATTTAATCACTATTCCCTTGAAACTCTTCAAAATCATTGTCGTAATTTGTCTCACGAGGAACTTGCTAAAATTTTCGATGCGGCCTCAACCATGCGGGAACATAGGCGACACAAATCACCTAGAGCGTTGGAACATGCTCAGTTTACATTTGAAATTGTGGCAGATTTTGGAATTTATCGAGATCTTCATCGGCATCGGATGTTAACTCAGGAAAGGCAATTGCTAACATGCGATTATGGATTTACGCTTCCCTCAGACCTTCTAGATACACCAATGGAAAAAATTTATCGTGATGCGATGTCTCGTGCAAAAGAGGAACATGCCAAAATGGCGATTGAATTGGCTGAGGAAGCTCAATACATTGTTCCAATGGCCTATAATGTCCGGTATTATTTTCATGTCAATTTAAGAGCATTGCAATGGCTATGCGAGCTTCGTTCGCAAGCTGCAGGGCATCCTAATTATCGCTTTGTGGCGCAAGAGATGGCTCGTCAGGTGATTGAGGCCGTTCCTGCTTTTGAGGCATTTTTTAAGTTTGTTGATTATGATGGTCATGAATTTGGACGATTGGGTCAAGAAGAGCGTAAAATTGCTAAACAAACAAAGCCCGAGTATACCGAAACAGATTGACAGACAATTTAAGGCCTTGACATTGCCAAAAACCGATTCTTGAAGTGGAATGGGTATAAAAGATTCCTACTTTTTAAGATGCTTACCAATCAGGCCAGCTAACTTAAACATGTTCACTGGTTCACTTCCCCCAAAGACTGTCGCTAGTTTTTCGTCTGGAATGATTTCCCGTTTGTCTTCAGGATTTTGCAGTTTGTTTGTTTTGATATATTCCCAAAGCTTTTTGGTTGCCTCGCCGCGGGTGAAGGTTCCTTCGCCAATGACAGCCTTTAATTCTTTTGAGGGAGAATAAGAGCCTCCCTTGTTTCCTTTCTGCCCGCCACGCTTTTTCTTGACATAGGCTGTCTTGGGATGATCGGGATATTTTGTCTTTAATTGATCCAGTTCATTCACAATGACATCACAGTCGGGAAAGTTGGAACAGGAGTAAAACGTTTTTCCAAAACGGGAGCGTCGCGAGACGATTTTCCCATCACAATCAATGGCTGGACAAGGAGGGGTGTCGGCTTGTGGGACAATTTCTTCCCCTTTGCGCGGAACATTGACAATTCCTTTGCATTCCGGATAACGCGTGCAACCTAAAAAAGGACCATAGCGCCCATGACGAAGAGTGGTTGGGTTTTCACAAAGAGGACACGATTGATCCCAATCGAAATCAGGATTATAATCCTCCCTGTTGAAGCTTTGCTGTTCTATCGATGCAGTGTAATCACACTCTGGATATTTAGAGCATCCATAAAAATATCTCGATTTAGACCATATCTTTAAAAGAGGAGCAGAACATTTTGGGCAGGGAAGATCCGTTTCAATTTTAGGAACGAAGGCTTCCTTCTCAGCTGTTTCAACTGTGGGAATAAATTTATCCCAAAATTCTCGAATTACCGATTTCCATTCTTTTTTACCCTCAGCCACCAACTCAAGGGTATCCTCCATCGAAGCTGTAAATCCAACATCCATGATTTGAGTGAAGTGGGTTTCCAAAAAAGCGGCGATCACGCGCCCCAACTCGGTTGGTATCAGTCTTTGATTCTCCTTGACGGTGTATTCACGCCGTTGAATCTTATTCATAATGGCGGCATAGGTAGAAGGACGGCCTATCCCCGATTTTTCCAATTCTTTGACTAAAGAAGCCTCTGAAAAACGGGGAGGAGGTTTGGTGAAAGCTTGTTCGGATTGCACTTCTATAAGAGATAAAGAATCCCCCTCATTGATATCAGGGAGACTATGTTCATTAGGGTTCATTTCGGGTTCTTCATCTTCTTTTTCTTCATATACAGCCAAAAAGCCCTGAAACTTGAGAATCGATCCTGTTGTACGGAGAACAATTTCTTGATCCGTGTCAATATCAGCAGAAACGGTGTCGTAAACAGCATGCATCATTTGAGAAGCGATAAAGCGTTTCCAGATCAAGGAATAGAGAGCAAATTGATCTTTGGTTAAAAAAGGCTGTACTTTCTCAGGTGGATGATCGAAGTTGGTAGGTCTGATGGCTTCGTGAGCATCTTGAGCTGTTTTTTTTGATTTGAAGTGCCGAGGAGTGTCGGGTAAAAAGTTGAGCCCATACTTTTTCTTGATGTAGCCTCTCGCTTTTTGAAGAGCTTCAGGCGAGACACGAACAGAGTCAGTTCTCATATAGGTGATCAACCCCTCAACCCCTTCTGTCTTCATATCAACCCCTTCATAAAGAGATTGTGCTACAGTCATGGTTTTACTGGCCGAAAAACGGTAATGGCGTGAGGCTTCTTGTTGAAGAGTTGAGGTGATGAACGGAGGCTCAGGGTGTCGTCTTTTTTCTTTTTTTTCCACTTTGGAGGCAATATAAGAGGCTCTTTTCAGTTGCTCGACAAGTTGCCTGGCTTTTTCCTCATTATTGATGAGATAAATCTCTTTTTGGGGAAGGGGTTCTTTTTCCCATCGCTTCCCTCTAACTGAATAAAGGCGTGCATGAAAGGGTTTTGCACTTCTTTCGGTTGTGAGCAAAGCCCCTATATTCCAGTATTCGATAGGGATAAAGGCTTCGATTTCTTTTTCTCGATCGACGACCAACTTAAGAGCAACAGACTGTACTCGTCCAGCTGAAATACCTACCCTTCCTTGCACTTTTCGTGCAAGAACAGGAGATAATTTATAGCCAACAATTCGATCGAGAAGTCGTCGTGCTTGTTGTGCATTGACTAGAGTAAGGTTGATTTCATTAGGATGAGCAATCGCTTCTTCAACCGCTTCTTTGGTGATTGCATTGAAAGCTGCTCGCTTAATTACAGTCTGTTGGGGAAGAATGCTTGTGATATGCCATGCAATTGCTTCTCCTTCTCGATCGGGATCTGGGGAGAGATAGACAACATCAGCCTGTTTGGCGAGTTTTTTTAGTTCTGCGATCACCTCTTTTTTGCCAGGAAGGATCTGGTAATCAGGTTCAAAATCATTCTCAACATTGATGCCAAACCCCTTTTCAGGAAGATCGCGCACATGACCAAGTGACGAAGCAAAGAGAGTTTCCTTAGGAAGAAACTTCTTGAGTGTCTTAATCTTAGTCGGAGACTCGACAATAATTAAAGCTTTTTTAGTACCCATTTTAAATCATCCGCTTATATCTTTTGCCGGGAAATTCTTTCACTGTTTTTTTCAAAATAAGCTTCGTAAGGAGAGTATTCAATTTCATCACAGGTAATTGTGTCAACAAAACAAGTTCTTCGATCGATTTTTCTTCCTTTTTCATAAGGATTAAGAGATTTTGTTCCTCAGCAGAATAAATATTTGAAATTTTATTTATCTTTTCCTTTCTTGGATCGATAAAGGGGAGATCGTTTGCATTTTCTATTAATCTTGCTATTCCTTTTTTTAAAAGATCATGATTTCCTCTAAAATTCTCATCATCCACTCTCCCAGGAAAGGCAAAAAGTGGTTTATTTAGTTTTTTCCCCAATTCCATAGTGATCATGGCGCCTCCCTTAAGAGGAGATTCGACAAGAATAAGAGCACGGCACAATGCAGCGACTAGCCTGTTCCTTCTCGGGAAAGTGTATTTTGTGGGAGGGGCAAACATGGGTAATTCGGAGATCACGACTCCCTTTCTACCTATTTTTTCTGCCAATTCTTTATTTTCTTGTGGATAGAGATTGGCTAGTCCAGATCCCACAATCCCCATTGTTTTTCCCATCAGAAGGGCTCCTTTATGTGCGGAGGTATCAATTCCGCGAGCAAGTCCGCTCGCAACGATATAGCCACTTTGAGCAACAACTCTTCCTATTGCATTTGCAAGTTCAGTGCCATACACGGTTGCAGCACGTGTTCCAATGATTCCAATCATTTCTTCTTGAAGATTTTCCACCTGTCCTTTGATATATAAAATAAGGGGACGATCAGGCAAATCAAATAATGAAGAAGGATAAAGTGAATCATAGTAAGGAAGAAGACGAACTCCCTCTTTTTCTACGATTTTAAGATCTTCTTTCCACGCGGTTATTTTCTCCCAACCATTTAGAGAGCAGGCAAGTTTTGAAGAAATCTTTTTAATTCTATCGTTTGATACTTTCAGAATTTCTTGAGGAGATCCAATTTGCTCGATAAGAGATAAGATCCGTCTTGGGCCTAGATTGGGAATATGCGAAAGGATGACGAGAGATTCGAGGTTGGTAGGCAAATTTCATGAATTCATAAAGTCAAACCGAACACTTTTCTTCGAAAACTGACGATTTGTGTTAATGATAGCCCGATTGTACTCTATTTCTAGACAGAATGTAAAACTTTATCTTAACGTGTCGAAAAACTCACTCATTACGAAGTAAGATGAGATCTCTGTCCTATTCATCTGTATTTTCGAGATAAATTTATCAAAAGATAACTTTAGATTTAGACGAACTTAATCTTTCATTTACCTTAAGTGGGTATCATGATGGGGGTCAAAGTAAGGCTGTTTTTCCCGGACGGAAATTGGTATCATTTACTTTCTTAACATCCATTATGTATAATGGAGGGATTAAATTTTGATGAAGACAGGAAGAAGATGACTTTTATTAAATTACATTTTCGCAGTGAAAATCTTAAACCATTTTATTCTCGGGCCTTGCCAGAAAAAGAGGAATTGCTAAGCAATGTCTTTCTTTCTCGAGAAAAAGTCGATGAAGTGATAGAGCACAATCTGCGGATCATTTTGTCCTATAATGGAAAAGATCGTTTTTATACGAGTGAAGCTGAAGGGGAGAAAGGAAAACTCAGACAAGTTAAGGGATTTAAGACTTGGGTTTGGTATTTTTTTCATAAAAGGAGAGAAGATCAAAAGACGCAACAAACCATTCTTCCTGCGATTCGAGAGATCTCAGACTTTCTGCATGAACAGAAAGAATCTAAACAAGAAATATCTGATCAGGAATTTTTGAACGAACCGACAGAATTTGATAGGAGAATGTGCACCTATCGCTATATTTTACCACGTCTTTTTGACAAAAAAGGGCCCATCGGTTCACTACCACAAAATATTTTCAATTTATCCATGCTGGAAAAAGAAGATCCTCTTTCAGTGATGAATCTCCCTCGCGACATGGTGCGAGTGTGTTACAAATTAGGTAAGGACAAAAAAGTCTTCTTTGATGTGCCTTCTAAAGAACTCGCTCAAAAAAATCTCATCCCTTATTTCAAGTCTTCACTTTATTTTAGAGATGAGATTGCCCAAGATAATCTCTATCAACTCTTTATGAGTCAAAAAGGAGATCGATTGAGGGCTATTCCTATTAAAAAAAAACAGAACACAAAAGACGTGATCGTAGGATACCGGATTGAAAAGGTTTCTTCGCTTTTTGGATGTATTGGCTATGCCTTTAAAAATCTCCTGGGAGGAGAAGATAAAAAAGTTAAATTGACCATCCAACACACTTTTACTTGTTGGAATGAAGAACTTAATAAGCTGCCTTCCTCAGAAGATGAACAGAATCTGTCTAAACATGCTAAGAAACAAGATGCTCTTAAAGTGCAGAGTTATGTGATCCGTGATCTCTTTGAGAAAAATCCCTATTTTCGAAATCATTCCTTGAGTAAAGGGACAAGACTTTCTCTTTTGGCTCTTAAGGAAAATATAGTCCGTCTCGCGTTTAGCGTGGAAGAGCGATGCAAATATCTCGATCTTAAAACAGACAAATTTCATCTTCTTTTTGCAGAAGAAGAACCCTTGCTACGGATTTATCAAATAAAAACGGGCACATCTAAAGATAATTACAATCTCTATAAGCTTTTTAAAAGAAAGAAAGGAACTATTTATCGATATGATGAAAAAATGGAAAAGTTGCGAAAAATAAAAGGGCTGTGGGGGCGTCTTAAGTATTTAATTTTAAAAACAAAAGAACAGAAAAAAGTTAAGGACTGTATAAAAACAACGCTCGCTTCACTCAACGAAGTTTTTGAAACGGAAGCTCAGCACTATCTCGATCATGATCTCATCTACAACATTATATTTAAACAGTATCTTTTTGGAAAGGGGACGATGGCTCGGATGAGTCCTCGAGTTTATAATCGTTCAGCCATTCCTGAGTCAGCATCTGAAACGGCTTTGCAAAATTTCCTTTTCCCCAAATATATCAAAAAGCAAAGGCGGCTTATTATGAGTTTAGAAGGGCTTAAAAGTGAGTTGCATTTGAAAAAATATCCTAAGATTGAAATGATGAAAGAGGTTTTGATCGCCGGCAATCAAGATCATTTAGAAGATTTCACCAGGGACTTCATCAATGATTCGGTCGGGTATTTCGTTGAAAGAGAGTTTGTTCAAACGGCTTTTTTTGAACTCATTTATGCAGAATTTCAATTGGCTCAACAGCTGGGTCTACGAATGAAAAATATTGGAAAGGGGGGAAGCGGAGGAGCCCGCTATGCCTTCAACCGTTATGGAAATAAAATTTTGGTTATTAAGCCGGGAGATGAAGGCCCTTATGGAATCAATAACCCCAAATGGTACGCTCCAATTAAACAAATATTTAGCTCAGGCCCCCGCAGCCTGAGAGGAAACTTCGAGCCCACTTCTGAAATGTTGTCCGAAAAATGGCAGAGATTCAGCCCTAGTTTTGTCCCCCCGACAGTAAAAAAGCAAATTCAAAGTGATCAATTTATCAATATGACTTCTAAACCCTCTTCGGCTCAACTTTTCGTCGAGGGATGTGAGTCTATTGGAAGCTTTTTTGGGATATCAAAGAAATTTAATTATCTTCCTCGCCCTTTTGTTCGTTACCTCTATGAAAAACTTCCCAATAATCGATTGGCAAAATGGCTTAACCCCAAATTGTCCCGTATTCCAACTCTAGATTCGGCTTTGCTCGACAGAATTGCTCTTCACAACTATCTCGTGGGCGATATTGATTGCCACTTCGATAATATATTGGTCAAAAAAGTGAATGAAAAGAATCTGTCTCCTGTCGTGGATCTTATGACTCCCGTTGGTCCAGAAACGACATTTTTTTTTCCAATATCAAAAGATAAGATAGAAGAATTTGTTCATACATTGTTTAAGCCAGGCCAACTCAACTCTCCTTGCGATGCCAAAACATTTAAAGAAAAAGTGCGTCGTTTTTTGAGTAACAAAAAGAATGAAGATGCTCCCCTTTCCCATCAGCAACAGCTTCTTCAGTCCCTATTTATCACGGGAACTGCCCGTGAAAGGGTATGGAATAACAACAGATGGGAATCTAAAAAATTTAAAATTAGTTTAATCAAACACGATGGAGGAGCTGGATTTCCCCATTGCCATCCCAGTGGTTACATAGAAACTCGTTTTCGTTACCTCTTCGAGGTCCTTCCTCAATTTAAGGAAAAATTTTTCCCTGAGAGACTCCATAAGCCTAGTGATCATTGTGAGTTATCTAATGTCGAAAAAAAGGTTTGGGAGTCATTTTTTAAAGATCGTTATGCTATGGATCCCTATTGCCAGACCGGCAAAGGAAAATCTGAAATGATGATCAAAGTGTTTCGTCTGATGGCAAAAAAAATGGATAAGCAACGGTATCCCTTACCCGAGGGAAAAATGATCGAGAAGATGACGTTTTCTGAGCTGCTCGATTATTTTGGTGATCAACCTGAGTGTTTGCCTGATGATGCAGAAATTGTAAAATCTTTTCCAAAACCCACTCCAAGATTTGGTTCTCTTTTATTTAAAAACCACGAACTCTACTGCAACTCTCTGAAAAAACTCTTATATGTTCAACTTAAAGACAGCCTTCAGTGCAACTCTCTTTATAAAGAACTTTTTTCTGATAAAGATTTGATTGATGCATGGATGAGAGAAATCATTAAAACGACCTTCCAAATGAAAGGTCCCTCTATCGGAGGCTCACAAAAAGAAAAGATTTTAGAAAAAATAGTTGCAAAGAAAACAGAGTTAGCGGGGGAAACAAACTTGAACGGTATGAAATTGAATGACAAACAAAATTTCTTCTCAAAACAGCATCTTATAGTTCAAAAAAAGTTTATTAAAAAAAATACTCGTTTTCACCTGGAAAGGTTGGAAGGGGTGATCAGAACAAGTCTTGAGCGATGGATAATGATGCAATATGCTATTGAGAAAAATACGATCAAACGGGAACTGTTTAAAAACAGAAGTTGTAAGTCAACCCATAAAATGCTCGAAAAGATCCATGAGGACCGAGACTTTAATTTTTCTTTAATCAGCCAACCAATTATAGATTTTTTTAAAGTTGAAAAGGATTCGTCAGTTGCTGAAAAAAAAGACATTTGATCAAGGGCTGATTATTGGTCCCTATGAATCAAAACAAAGCTTTTGGAAAAGAGTAAACTCTTCGCATCCTTCAAGGGGTTTTTCTGCTCCGCTTTTCACTGATCTTTTTGGTTTTCATCCAAATTGGGTCGAAATCTTCTACAGCCGAAAGGGGCTCACGTTTTTTCAAGGTGGTTGCGCCTGGATAGAGGGGAATAACGTGAGTCTACAACTTCACCCTTCTTTTGAAAAAAAAGGCTCTCTTTTCGGAATCTATCATAAAGATGAGATTCTTGCTCATGAACTTGTCCATGCAGTGCGTCTACAATTTGATGAACCCCTTTTTGAGGAAGTTTTGGCTTATCAAACGTCCAAATCTCCTTTTCGACGTTATTTTGGACCCCTTCTTCAATCTGATTGGGAAAGTTTTTGCTTTTTGAGTCTTATTGTAAGCTTTGCTTTTTTAAGCTTTTTTTCCATTCCTTTGGCGCAAGGTTTTGCTTTAGGGGGGGTTATGGGCTATTCTATTTTCTTAATACTTCGCTTGGCATGGAAACAAAAGCATTTTCATCAATGTATCAAAAACTTAACAACCCTTTTGGATAGTCGAATAAAGGCCAGACGACTTGCTTTGGGTTTAACCGACCGGGAGATACTTTTGTTTTCTCGTTCATCTCCTCAAACAAGCGCTTCAATCATAGAGCAAAAAAAAATCCACTCTTATCGTTGGCAATTATTGTCTGTTCTTCTTGAGTAGATGGGAGAGAGTTTTTGATACGTATTGTTTCTATGCTGATCAAGATGATACGTAGGTAGGGGTGCAGCATACATATGGGTAGGGTCGGGCACCGGCACGGGCACGCTCACGGGCACGAAACTGACTTATGCAAGATGTCTATTATTTTGGGACTGAAGAATTTTTGGACGATCTCCCCTCTTCGATCCCAATCTTTTGCAAAGGCATTAATATAAAGATTATACAATCTTTATTTACTGTTGTTTTGATTATTGTTTTATTATATTATAATAAATGCATGATTAATAAAATCAACAGAGTCATTACGACCTTTGGAAAGCCGCTCAACACAAAAGAGAAATCGAACCGTTACAAATTGCCATGTAACTTCTTTATAGGCCTAGACCCAACGTTCGTGTCACCAGCCGCCACTTGGATCAGTTGGCTCGATCAAATTATCGAGGTCCGAAGCAATAGTAGGGTTCTGTATATACTCAGGTAATTTTAGTTTGAGAATTTATTATATAAAATTTTTTAACCAATAAGCTTTTTAACTCCCCGTAAAAGCTGGGTATTGAGTCAAAAAATGTATTTACTGCCTTCTTGAAGGCTGCAAAATTCTCATGATACTGATTGTAAGTCGCTTTTTTATGAAAAAATCTCCAAAATCTTTCTATAAGATTTAAGGTTGTTCCATAGGACAGGCCTTATGTCATGAATGTGAAAAAAAATCACGCTATTTTCAAAAATCTTCTCAAACTAAATCCGCCTGAGTATAGAGGCCATGCAAGAATTAGCGGAAGTAAGGACTATGCCAGTCAAGCTCAGAGGAAATCTTGTTTGGGTTAGGAATGATATCAAAGGCAATGCTGCGCAGCTTCTTAAAGCTATTGGAGCTTCTCTGCCTCCAAAACTGCTAAAGCACATTGCGGTTATCTAGATTACGCTATCTTCTCAAAATGTAGTGTCACACTCGGATTTATTTCTCATAACTCATTGCAACTAAATCTACTACAAAAATTAGCTGTCAAACTCGGAATATTGCGAGCTTGTCGTCGGCAGTGTTTTGACTTCTCCTTTGACTCATATTCCTCTAGATAGCGGTATATGCTTTGCATGCTTATGCGGTGTGCCTGTGCTATTAACCTGAGTTTTGGGTTTTTCTCCCTCGGATTCAGAGGAAGACAACCCAAAACTCAGGTTATTAGTTCCGGTGACATCCCCTCACTCCTAGCTAAAATTACACATAACCGCGTGTGCTCATGCCTGTCCTTTGTTTGCCTGGCACGCCTTTCAAGCTCAGCTTTTAATTCAGGGGAAAGATTCATAAAAAAGAAAAATTTACCGATTAAATGTAGAGTTTGCGCTGGATGGTACTCCCGATCCCCAATTCTTGACGATACTTGGCAACTGTGCGGCGTGCACACGGAATTCCACGCTCCTTGATCATACTGGAAATCATCTCGTCGGAAAGAGGGATTCTCTTATCTTCTTTGTTGACAATAGATATAAGAAGCTCTTTGACAGTCTTTGAAGAAAGCAGCTCTCCACTTTCTGTCACATAGGCATGAGTGAAGAAATAACGAAAGGGGAAAACTCCTCTAGGGCAGCTGAGATATTTGTTAGCGCAGGCGCGTGCAACTGTTGATTCATGAATAGATAACTTTTCACTCACAGCCTTCATGGTTAAAGGGAGCAGTTTTCCCTCGAAAGAAGCGAAAAAGTGTTTCTGATATCTGAGGATCTCCTCAGTAATTCGGTAGAGAGTATGATGTCTTTCCTGAAGATTTCGAATCAACCATTTACCCGAAGCAATCCTTTCCTTGATATACTCTTTAGTCTCCTTTGGAGCAGTAGGATCTTCAAGAAGTTTTAAGTAGCTATGATTAAGCTTTAAAGGGGGAATCCCTTCATCGCTTACCTCGATTACGAATTCGCCGCTTGTTTCAATTAAATTGACATCTGGAGTAATGGCCTGGAGAGCTTCTTGGGTTCGTGAAGAGGGACGACTTGTCCCCGGATGAAGATCCAGATGAGCGATCTCTTTTTCTATCACCTCTCGAGTTCTCTTTGGGGTTAAGCCGAGAGACTTAGCGATCTGAGGAATCTTGTTGTGAAGCATAGAAGAGAAATGATCAGAGACAATTTTGTAAGCGAAAGCTTCCTTTTTTCCAAGGGCTTCTAATTGGATAAGTAGGGATTCTTGCAAATTGGCAGCTCCAATACCGATAGGATCAAAGGTTTGAATCTGTTTTAAGATGGGCAATAATTCATCATACGTGCAGTTGTGAACACAAGCAATCTCTTCTAGAGGGGATGATAAAAATCCTTGATGATCGAAATTGCCAATTAAAATCTGAGCGAGTTCCCTTTCTTTTGGATGAGCAAAGACCTCGTGAGCTTGTTGCATCAAGTGGTCAAAGAGAGAGCTTTCATAAGCAATAGAACTTTCTAGGAAAACTCTTAAATCTTCATCTCTTTTAACACTCGAGATCACGACTTCAGCCCCTGCCTCATCGAAGGATTCAGTTTGTTCGTTTTCCGTTTCTTCTTTGGACATGAAAGGTTCATCCCCGGAATATTCAAGAAGTGGATTTTTCTCAAGTTCCTCTTCAATCACGGCAGACAACTCTAAAACAGGGAGCTGCAAAAGATGAAGAGCCTGCTGCATTTGAGGAGTGAGAATCAAACGCTGAATTTGCCTGAGGTTTTGTGACTGTCCAAGATAAATTTGATTTTTAGTCATCTCAAACGCTCGATGTATTTTTTGGGGACTTCTTTTAAGAAACGGCTTGGCCGCATCATCCGGTGTGTTCCCCACAAAAAACGAGAACTTGCTGCACTCAGATAAAGTCGCTCCTTTGCCCTTGTCATCCCTACATAACACAATCGACGTTCTTCTTCTACTGATTCATAATTTTCTCTTGAATTTGCGTGAGGAAAGAGATCTTCCTCCATACCAACCAAGAACGTTACGGTAAATTCTAGTCCCTTTCCATTATGAAGAGTCATCAGATTCACTTTGTCGTCTGCTACTTCAGCTTCATCTAAAGTAGTCTTCAAAGAAAGTTCCTCAAGGAAATCGGCGAGGGAATTTGAATCATTTAAAATTTCCCATTCGGCAGCTTTAGAAATTAATTCTTCCACATTGGCCTTCCGATCTTCAAATGTTTCTTTTTCCTCTTTAAGGGTTTCAATATACCCCGTTTTACGTACAGTCTCGATGCAAAGCTTAGCAAGAGAAATTTCTCCTAAAAGAGCTTTGAGCTCTTCAAGCATAGAAACAAATTCTTTTAAATTGATCCGTTGCTTATCTCCCAAGCGAATCGGAATCTCTATTTTCTCCCGAGTCCCCAATCGCTTACAAAAGGCTAAAAGAGATTCTTCTGATTGATGAGCCCCAAGGCGAATTTTTTCAATGGTTGCCTCACCAATTCCTCGTTTAGGGAGGTTGATGGTGCGGGAAAAGGAGATAAAATCGGTGTCGGAAATAAGAAGATGAAGAAAGGCTAAAACATCCTTGATTTCCCGCCTCTGGTAAAAAGAAATACCTCCCACAATGATGTAGGGGATCTGCTTTCTTAAAAGAAAATCTTCAAAAACGCGTGACTGAAAATTCGTGCGATAAAAGATGGTCATCTCCTTGCGAGGGATTCCATATCTTTTTCGAAGCTGCTCGATTTCGTCGATCACAAATCCAGCTTCCTCCCGGTCGCTATCAGCAACATAAAGGAAAATTTTTTCTCCCGGACCGCGAGCACTCCAAAGATTTTTTTCATACCTGCTAAAATTATTCAAAATAAGGGCGTTAGCAGCATCAAGGATATTGGAACGACTTCGATAATTTTGTTCGAGACGGACAATCCGAGCTCCTGGATAATCATTCTCAAAATTAAGAATATTTTTAATATTGGCTCCTCGCCACGAATAGATTGATTGATCAGGATCTCCAACAACAAAAAGATTATGATTTTTTTCGACAAGCATCCGTGCGATCAGATACTGAGCCCGATTGGTGTCTTGATACTCATCAATCAAAAGATAGTGCCATCGGTTTTGGTAATAAGTTAAAACATTAGAATGTTCTTTAAATAATTTGACGGTTAAAAACAAAAGATCGTCAAAATCTAACGCATGAGCTTCTTTAAGTCGTTCTTGATAAAGAGTATAAACAGATGGAAAGCTTTGTGCGATATTGAGGGGGAGATCTTCGGCCCTGACATGATCAGGATCGAAGATCTGATTTTTGGCGTAAGAAATAAACGTTTTATACTGCTTGGGCTTGGGACCCTCATTGCTGACTCCAAGAGTTTTTAAACATCCTCGTATTAACTTGAGACTATCCTCTTCATCATAGATGACAAAGGAAGAGTGATAGCCGAGATGAGAGATTGATTCCCTTAGAATTTTGACCCCCAAGCTATGGAAAGTGCAAATGGTAGGAAAATCACTTAGATTCCTTGTATGAACAAGGTGTTGCATCCGCTCTTGCATTTCGCCGGCAGCTTTGTTAGTAAAGGTAACGGCAAGAATACAGCTAGGGTCAACTCCACTTTCGATGAGATGGGCAATTCGATGGGTAACGATCCGAGTTTTTCCAGAGCCAGCTCCAGCCAATACGAGAAGCGGCCCTTCGGTGTGAGCAACAGCGATTTGCTGTTCTTGATTTAAAGCATCTGATTGATCAATCATTTGCAGAAGGATAGCTCTTTTCGCCCTCGCTTGTGAAGCAAATTCGGATTAAAAATTTTTTACATAAAATGGGTGATCCCCAAGCAACTTGAAGACTCTAGATTTCGACTGAATAGTGACTCAAAACTTTTGAAACAAGATTTGAGGGAGTGTGATACTCTTTGTATGCCTCCTGCATCTGCTTTAGCTTTTCTAAAACCTTTATATTTTCCGTAAGTTGTTTGAGATGAGAAAAAAAATCGGAGCAAGACCAGTTGATGATCAATTCAAACAAGTTAAACCGTTCTAACTCGTAACTGAGCCAACTCCCTTGTTTCACTAAAGGCATTTTTCCATAAATCACCGTTTCAACAAAAATTGAAGAGCTTCCCCTTTTGTAAATGCATGGATCATAAGGCAGAAGAATGATATCTGATCGAAAAAATTGTTCCTGATATTCAATAGGAGTCAAAATATCTTTGATTTTAAGCAAGCGGGGTGTGTCTGGAAAGGGAACGGCACAAGAGGTGACAAGCCAAAAAAAATCAATGCTTGGATCCTTAAGTTCAAGAAGTTTTTTAATTTCTTCACGTCCTTTTTGCATACGGGGTTCTCCTGGCCACCAACAGATCTTTTCGAGAGAACGCTGTGTTGCTTTGCATTTTACTTCTTCATTTTCAGGAAGTTTACTTGCTTTTCCTAGGATTTTCCATCTTGTAAATGGCCTCTGGCCATTCTCTTCGATTGAAAATCCTAAGGTCTGCGACACAAACTCCTCTGAATTTGGGGAAGACGCCTCAAAATTCAGGTTGATAAAGCTTGAACCAATAGGAATCGGAACAACTCTGAGATCGATGTTCTTCTGTAAAAACCACGTTCTCAGAAGTTCAGTATCCGTAAAACCTAAAAGATTCTTTTTAAATTTTCTTTTTAAACATTTGAAAAGGAGAGACTGAACCTTCCCAGATGGCCGTCCAAAAGGAAGGTCATAACGAAATAGGAGAGCTAGACGATTTTTTTTTGAAAGAAATAGTTTGGCAGCAAGAGAAAATGCAAAAAAGTCGAGTGTTCCAAAAGATTCAAGAAAATATAAGCAGCTCTGTTTTTTGTTTAAAAAAAGTTTGGAAAATTCAAGAAATCGATTCCAGCCGTATTTAAGGGGGCTTCGCCCTCTCGAATGAAAATATGGGAACCATCCTATTGGGAGGGAGAAAGTAGCTGTTTTTGAGAGATAAACAAGATGTTCGATCCCCTTCTTTTCAAGAGGATTCTTTAAGGATTGATGGTAGCTTTGAAGATGACCTTTTTCGCTATTGAGATGAGGGACAACGGAGACAAAAACAGATTCCATTGAGTATATTCCTTGGAATATGGACAACTCGCTCATTAAAGTGGCTTTTATAAAAAAATGGAAGTCTTTTGGATTAAGTCTCTTCATATTGATACTTAATACGTTGGCTGCTCTCCTCGAAGGGATCTCTTTTTCGATGATTTTACTGGCATTAACATCTCTTGGACAGAATATCGAATCTTCCTTCCCGCTAGTTATTTCTCATTTTTTAGAAAGATTTTCAGAAACTTCGCTTTTTTCCGTTCTAGTCGCAACGAGCATCATCTTCCAAGTTTTCAGGAGTCTCTTTGCCTATCTGGGACAAATCATGGTGGTTAGGCTTGGGACCATGATTCAAACCGAGATGCAACGAGGGATTTTTCAACAGATTTTTCGACTCTCTTTCGCCTCTGTGAGTCGCTATAGGACAGGAGACCTTGTCGATTATGTGACGGCTCCCACACATTTTGTCTGCATGATCACCGATGCCATCAACAGATCGTTGGTGGCTTTTTTGATGATTCTTTCTCTGATGGTTGTGATGACTTGCATTTCACTTCCACTCACACTCATCTCTTTTGCCCTCTTCTCTCTCTTTATTATTTTTCAGAGAGTGATTGTCAAACGCATGATGCACTTTTCGGAAAAAAGATCGCAACAAACAGTGGGGCTCAACAAAAAAACTGTTCAAAATCTCTTTGGTTTACGTGCCATTTACACCTTCAATCGACAAGGTCAAGTATTAAAAGAGGTCGATCACAATCTGGCTGCGATTGCCAAGGCAACAAGACAAGTTAATTACTGGAATCAACTTGTTCTTCCCTTCAATGAAGTAGTGGGGATTCTTCTGGTCGGAGCAGTTCTGATCATCGGTCCCTTTTTTCTTAAGGAAAAGGATTCTGGGCTTCTTCCTTCGCTACTCACTTTCCTCACTCTAACCTATCGCTTGAGCACGCGTCTGCAAATTTTTACGACAGGAATCAGGGATGTGGTTTTTCATTACGGTCCCATTAAACGGATGAAATTACTTTTATCGAATGAGGATAAAGAGTACGAACCGAAGGGGGGAGTTCTCTGTAAAGATACGGTATCCAAAATCATCTTTGATCGTGTCAGTTTTACTCATAAAGGACAAAAAAAACTCACTTTAAAAAATATCAATTTGGTTATCCCAGAAGGGAGCGTCATCGCTCTGGTCGGGGGATCAGGAGCAGGAAAATCTTCTTTTCTTGATCTCTTGTTGAGACTGTATCTTCCAACCTCTGGTCACATTCTCTTAGATGGAATCAATCTTTCCACTTTTCATGTAGGTAGTTGGCGCGAAAAATTTGGGGTTGTTGCCCAAAATACAATCTTGTTTAATGATACCATTGCCAATAATATTCGCTTTGGCAACCCTACGGCAACCGATCAAGAGATTGAGCATGCTGCTCGATTGAGTTGTGCTCATTCTTTCATTGATGCTCTTCCTCAAAAATATGCTACTTTTATTGGGGATCAAGGATATAGACTTTCTGGGGGGGAAAAACAACGCCTGGCCCTTGCACGTGCCCTTGTGCGTGATCCTGATATTCTAATTCTCGATGAAGCGACGAGCCACCTTGATAGTCACAGTGAAAATTTGATTAAACAGGCTCTCGAAACCCTCAAACATCAAAAAACACTCATCATTGTTGCTCACAGACTGTCAACCATTGTAGATGCTGACCAAATCTATGTCCTAAAAGAGGGAGAAATTTCTGAAGCTGGAACCCATCAAGAACTTTTGAATCAACAAGGTCTTTATCATTCCATGTGGAACCTTCAGTGCCAAAATCAGCCTAAAATGGTCGAAAAATTCTCAAAACAATCCTCGATTTTAACTGTAAAGACAGGCTTTTAATGCGTATAGGTGTAGATATCTCTCCTCTCTCGTCAAAAAAAACGGGTGTTGGCAATTACATTACTTACCTTTTGCTCGAGCTGATGACGCTTTGTCCTGATGATACATTTTATCTTTATACCTTCAGAGAGCCTCCCTCCTTATTTGACCATTTTTCTTATGCCAATATCCGTGTCATCCGTCGATTTTCTATAAGTGAGGCCCTGTGGTTTCAAACAACCCTTGCTTGGCATCTTTTTAAAGATCGAATCGATTTATTTTGGGGGACAACACAATGTATCCCCCTATTTCGTCGACGAAAGCTAAAAACCGTTTTGACTCTTTATGATTTTGCCTACTTAGTGACACCCGCTACGGTGACCATTGTTCGTCGCCTCTATTTACGCCTGTTGAGTGGTTACTTCATCAAACAAGCTGATCGATTGGTCACTATTTCCAAGGGAACAGCTGATCGGCTGTATACGTTTTATAACAAAAAACCCCATGCTGTGATCCCTCCGCCAGAAATCAATGTAAAAAAATGGAGAGAAGGGGAGCTTAAAGAGTGGCTAAAAAAACGAGGACTTAGCTACCGAGGGTATCTTCTTATTCTTGGAACAAAAGAGCCGCGAAAAAACCTTGCTCCCACATTAAACGTTTATTTATCTCTTTTGAAACAAAAGCAAAGGGTCTATCCCCTAGTGATCATTGGAAAAAAAGGATGGAAAGATCAAAAGATTCAAACCTATTTATCTTGTCTTAAAAAGTATCCTCAGGTTTACGAGCTCGATTATTTGGAGGATGAAGAAACTTCGAAATATTTTTCTGCAGCCCATCTCTATCTTTATCCCTCTCTCTATGAAGGGTATGGTATGCCTGTTAAGGAAGCGCGGATCTTAGGAACTCCTGTCCTTTGTCTCGATGTTCCAGAAGTGATCGAGGCTGCTCAAAACGATGCAATCGTTCTGAATAAAAAGGATTTTCCAAAAAATTTGGTTCCTTATTTAAAAAAAGGGCCCCCTCTCAAAAAGCCCGATCATATCACCTATCCTTCTAACAGAGAATTAGCTAGGGAACTTACAATCCTTTTCAAAGAGCTTTGCTAAAACAGCCTGAGAAGAATTAAGGTGATGGTTGATAGCGATCTTTTCTGCTTGCATGAGGAGTTCCCCCATCTGTCTACCAGGCTTAATTCCCAGCTCTCTAAGGTGAGATGAGGTGACAAGGGGGGATTGAGTTTGGATTCTTTTGATGTGAGGGGCAAGTAGCATCTCCCGCTTTTGATGTTCATCTGTCAAAGCGTGCTCTTTGCCAAGTATGATTAATTGAATGCCTAATACAGTACGCGATCGAGGGTTGGCATAAAAATGAGCCCAGGTGAAATGATCTTGTTTTTCGTAAAAAAGGGGCTGGGAAGAGATAAAGAATTCTACCCACTTTCGTTCCTCAGAAGAAGTTTTAAGGCGTCGGCATAACTCGATATAAAAAGAGAGATCATGATCTGGAAAGAGGTGAATTAAAAATAGAATGGTTGGGGTTTCTTTAGGAAATTGAAAGAAGGAAGCGACCCGTTTATCGATGTCAATTTGAGAAATCTTCTCAAGTTCTGGAAAAATGACTTGTAAAAGTCCCAGCCTCATCAGATGGATCAAAGCCTGATCAAAATTGGGGAAGCTAGCCATCTTACAAAGTTCTTGCCAAATTCTTTCCATTGAAACAGCTGGAAAAAGTGTTCTGGCATTGTGTTTAATCGCATCTTCTGTCTTTTTGACTATAGAAAAACCGAAACGGGCGGAAAAACGAACGGCGCGCATCATCCTTAATCGATCTTCTCTAAATCGGTCCTCTGGATCGCCTATGGCTCGAATAATTTTTTTCTCCAGATCGCTCTTGCCTCCTACATAATCAAATAACGTTTTTGTCAATGGATCGTAAAACATTCCATTAATGGTGAAGTCTCGTCTTTTAGCATCCTCTTCCGGGGAAGAAAAGAGAACCCCCTCGGGATGACGGCCATCTTGATATTCTAAGTCGCGCCTAAAGGTTGAAACCTCAAATTGCATCTGATCAATGATCACTAAAATCACTCCGAATGAAATCCCAACAGAAACGGTTTTAGGGAAAAGGGCAAGAACTACCTCAGGGGGAGCATCTGTTGCGATGTCAATTTCATTTGCCTCGCTTCCAAGAAGATAATCGCGTACCCACCCCCCAGCAAAATAGGCAACGTACCCTTCCTCAGCAAGCGTTTTAACTATGAAACTTGCCCGAGAATAGATCATTATCTAAGCAATTTTTTCTGGAAAATCACGACGAATAATCACAGGAGGGATATTTGCAGTAACCGTTTCTTCTTCAATATGGATTGCAGCAACCGTTTCATCGGAGGGTACTTCAAACATCAGATCCCGCAATAAATTTTCCAAAATCAGACGAAGAGCTCGCGCTCCCGTTCCGGCCTTTTTAGCTTTTTTTGCAATCGCCATTAAAGCTTCTTTGGAAAATTTAAGTTTAACATCTTCTTCTTCAAATAGTTGAGTATATTGTTTGATCAAAGCATTTTTTGGTTCCGTAAGAATTTTTGTGAGGTCATCGATGGTGAGCTCGTTACAATGAACAATACAGTTAAAACGACCAATAAATTCCGGAATCATTCCGTAGGAAACTAAATCTTCAGGCTCGATTTTAGAAAGCAAAAAATCTTTTTGCACCTCAGCATCCTGAGTACGCTCAGATGTTCCTTCAAAACCAATGGTTGTTTTACCCAATCGTTTGGCGATCACATTGTCAAGATTGACAAAAGCCCCTCCAACGATAAAAAGAATGTTATCTGTGCTCACCTTAATATATTCTTGATTAGGATGTTTGCGTCCCCCTTTTGGAGGAACATTAGCTGTTGTCCCTTCCACGATTTTGAGCAAAGCCTGTTGAACCCCTTCCCCAGAAACATCACGGGTAATGGAAACGTTAGAAGTGGTTCGTCCAATTTTATCAATCTCATCAATATAAATAATGCCTCGTTCAGCTCGGGCGACATCATAATCGGCTGCTTGAAGGAGGCGGAGGATAATGTTTTCCACATCTTCCCCCACATAACCAGCTTCGGTGAGAGTGGTTGCATCAGCAATGGTAAAGGGGACATCAAGGATGTTGGCAAGAGTTTTGGCAAGCAAAGTTTTGCCAGAGCCTGTGGGACCCAAGAGCATCACATTCGATTTGCTATACCCTACCTCTTTTTTCTCTTGAAGAGAACGAATTCTTTTATAATGATTGTAGACAGCTACTGAGATGGTTTTTTTAGCTCCCTCTTGCCCAATGATATAATCGTCAAGATAGGTTTTAATTTCCTTGGGTTTTAAAATCTTAAGCTCGGCAAGCTGCTCTTCTTTCTGAGGTTTTTTTTCCAAGATACTCATGCACAGACGAATACAGTTATCGCAAATATACACTTCAGGGCCTGAAATGAGTTTTGAAACATCCTCTTCTGTCCTTCCACAAAAAGAACAACTCGCAAGCTGTTTGGTATTTTTTTTCATGAAGCAGGTCCTGCCACTTTAGTAGTCGTAACCATTTCGTCGATCAATCCGTAGGAAATGGCTTCTTCCGGACTCATGAAGAAATCTCTTTCCGAGTCTTCAAGAATGGTTTCGATAGATTTTCCTGTACAATCGGAGAGAATTTGAGCAAGATGGTGTTTCAATTTCAAAATCTCATCAGCTTGAAGTTTAATATCTGCCGAAGTTCCAAAGATTCCTCCTGAAGGCTGGTGGATCATGATGCGACTATGAGGAAGTGCCTTTCTTTTCCCTTTGATTCCAGCCGCCAATAGGAGAGCCCCCATAGAAGCAGCTTGCCCAATACAGTAGGTATTCACATCGCACCCCAAAAAACGGATAGTATCATAAATCGCAAGACCTGCTGTGATATATCCACCAGGAGAGTTAATAAAAATTGAAATATCCTTTTTTGGGTCTTCTGTCATCAAAAACAGAAGTTGTGCGACAACAACATTGGCCACTTGATCAGTGATTTCTGTACCAATAAGAACGATCCTGTCTTTTAAAAGACGGGAATAAATATCCATCGATCGTTCACCACGACCGGTATCTTCAATAACATAGGGGATTAATGACATCTTCGCATCCATAAATGATTTACTTATCACTTGAGGCGTTTATAGTCCCCTCAAGCGTAGAGCGTCAAGAACTATTGCTCATCAGGAAAGATTTGAGCTAAAGCATACGCTTTGGCTTTTTTTTCCAGCAGTAAAGAGGCAGTCCGTGTGACAATTTTTTTAGAAGTTTCGTTATTCATCTCCTCACGAGAGAGAGCAGAGCGCGAGGAAACATGCCGAATGATCTCTTCATTAAGTTCTGTATTTGAAAGCTCGATATTCCCCTGCTCAATCAATTTTTTGATCAAGAAATGAAGACGGATCGACGCATCAACCTCAGTGATCGCATTCGCCTCAAGCTCCTCCTCCTTAGCTCGTATTTCTTCATCGGTGTTTCCTTGCTCTTTCAGCTTGCGACGCTTTTCTTTAAGACATTTCTTTCGCTCCGACTCAAATAAGCTGAAAGGAATTTCGAAAAAATAGGTTTCTAATAAAGCCTTCTCTAATTCCTTAAACTGCTCTTCTCTTTGCGCAAATTCAGCATCTTTTTTCAAGTTAGTACGAATTTTCTCGTAGAGATCATCTACTGAAGTCGCACCTACTTTTTTAGCAATCTCATCCGTGATCTCAGGCAAAATCGCTTTCTTGATGGCGTGTACAGTGACTCGACATTGAGTAGGCTTAAAATTGGCCTTCACTTGTGTATCAGAGTCAGGGTCTATTTCGCTGATCCCTTCAGTCGTTTCCCCCACTTGCATTTCAAGTAATAAATTTTTTAACCAGGGAGCCATGCGTTTGTCTTTTACCTCGAAACGACGATCTTTCACAATAGATTTAACAGGATCTTGATCGATCGCATCGATCGAAACATCAACAAAATCCCCTTCTTCCACCGCACGACCTGTAATCTCTTCCCAATCAGCATAAGTGCGACGGATCTCTTCCGCAATTTCATCGACTTGCTCTTTGGAAACTGGCTTAACGTCAACTTTTTTGAGTGAAATCTTCTCAAAATCGATTGAGGGCACATTGGGATAATGCTCATAACTCACCTCAATGATCGCCCCTTCTTCCAGTGAGCAACTCTTGATATTGGGAGACCTGAGGCTTTCTCGTTTAAAAGGATAAATTTTTATGTTTGCAAGAGTTGCTTTCAGAGCATCCTGTTTTAAAAGCTCTTTCCATTCTTTTTCAACATAAGAACCGTAGCGAGAAATCACTGTCGACTCAGGGGCTTTCCCCTTACGGAAGCCAGGAACAGAAATTTCTTTATTAATTTTTTTGACCGCTTTTTTATAATGGCGATCCGTTATTTCCGGCTTGATGATGACCGTAGCATTGAACAAACATCCAGGAGAAAAGATGGCTTCAATTTGATAGCCACCATCTTCAAAATTTTTTTTGTCTTGCTCTGACACAGTACAGACCACCATTTTTTAGAGTTAAGCGGGTGATGAGCCTCGAACTCACGACCCTCACGTTGGCAACGTGATGCTCTACAACTGAGATACACCCGCGATAAAATTAAGAAAAAGGCTAAATCTCTGGATTTTTTTTTGCAACTCAAAACTCTGAAAAAAATGGTGTTGTTGCATGGGTGCTTCACAAAAAAATCAACAAAATTCTTCTTCCGCGACTCGTTGAAGAAGAAGTTTGACTGCATCCTGAGGGCTCAAATCTTCATAAATCACCCGGTAAACCGCCTCAATAATCGGCAGCTCTATCTCTGCTTTTTTTGCCAATTGCATCGCTGATAAGCAAGTGTAGGTTCCTTCTACAACCATTCCAATCTGTTTTTTCGCCTCATCCGGTTCATATCCTTCTGCAATTAAGTGGCCAAAACGGTAATTTCGGCTAAATTTAGACAAGCATGTCACGCACAAATCTCCCATTCCTGTCAGTCCGTTGAGAGTCATGGGTTTGCATCCAATAGTTTCAGCTAAACGACGGATCTCATGAAGGCCTCGTGTCATCAACGCCGCTTTAGTATTATCACCGAATCCAAGACCATCGGAAATTCCACAGGCTATTGCAATGATATTTTTGATGGCCCCCCCCATTTCAACTCCGTTGATATCTCCATTGCGATAGACACGAAAAGTGGGAGTGGAAAAGATTTCCTGAATTTTGGCCATCACCTTTTTGTCGTAAGCGGAACAAACGACAGAAGTTGGAAGCCCTTTGAGCACTTCAGCTGCGATGGTAGGACCGGAAAGGCAGCCAATTTTATTTTTGTGTTCTTTACCCAGAACTAAAATAGCAACTTCGCTAAGTAGAAGTCCCGTATTTTGCTCAATTCCTTTTGAAGTTAAAACGATCGGACAAGAAGGTATATAAGTTTCTTTCACTTTTTGAAACACTTGCCTGATGCCTGCTGAGGTCACTGCTTCAACAATCAAATCTTTTTTTACAAGAGCCTCTTCAAGGTTGGAGGTAAATTTAAGATTTGCAGGAGGAGGATAACCTTTAAATTTGGGGTGCTCATGATGTTGCTCAATTGATTCAATCACCCTATCTTCGATAGTCCAAGCTGTGACCTCGTACCCCTTATTTGCCAAAAGAGAGGCCAAACAAAACCCCCATGCCCCGCTACCCAAATAGCCAATTTTGTATTTTTTCATCTTGCGTTCCTCCTACTAGTAGCACAAATATAATCAACCTCAGGGAGAGGTTTTCCTTTCCAGTCGTCTAAAAGCTCCTGAGTCGGATAGTGGAAGTCCATAGAAAGCTCAAAGGGCCCTCTTGAGCTCTCAATGGGAAGTCCTGAAATACTTGCGTACATCCTTCGATCAATTTCCACAAGCTGTTTCTGAACGGTCGCAACACTATCGTCCCCTTGATAATTTTTTAAGGGAGCGAAGCACTCTTCCCGAGGATAAATCATCGCCTCTCCCCGTCTTGCAAAAGGAAGAACGTCAAAGATGAAATGTTCAAATTTCCAACCGTTGGGTTTTTCTGGCAACAGAGATGTCCTGTCAGACATGAGCTGCTTAAGGCTTTTTTTAGCAGGGTGAAGAGGGAGCTCGAAAGAAAGAGATCTCTCCACAAAAGAGACGGTGAAACAAAAATGAGAAATATTAGCTAAAGGGAAAAGTAAACCTCCGTGTCCGTCTCGTTTTGTTCTGAGGGCAGACTCCATTTCGTTATATTCGCAAACACCAAGTTTGTCTGTCTCTTTTTTTACTAAAATCCCTACATTTTCGTCCGGATCCATCCGCTCGATCGCTTTCACCACGACCTCTCCGCCAGCAGTTGCTGCAAAACCAAGAAATTCGGGGTCAAAAGGATCCGCCAGAGGGTTATCAATCTGGATAAACACAATATATTCAATTCCCAGTTGTTTCCAACGATTCAAGACGCCCTCTTCAACAAGAGAAGCAAGAGCTGAACCATTTCCGTTGGGACCTGTGGCAATCTTCCCTGGACTTTCGAGGAACAGATTCCCCTTCAAGTCGAGAACGGGCCAGGTTGGTTGAACCATAATGCTCAATTGTCCGGGCGCTAAACCAAAAAATGCGTTTTGCGCAAAGTAAGCTCCTGTTTCGGCGTGATTGGAAGCTGAAGTCATAAAAGCTATTTGCAAAGGGTGCCCTACTTGAGATGAAGCGGCCACACACCGCTCAGCTAATCGTTGATAAAGGCTTTTTTGTCTAACGGGTGAAATGGGAAAACACCCTTTTGGCCCTTGATACCTGAGACGAGAACCCAATCCGCCCGCCACAACCAAAATTCCACACTTTCCTTTCTTAAGAAGTTCGGCTCCGATTTGTTTTAATTCTCCATCCCCCCGCTTTCTCTTTGTTGTATAGGGGGTCACCTTTTCAAACGAACGAGATCCTTTATCCAACGTTTTTTTCATCCTCTCCAGAAGCTCAAAATCAAAATTACAGAGCTGTCGACAAATCAATCCCTGTTCTCTTGAAGGAAGTGTTAAAAGTATTTCTAGAAATTGAGTTTGTTCGATTTCCTTGAGTAAAGAGGTTATCTTTTTATTCAGCATACTCGCTCAATTGATTTTTAATAAAACGAGCATAATCCTTCTCCTTTATCTTTTCGATCATTTTTCGCCTTGTCCTTTTTTCAAAAAAGTTTCCTTTCTTGAGTTCACATTCTTTGT
>JAGRNW010000110.1 GCA_020440555.1 Chlamydiia bacterium
TAGTAGGGCATACTCGGCAATTTCCTCAACTGTATTGCATCCGCAAAAAAATCCGCAGAGAATCACCAGGCTAATGTACCAAATCGGGTATACAATTCTCTTTTGATTGCATCTATGATCAGGAAAATCCGCGAATTCTCCTCGGACGTTCTCAACAAACTTCTCAGCATCAAATTGTTTTGCGGCTTCCAGTATACTTGGGTCTATTTTTTTACGACGTGACATACAATACCTCCAATATGGGGATGCATGTTCGTACTATACCCTAAATTCTATCAAATCTTTTTAGTGAAAACTCCCTGATCTTTACCCTTACAAAGATACAAATTTAAAAAAATCCATTATAAAAATACGTCCCCAATCAAACGGCTCATAAAAAGTTAGCTCGGGCCTAAAAAAAATCGTTTTGATATACTCCCTTTTTTTGCATTAAACGCTAGCTTTCTTCTATGAATTCATCCCATTTCAATTGTGTCGTCATCGGAGGAGGACCCGGCGGATATGTGGCCGCTATCAGAGCTGCGAATCGAGGGGCTAAAGTTGCCCTCATTGAGGCCAAGGAGGTAGGAGGTACTTGTCTCAACCGAGGTTGTATCCCCTCCAAAGCATTGATTGCCAACGCGGAAGTGCTACAGAAGCTCCGAAAGGCCGATCAATACGGAATTCATGTTGATACTATCTCTTTTGATTACAAAAAAATGAAATTGCGAAAAGATGAAGTCGTGGCCAAAATCCGTGCAAGTCTTGAAAAATTAATTGCCGCTAACAAAATTACGATTTTCGCTGGTTTTGGAAAATTCCTCTCTCCCTATGAAATCCTCATTACAAGACAGGAAGAGGCCGTTTTAACCTTTGATACAGCGATCATTGCCACAGGCTCAGAACCAAGAGAGCTTTCAGCTTTTCCCTTTGATGGCCGACTGATTCATGACTCAACGTCGTTGCTTGATATTGAAGAACTTCCAAGTAGCATTGCCATCATTGGCGGAGGGGTTATTGGGTGTGAATTCGCTTGTTTGCATCATGAATTTGGGGTGGATGTTACGATCATTGAGCTTCTTCCCACAATTATCTCAACGGAAGGAAGGAACGTTTCGGATGCTTTAACTGCTTCATTTAAAGACCAAGGAATCAAGATAGAAACAGGGACCGTGGTAGTAGATATCGAAAGAAAAAGTACAGGAATTTCTATCGTTTGTGCTAATTGCAAACGATTTGATGTCTCTATGTGCCTCATTGCCGTGGGACGCACGTTTAATTCTCATGGCATCGGACTTGATCGAGCAGGAGTCATTGTTGCGGAGGATGGGACAATCCCCATCAATGATCAGATGCAAACCAATGTTCCTCATATTTATGCCATCGGAGATGTAACTGGCAAATGGATCTTAGCCCATGTGGCTTCTCATCAGGGGATGGTTGCTGCCGATCATGCAACGGGTCATTCAGCAGTTATGATGTATCATGCAATTCCATCGGTGATTTTCACTCACCCCGAAATTGGTACCATTGGTCTAACCCTCGAGCGAGCTATCAACGAAGGCTATGACGCCACTATTAGCAAATTTCCTTTTCAAGCTTTGGGTAAATCGCATGCGGCCATTGAAACAGAGGGCTTTGCTCAAATAGTTGTGGAAAAAACGACTGGACAAATTTTAGGTGCTCAGGTAGTAGGTAGTGGAGCAGCTACCTTGATCGCTGAAATGGCGGTAGCCATTGCCAACGAGCTCACTATTCATTCTATCAGTGAAACCATTCACGCTCATCCCACTATCACTGAAGCCTGGATGGAGGCGGCCTTTTTAGCATCAGGCATGCCGATTCACCTCCCTCCCACTAGGAGATCGCATTAATGGGAAATACCTTGTTCAATCACAAGCCTCATGCCAAACGACGTCTTAACATCCTTCCGGATAATCCAGAAGATGAAGATCCTACAAAAGCCGTTGGGTTGGGTAGATTTCCTTCGTGGCTTCATCGAAAATTGCCTCGTGGGAAAAATCTCTCGAAAACCCACGAAATTCTATCAACACATAGACTACCCACGGTATGTGAAGAGGCAAAATGTCCAAATCTTCTCGAGTGTTATTCAAAAAAAACAGCAACGTTTTTAGCGCTGGGCTCCAGCTGTACTCGGGCATGTGGTTTCTGTGAAATTAATTTTTCTAAATTTCCTCCGCCTCCCCAAAACAATGAGCCCAGTCGTTTGGCTACATCAGTTAGAGAACTTGATTTAAAACATGTTGTCATTACCATGGTTGCCCGAGATGATCTTGAAGATGGAGGAGCTTTTCACATCAAAACAATCATTGAAGAAGTGCGTCGCCAAAATGAGGGAGTCACGATTGAAGTTCTTTCATCTGATTTTTCAGGAAATAAGAAAGCAGTCGAGACACTCATTGAGGCAAGCCCTGAAATTTTTAATCACAACATAGAGACGGTTCGTTCTTTAACTCCTCGCGTTCGTCATAAGGCAACTTATGATCGAACTCTTTCCGTCCTGACTCAAGTAGCCTCTTCAAAGAGAGACATCCTTGTCAAATCAGGTCTGATGGTGGGACTTGGAGAAAGTGATGCTGAAATCAAACAAACAATGCAAGATTTGGCTCAAGTCCCTTGCAATATCATCACCCTTGGACAATATTTACAACCGGGACCTCATAAGTTGCGCGTCAAACGATTTGTCTCTCCTAAGGAATTTGAAAACTATGCGACCTTTGGTAGAAGTTTAGGAATTAAAGAAGTTTATGCTGGGCCCTTTGTACGTTCAAGCTATAATGCAAAAGAATTATTTGAAAAAATGGCCTTCAAATGAACCAAGACAAGGAAAAATCCTCTTTTCTATCAATTTTTCAGGAGATCGCAAAAAATCAGGATTTTGGCGATCAGAATGACTACGCATTTCCTTCCGCCGATGAGGAGGAAACTTTTTTCCATGAGGGAGTTGATTTTTCTCTTTCGGATGAGCTTGATCATGAAATCTTGATGCACCGGGATGCTCATTTTGGTGGTGATTTTGCGACAATGATCGAATACTACGAAGCAGAAGGAATTGGAGCTTTTGGTGACATTGAGCTTGATCGAATCTACGAACTGAACGCTCTGGAACAAGAATTAGGGAGGAATCTCGCTCCTTTGCTCCTTTCAGGTCCCGAGGCTGAGAAAGTTGCAAAAGCTCGAAGGATGTATGCCCAACTTAAAGAAATCTATGAAATAAAAGAAACCTCTGTGATTCCTCGCTTAATTGCCGATCTTATTCTCACAGAAGAAAGAGAACCCGTGAAGGAAACCCTGGCAGTGATTGAAAAAGGAAAGGTCATTATTCCTGAACTTCTCTCCCTTATCTCTAATGATGATTTTTATGACCCTCTCTTTCCAGGATTTGGACTGGCTCCCTCTCTTGCGATCTACTGTTTGGGAGAAATCGGCTCCACGGAGGCGATCCCCCCTATTTTTGAAGTATTAGGACATCATCCCCTCTTTGAGGAAGAAAGCATTTTGACTGCCTTTTCAACAATTGGAGAGCCGGCTAAAAAATTTTTACTTTCTCGTTTAAAAGGACGCCCTCTGACCATGGACAATGAAAACGCAGCTTTTGCCCTTTCTGTTTTCGCAAATAACCAGGAAGTAGCCAAAGCCTGTCTGAACCAACTGTTTGACCCCATGGTTTATTCACAACCCACGTTAGCAAATTATCTTCTTTGCAATTGTGTTGAACTTTCAAACGAAGAAGATCGAGTGAAATTGCGACAGCTAGCGGAGGACACAACCATTCCTTCAGGCATCCGCTCTGAGATCCACGACCTTCTTAACGATTGGTATACCGAAATCACTTGAAGGTATTGATACCCCCATTTTGTCGATGCCCTCGGGAACGACAGAGAAGGACAGTTAGCCTTATGACAGGTAATTGCGCGTGTGTTAGAACGGAAGTTCCCCCTTTTTTTTGCTCTTTATTTTCCAAGTATTTGAAAATGAAACATTAACTCACCTTACGCAAAACATCTAAAAATCGTTTGATCAAACGTGCCGTTTAGGTGTAAAAATTTGTCCAATCTTTGG
>JAGRNW010000111.1 GCA_020440555.1 Chlamydiia bacterium
AAAATTCATGCACAGGATTCTCCCATCAATTGATTTTTTTTGGTATCAAAAAAATCTCAATTCACGAAGGGTATAGATAATACTAAGCTTTGCTCTTATACCTGGCAATACGGATGATAAGAAGCCTGTTCCAAAGCTCATCGAGCCAAAAATTAGGGTTTTGCTTTTTGGTGACCGAGGGTATATTTCAGCTTTAAAACTATTTTTATTGAGAAAACAAAGTAGTTAAGCTTTCCCTTTGCGCCAAAGCTTTGTTATACTCTCCTCAGTTTCAGCATAGATTTGGAGGCGGGCGTGGGACTGCACAAAGGCGACGGCAAGCCGCCCGGGATGACTCCTGGTCATTGAGACTTTTATCAAGAGTATTTGAAATGAAACTGTAAAGTAATTCTAACAAAAAGATCCTGAAAAAATACGGTCTAGATCAAAAGCCACGTGCTAAAACTTAAATAAACTGTAATCGTAAAAATATCGGCCATCATCAACACAATCGGCCCCGCAGCAACCTTTGGATCCAAATGCAATAAATGCAAAGTGATCGGAAATAATGCTCCAAACGTTGCCGAAATTACCATCGATAGACCCATACTTGTCCCAATCGCTACAATGGGATGGATTTCTCGACTCCATGCGAAATAAAAAGTTGTCAGCACAAAGCCACAACCAATTGCTAACAAAATGGCTGCTCTCCATTCGCGCATTAATCTTCTCATCACCTGAGACCAATAAATTTTTCGAAAGTGTAAAAAGCGTAAAGAAAGTGTCATCGACTGAATTCCGATCGACTCGCTCAATGTGAGAACAAGAGGAATGAAGAGAGCCAGAATGACAAATTCATCCAATGTAACCTGGTAAATCTGTCCAATTACAGCGCAAATCAACCCTCCAATCAGATTGAGAGCCAGCCAAGGCATTCGATAGCGAAATTCAGTTAGGCTTGATTTATATTTTCCTTGCTCTATCGAAAAACCAATAAATTGAAAGATATCTTCCTTTACGCTTGTTTTTTGGGTGATCTGTCTATCATCATGTGGGACGATTTCAAGAACGCCAAGAAATTGATTTTCTCCTGTTACAACGGGAACAAAAAGAATATGGTGATGGGTTAAGATCTTAAGGGCATTTTCAAGTGAGTCATGCTCAGAGATTTTGATCACTTCTCTCTCAACAATATCGATGAGTCTCGCATCAGGGGAGTTATACAAAAGTTCCTTGGGGGTCACGATCCCTTGTAATACTTCATCTTGATCAATGACAAAAAAGTAATCGACTTTCTTAGCTCCAGGCTTCGCGGCGATTGCTTCTAAAAGCTCTTTAACGGTTAGATGATAGAAAAAGACAAATTCACAGGGAGAGAGGTATTCTTTCACCGGCCGCTTAAGCTCTTTGTTCGACAGACGTTTTGTTGTATCTATTCTCATTTCAAAAATTCTTTTATATCATTTCCTTTAAATTAAAAAGAGTTTATCAATTTCTTTTGAGAGCAATTGAATTGAGGGACAACATTGCGCCTCGTTTATATTTTTAGTCTCTGTCTTGTCATTGGGATGTTTGGTTCACAGATTTTCGATTGGACGGAAGAGCGGTTTTGGCTCATTTTTCTTACAAATGTGTGTCTTAGCTACATCATGATCGAAGTAGGACTTGAATTCCTCATCGATAAAGGTCGTTGGAAGAATTATATTAAAGACTATTTCGTCGCAGCATTTGCGGCCACTCTTCCTTGGATTTTCTGTTTTATCTACTTTATTTTATTTTTTACAAACAATTGGCAAGAGAGTTTGGTGATTGCCCGTTTTGCAGCTCCAACCTCTTCAGGAATTTTATTTTCTATGTTAGCTGCTGCGGGGCTGGGGACAACCTGGCTTTTTAAAAAAGTGAGAATACTAGCTATTTTTGATGATGTCGACACCATTCTATTGATGGTTCCTCTTCAGCTTCTTTTAATAGGCCTTAAGTATCAGTTCTTTTTTGTTATTTTTATTGTAATCGTCTTGCTTTTCATTGCCTATAAATATCTTCACAAGATGAAACTTCCAATTGGAAGATTGTGGCTCTTTGGATATGGGGGAATCATTTCTGTTGTCAGTTTGTGGATGTTGCAACATTTTGAAATGGAGATTGAGGTCCTTCTTCCCGCATTTGTACTGGGTTGTGTTCTTCATAACCCTCACGATCCTGCAAAGGCAGAGCAACACACCCATGAACATGCTTTTTTGGAGCCCGAGGCAAAAGCAACGCGATATTTTGATCGAGGGATCAAAATTCTATTCATGTTGCTTGTGGGACTTCTTATTCCCAGAATCGCGCTAGAAGAAATCAATCTATGGGAGGTAATCATTGATGTTGTTCTGATCACCCTTCTTTCTAATCTTGGAAAATGTATCCCGATCTTTTTTTATCGGAATGAGGCTAGTCTCAAGGAAAGGGTTGCCGTCAGTGTGGGAATGTTTCCAAGGGGAGAAGTGGGAGGTGGAATTCTTGTTTTGGCCATCGAACATGGGGCAGGAGGGTACGTCACAACAGTAGCAGCCCTTTCTTTGGCTCTCAATTTAATTCTCACATGGGTCTTTATCGCCATTGTGATCAAACTCATTCAAGACCCAAAAAATCATGAAACCCAATCCATTTGAATTTACATCAACTATCTTGTTTGTTTTGGCTGTTCTTCACACGTTCTTGACACCTACTTTTTTTGAATTTTACAAAAAACTTTCGATCAAAGCCGAAGAAGGCAGACCTAATTGGAAAAAATATCATTTTCTTTCCGAGTTGATGAATCTCTTTAGTGAAATTGAGGTCGTGTTTGGGATGTGGCTCATTCCGCTCATCATCGCTTTTGGTTTAATGATGGGCTGGACTAAAGCTTTTGTCTACTTTAGTTCCTTTGATTATACGGATCCTCTTTACATCATGGTCATTTTTGTTGTCGTGGGATCACGACCCATCTTTTATTTTGCTGAAAAAATTTTAGAGTGGGTGGCTCGCCTTGGGGGAGACCGCCCAGGAGCTTGGTGGTGGACCATTTTAACCATCGGCCCCCTCCTGGGAGCCCTTTTAAAAGAGCCTGGTGCGATGGCTCTCTCTTCTCTTCTTCTCGTCAACAAATTCTATTTATATCGTCCTTCACGTCAATTTGCTTATGCTACATTGGGTCTTCTTTTTGTCAATGTTTCTGTAGGGGGGATGTTGACTCCTTTTTCATCACGCGCCCTTTTTGTTGTGGCTAAAGAATGGGGCTGGGGGACCGGTAAAATGTTTGCCATCTTTGGGTGGAAGGCAGTTTTAGGCGTATTGATCTCTAACCTTGTTTACTATTTAATCTTTCGGCAAGAATTTAAACGAAAATATCCTCCTAGATTAGGGGCTCATCAATCGCAAAAAACGGTCCCTCCTCCTTGGCTCATTCTTGTTCATCTTTTATTTCTTGCCATCATTGCTCTTACGGGCGAGTATGCTCCGATCTTTATTGGAATTTTTATTCTTTTTTTAGGTCTTTGTAAGGCGACGTCTTTCTATCAGACCAATCTCCATCTCAAATCCTCTCTCTTGGTTGGATTTTTCTTCGCGAGTTTATTAATCTTTGGGGACTTGCAAAGTTGGTGGGTAAAATATCTTCTTGATATTCAGGGATTGATTAATTTAATGGGAAGATCGGCTCTTCTTTCAGCTTTTGTTGATAATGCAACTGTGATTTATATTAGCACGCGAATTTCTTTGAATGGACAGGCAATTCATTATGCGATCGTTGCAGGGGCGATGGCGGCAGGAGGCCTCACAATTGTAGCAAATGCCCCTAATTTGATAGGGTATACGATTTTGAGGAGTTCTTTTTATGGAAAAATTTCGTTTTTGCGCCTCTTTTTGGGGGCTTTGATTCCAACGACGATTATGCTCTTTACATTTTGGCTTTTTGTATATACTCAGACAACTTAAATCGCGTTTTAGGCGGGTCAGGACTGGGGTGAGACAAATCAACGACAGGAAGGCGAATGCAACCTGAAATCTTCCCCTATTTTTTTGTGTAATTCAGCGATGTAATTTTTTCTGCC
>JAGRNW010000112.1 GCA_020440555.1 Chlamydiia bacterium
TCAACAACAACAACAACAAGAACGTCAATAATAATAACAACGTCAACAACAACGTCAACAACAACGTCAACAACAACGTCAACAACAACAACTATTCTTCATGGGCACAAATAGATTTCGATTCAACTCTCAACAACAACAACAACAAGAACGTCAATAATAATAACAACGTCAACAACAACGTCAACAACAACGTCAACAACAACATCGAATTAAAAGAAGAGAAAAAAGAAACTAATAAATTTGGTCCGGAACCTAAAATAATTAAAACAGAAATCATCGAAGGAAATAATCAGAATTTTGAATGCTTCATTCTTGATACTCCATTCCTCAATGGAAATAATCTTGATAAAGAAGCATACGCAAGAAGAACGTATGCTATCAGCACTACATATTCCAAACTCTCAAACATGGCTTCCGCTAACCCTAAGAATGAGAATTATTGTCTAGGAAAGACGACATATTCAAAAGAATCTGTACTTGACATGCTCAAAAATACCATCTACCTTCCAAGGGATAAAAATTTTCCTATATGGTCGTCTGACCAAAGCGATCAAGAGATTCTAAGACAGGGAGACATGCTTTACTTAGGTAACGTTCATAACATTTATAATAATCAGTTTGAACTCATGACTCCTTCTTCCCCTTATTCTAAAATTTATGCCTCGGCACCTTATCTTAAGAATGGAGCATGGCACGCAGAGTTTGAAGATCCAATACACAAATCTTGGATCAATACCGAAAAATATAAAAAGGTCATGCGAGCAATTTTCTACAATGCTTTTATGGCGGCCTTTGAACAAGGAATGGCCGATTTTTCTATGGAAGGGCTATTTGGTGGAGGGGATTTTGCAAGGCAGCAGGGGAAGAACCCTGGCTATGCTCAAGATATTGAAAAGCGCATAAAAACAGCAATCGCGGAATCATATGTCGAATCTATCAATCTCTTTTTCACGAAAAACCCACAAGCTTGTGCTGTATTTACAATACATTTTGTCGAAGGCTCTGACCGAAAGAAAGCTATATATGACTCTACTTCTTCTGCATATTATATGTATCAAGCAGTTAAAACTAAAGGGCTGAATCATCCCAAACAATTTAAATTCTGGTTCGGGGATGGCCGTGCCGTCACACGTTTGCTCGCCAAACAGAAAGGCATGTGCAAGTTGATTGCTGGCAATCATGCTTGGATAAATAATGGAGCTATGGATCCTGAGCACCCTTTTCGTGCTCAAGAAGAAAATGATGCGCGATGTGATGATTCAGCATTGGTAGCAGAATTGCTAAATTATCTTTGCTATAGAGATGAAGTAGCAAATAACGATTATCAAAGACTTTGGGCAAATCGCTTTGTCACCCCAAAGGTTTCCCACTCGCTCGAGGTTGTGTGCGACAAGCTGAAAAAGTACTGCGTAGAGGCAGATCATTTCTGTCAAAAAACTTTTGACGTCCTTTTTCCTTTAACACAAAAACAACCTAAAGCTAAGCGAAAAAAAACTCCATTTATAAATCAATCCAACAATGTGCAATCCTTAATCGAGCATCAAACACTTGTTAGGAACAATTTCTTCGAAAAATTTCAAAAGGATCCGGGTTATAGAAAGATAGACATTGCCCCAAACTATCTGGCTCAACAAATGCCAAAAAATTCTTATTTTCTCTGCGACCAGAAAGGACTTTATCAGATCTTCATAAAAGATCCTGCTGGAAAGCTTACTGTGGGACGTCTGATTCCCGTTCAAAACAATAGAATTGCTTTCAATTACTTTGATGCTCAGATAAATCTACAACACTGTATTGTGAACAACTTGTCAGAGTTATATCAGCAACATCAACCTTTTACAGAAAAAATTACATTACCTTCTGCCTATGAAAATACCCCCTTTATCTTCGTCGAAAAAGAACAAGTTCAGCGCGTATTGCAAGAACCAGCACTACCTTTTGGAGCGTATGGGTTATCTCTGCATGAAATGCTCAACTCATTCTATCTTTTCTGTAAAACACCAAAAGGAATACAATGTATGGTTATCAAGCGGTTTGTTGAGTCCACTCAATTTATAATATATGGGGACCGAACACAACGTGTTTATGATGGCCTGAATTCTTTGGTCTCTTGTTCTTTCAGTGTACAGGCATATTCTATTGATTGGCCTGATCTTTTTGTCACCCATCCCGGCTATGTGGGCAAATTCTTATTAAAAACTTCTCCAGCAAGATGCTTGAATCTTTACAAAAATAATTATCTACTTTACAAGCGCCCTAATGACAATCCGTCTCAATTGGCAGATCAGTTTATTCTAGCATATAATTCGTCAGAAGGGGTACAGCTTCAAGAGATCTTTTGTCAAAATCGAATCGAACACATATTGACAGACGGTTTGGTTCCATGTCCAGGTAGATACGATCGCCGTAAGGGGGGGGGTCAAGCATCCTATTATTCACACACAAAGATAATTAGCGCTCAAGGAGAATCCTTTTCACTGTTGACACATATTTCTGTTGCAGAATATGTTTGCATGCCATTACCTGTGAAGAAAATAATTTCTAAACTACTAGTAAAGCGACTAGCATCACCTCTTCAACCTCAAGAGAGATCATCAATAAAAAAATTTATTTATGTCCTCTCAAATCTCCAGCTAATACGTCAGAATCCCAATATGACGGTCCGCATGCCTCATCTTGGTCAGGGTACCTTTAACAAAACTGGATTGGCTAAAATAGGCCACGAATATGTTTTGACTCGTAAAACTCATCGGGCGGCGAATCATAAAAACGTTCAAGAAGAATTTTTTGCAGCACAAAAACATACGTCACTTATTCATCCAAATATTGTGCGCTCTATTCTAACCACAGTAAACTCCACAAAAACAACTGACCACACTAATCATAGAAATTATAATTTGCAAGAAATATGTGCCGTCTCTTCAAAGAGGATGATGGCGATACTGTATACGAACAGTACGAACAGTTTGAATCCAGAAATCAAAATGGCAAAACTACATATCATGACAGGTCTCCTAAAGGCTTTGAAATATTTACACGAAGATTTAGGATACTATCATTGTGACATAAAGCCTGATAATGTCATGATAGGGTTTGATGCTGAACCTAAATTGGTCGATTTTGGTCTGCTTACCAGGGATGGCACCGGTGCTGGTGGTATTGCTGGTACGCCGCAATTCATGTCACCCTATGTAATGCAACTAGGTCTTTCCTCTGATCAACAAACATCTCCTCCAGTACCCTGTATGCAACATCAAGATAGATGGGGAATTGCTATGACGATGTTAGAAATGTACATCCATCCATCATTCTTAAACTCTCAGTTTATAATTCCTTTTGGGGAATTAGTGTATTCAGTAATAGATCATCCTGACTCACCGGATTTTGCGAAAAAGAAATTTAAGGAAGCACAACAACTCATGAACAATTTAAAAACCACTCTTTTAAACATGGTGAAAGATCAATTGTTACAAAAAATTGAATATGAAATACTGTTTGCCCTATTGTTTAAAAAGGATAGAATTTCTAATTTAATTAAAAAATTACCTACCGATAAGACAGGAAAACTCTATGTTAATAAGTTAATTGATAACGAGTTTAGCTGGTACTATTGATTAAAAATGCTTGATAGTGATTACGGTCGACGTTGTATCGAATCGGATGGGCCCAAGTCCCGTCCGCTCACAGAGCCGTGTGTACGAGTCCGTACACGACTTGATCTTGCAACATTTTTTCGGACAAGAAGAACATAAAATTTAACTTCTTGTTCGCATCGTTTCCGCGAGCTATTTAAGGGCTCGCTCGCGATGTCTTCACAGCTCTATGCCACATCCCCGATCCCACTTCTCCAGCAATTCTCAAATGCTTCTGGAGATTGATATCCTATCGTTGAATGCGTGCGTTGGCGATTAAAGTTCATCCGCCGAAAATTTTACCAAAAAATTCTGT
>JAGRNW010000113.1 GCA_020440555.1 Chlamydiia bacterium
TTTGTGTCAAAAAAAATTAATGTTTCATTTTCAAATACTTGGAAAATAAAGGGCAAAAAAAAGGGGGAACTTCCGCTATAATGATTATTGCGATCTCGTTAGATTATACGTGGACGAGAATGATCTAAAAACAACTGATGCTCGCCCCTTTAGATGGACCAAAAAAGATGAAGACGAGAAGAGCTTTTACCATACTCCTGATACTCTCTACCAAGTTAACATATGAATTAATGTATAGAAATAGTTTTAAATAAGTCGAAAATTATTGCCTGGATCAGCCGAAACCCCAATTCTTGAAGTGGAATGGGTATAGGCAACAACGTCACCCCAAGCTCAGGTCAATACTGTGCAAGCGTGCGGATTGCCTGTTCAATCTCATGAGGTTGAGGTAACACTTCATTTTCTAAAATTTTTGAGTAGGGAATGGGGGAATCATACCCACATACTCGCTTCAGAGGAGCATCAAGATATTCAAAAACCTCTTCAACAACCCTGGCTGCAATCTCAGCTCCAAAACCAGCATTGCGGGCCGCTTCATGAACAATAAGAAGTTTTCCCGTCTTTTTTACAGATTCTAGAATCGTTGCAATATCGAGGGGGACGAGAGTACGCAAATCGATCACCTCAACAGAAATCCCCTCATAAGATAGCTTTTCTGCCACCTCACTTGCCATCATAACCATCATTCCCCAACCAACAAGGGTTAGGTCTGACCCCCTACGAACAAGATTAGCCTCCCCAAAAGGAATCAAAGTCTCTTTGCTAGGTTCGATGCGAGCAGAAAATTTCTGTTGACGATAAAGAGCTTTATGTTCAAGAAAAATCACCGGGTTAGGATCACGGATAGCTGTTTTTAAAAGTCCTTTAGCGTCCTCAGCGTTGGAAGGGATCACCACTTTAAGACCAGGACAATGCGTGAGAAATCCTTCTATACTCTGAGAGTGGTAGGGCCCGCCCTGGATATACCCTCCGTAGGGCATTCGGACAACAATGGGTACTTCCCACTCTCCATTAGACCGGTAGTAGATGCTTGATGCTTCGTTGAAAAGTTGATTAATTCCAGTCCACAAGTAATCAGCAAACTGAATCTCAGCTACAGGTCGATGCACACCATCCATGGCCATTCCAATGGCCAACCCAATAATCGTTGACTCAGCAAGAGGTGTATTGAAACATCTCATTGTTCCATACTTTTCTGTTAAACGACGAGTGATTCCAAAAACTCCCCCTTTATTTCTGGCAACATCTTGTCCAAACACCACAACATGAGGATCATGCTCCATCTCTTCGTCAAGAGCATGATTGATCGCATCCATCATCACAATTTTTTCTCCGTCTTGTGAAACAGGAATGAGCGGCGTGGGAGGCCTATAAGGAGCAAAAACATTAAGCCTAGAACTCCCCTCTTGGGGAAACGGCATTAAAAGAGCGGCCTCAGCAGCCTTTTCCACCATATTCTTCGCTTCATCGCGGAGGGCTTCAAGTTCATAAGGAGAAACTCCTCCCTCCTCCATCAGCCATTTAGCACATGTCTCAAGAGGATCTCGCTCTCTCTCCTTGGAGATCATGGCTTCAGTTTTATATTTCTTTGGATCATCGCTTCCACTATGTGCCTCTAAACGAGGAACTTTAGCAATCACAACGCTAGGCCCTTCTCCTTTACGCCCCTTTTGTACAGCGGCTTTAAATCCAAAAGAAAGATTCTCATAATCGGTTCCATCCACTTCGTGAACTGACATCCCATCGTACCCTCGACATACGCCAGCGATCGATTGACCAGCTGTTTGCTCTTTGATAGGCACAGAGATCGCGTAACCATTATTTTGAATAACAAAAATCACTGAAAGCTTATGCAAAGCAGAAAAATTGAGAGCTTCGTGAAAATCTCCCTGCGAAGTGGCTCCATCTCCACATGAGACATAGACCACTTCATCAAGTCCAAGGTGTTTGATAGCCCATGCTTTTCCGACAGCGTGAAGAAGCTGAGACCCCACAACGCTTGATTGACACACAATGCGAAGTTCTTTATGAGAAAAATGATAAGGCATCATTCTTCCCCCTGAATGATGTTTGGTCGCCCTTGCAAGAAAGCTTCCAAAAAGCTCAGTAAGATCGCCTCCCAACCCTAGAACAAAAGGTTGATCTCTATAATAAGGAAAAGCCCAATCCCGCCCAGGATGGAGGTGTGAGGCACAAGTGACACCAATGAGCTCATGACCTGCTGAAGAAAGCTGAAATGTCCCCCCTTTATTTTGCTTAGCAAGTTTGGCCATCTTTTTGTCTGCGTACCGTGAAAGAGCCATGAGCTTATAGAGCCTCAAG
Organism: Chlamydiia bacterium; assembly: GCA_020440555.1. Lineage (GTDB taxonomy): Bacteria > Chlamydiota > Chlamydiia > Chlamydiales > JAAKFR01 > JAGRNW01. The sequence continues at coordinate 2,323 of JAGRNW010000113.1, forward strand.
ACCTCTTGCTGGGTATTCACTGTACTCACTGTTTTTCTCAATCGCTTCCTATGAAAAGAATGATTTAATTTTTTCTAAAAAACTCTTTTTTTTGGGATGATTATTCTCTCCCTCAAGCTCACCGAATTCGGTCATAAGCTCCTTTTGTCGTGTCGTTAATCGAGAAGGAGTTTCAACTATGACTGAAACGAGAAGATCTCCTTTTCCCCGACCATGGACGTTGGTAAAGCCATCTCCGCGGATACGAAAAACCTTACCCGACTGAGTTCCTTCTGGAATAGTGAGCCTGGCTGTGCCATGAAGCGTAGGAATCTCTTTCTTGCACCCTAAAGCAGCTTCAGAAAAACCTATAGGAAGTTCCAGTAAGAGATCATCGCCTTCTCTTTCAAATACAGGGTGACGATCGACAGTGATGAAAACAAAAAGATCTCCAGCAGGACCTCCTCCCTCACCCGCATCTCCATAACCTGACATCTTAAGGCGCATCCCTGTGTCGACACCAGCAGGAATGTGCACTTTAACATGTTGCTTTTCTCGAACCCGCCCACTTCCTTTACACTCTTTGCACGGATTAGTGATCACCTTCCCCTCTCCCCGACACTCGGGACAAGGAGTCGACATACTGAAAAATCCACGACTCTGGAAAACCTGTCCCTGACCTTGACATCGACCGCAAGTCTTCACTCCATCAAGGGTGGCAGCCCCCCTTCCACTGCACGCTTTACAAGTACTGTAACGGGTGATTACAAGCTCTTTTTCTACTCCACTAGCAGCCTCTGCGAAAGAGATTCTAACCGTCGCTTTTTTGCTAACGCCTTGTCGGGGAGCACCACGACCCCCACCTCCTCCACCGAAAGCCCCAAAAATATTATCAAAAATTGATTCACCCCCACCTCCGCCTCCACCAAAAGCATCCATAAAAGTGCGGAGAGCTTCATCCATCGAAGCAAAACCTGCCCCCCCAGGACCAGCTCCCATGCCAGCCCCACGAACACCCTCTTTACCATATCGGTCGTAAAGCTCTTTCTTTTTGGGGTCACTTAAAATTTCATAGGCTTCCGAAACTTCTTTAAAACGAGTTTCAGCTTCAGGGTCACCCGGATTTTTATCAGGGTGATATTTAACCGCCATCTTCCGATAAGCTTTTTTGATCTCATCGGGGGTAGCAGATTTTGTAATTCCAAGTGTATCGTAATAATCCATGATGCCTTTCATGACTTATATTACCGGAATCGATATTTTGCAGCAGCCTTAGACTTCGCACGCTTCCTAACGGAGGGTTTATCATAAAACCGATGGGCCTTGGCTGCTTTCATGATCCCTTCTTTATCGATTTTTTTCTTTAACGTGCGGAGTGCTTTATCGATAGATTCTCCGATTCTGACTTTAACTTGTGGCATATCAAAAAACCTCTAAATTTAGTTTTCAATGGACAATTTATAACACAGATGGAAGTAGTTATCAACTCATCTCTTGCTCTTTATACAAACACCTTGAAGAAATGGAATGGGTACATACGCATTCCATTTCAAGAATTGGTTTTTGGCAATGCGAAAGTTCCCGCGATTGAACGATCATAAACAACCCAATATTAGAAATATGGG
>JAGRNW010000114.1 GCA_020440555.1 Chlamydiia bacterium
CTGTGAAATCAAGATGTAGTGCCGAATATGCTCAAGTTTTCGGATTTTCCCGAGTAGAGCTTCTGAACTTGGGTTAAGAATAAGCTTGTTGAAATACAGCTGATGTGTACAGAAAAAGGAATAACAATTTTAGGAACAGCTAGTTAGAAAATTTCACCGAGCAGACTCATCGGCGAACTTGGGTTAACTATTTGTTGAAATTTGGTGAGGAGGGATTTTTACACATGATGAATGTAGACTAAATTGCTGAGCATCTGCTAATTCAAAATCAAATTGAGGCTGAGTGGTGAAATTTGAAATTTTTTCCTTATTGTGTTTAGAGAGAGCTTCGAGAAGTCCTGTTTCTCTTTCCTGGCATTCGCAGGAGGAAACGGCCATCCCCACGGCTTGCTTGGTCCCGACTAAAATGACAAGCTTCTTTCCTCGGGTCACCCCCGTATAGAGCAAATTCCTTTTAAGCATCATGAAATGGCTTGTGTGGATGGGAATGACTACACAAGGGGACTCGCTCCCTTGGTACTTATGGATCGAGGTGGCATAGGCTAAGACAACCTCATTGAGCTCTAAAAAAGAATAGATCACATCTTTTCCGTCAAAGGTGATCAGAACCTCTTGGTTTTGTTTGTTTATTTTTTTGATTCTTCCAATATCTCCATTATAAACTTCTTTGTTGTAATTATTTCTTGTTTGCATCACTTTATCCCCTACACCAAAACGATTTCCGGCTATAAAAATAGGATCAGGGGTGGCATTGAGTTTTTGTTGAAGCCTTTCGTTGAGATGAGTGATTCCAATGATGCCTCTCTTCATGGGAGATAACACCTGGATCTGATCAATCGGATCAAAGGGGTATGTTTTTGGAAGACGTTTTGTTACAAGATCAAGGATTATTTGAAGCACATCTTCGGTAGATTCAGCCTCCAAAAAGAAAAAATCACTCTTTTTTCGATGTTTAAGATAAGGAAATTCCCCCTGATTAATTTTATGAGCGTTTGTGATAATTGCCGATCCTTTTGCCTGACGAAATATCTCGGTAAGGGAAATTACAGGCATTTTATGGCTTGCAATCATATCCCTTAAAACATTTCCAGGCCCAACACTGGGAAGTTGATGGATATCTCCGACCAAGATCAATCGAGCACTGCTAGGGATTGCTTTAAGCAGATGATACATTAAATAGGTATCAATCATGCTTGCCTCATCAATCACAATCAGATCACAATCGAGGGGATTTTCCTTATTGCGCCGAAAACCTTTTTGCTTAAAGCTGTACTCTAAAAGGCTGTGAATGGTCGTCGCAGGGTAGTGTGTGATTTCATGCATCCGTTTGGCCGCACGACCAGTTGGAGCTGCTAAGATGATTTTTTTGGTGAGTTGGTGGGTGACTTGTAAAATTGCTCGAATAATGGTGCTTTTGCCTGTCCCAGGCCCGCCTGTGAGGATAAGAAATTTATCAGAGATTGCTGCGCTGACACCTTTTTTTTGTTCAGTGGCTAATTTAAGATGTAATTTAGTTTCAGCCCAAGTGATCGCTTTTTCTGTATCAATAGCACGAAGAGGGGAGATCCCTTCAACAATGCGTTTCACTTCGTGGGCAATCCCTTGTTCGCAAAGGTACAGAATGGTTGAGAAGATTCTGGCGTCTTCTTTTCGGATTCGATCCTGATCAAGTAACTGTTCCATTCTATCCTTGATAGCTTCCTTTGATGTTCTAAGTAACTCTTCAGCTTTTTGTATAAGATTTTCCTCCGGTATACAGGTATTTCCGCAGTTTGCATGTTCCCTTAAAGTATAAAGAATCCCTGCATCGATTCGAGCGGAGGCATCTTGAGGAAACCCCATCTTATCGGCAATCTCATCAGCTTTTTTGAATCCAATGCCTGGAATATGTTCGGCCATTGAATAGGGATTTTCTTGCAACTTCTCGATGCAATTTTTGCCCAAAATTTTGTAGATCCGTCCTGCATAAGCAGGGCTGATTTCGTAACAGGATAAAAAAAGCATGACTTCTCGGATAGTTTTTTGCTCTGCCCAACAAGTAGTGATCCTCTCAATTCGTTTTTTTCCAATTCCTTCAATAGAGTGAAGTTTTTCGATTTGTGTGTCGAGAATTTCAAGCGTCCTCTTTCCGAAGGCATCAACAATTCGCTTGGCAAATTTGGGTCCTATTCCTCGAATGAGTCCTGATTCAAGATATTTTTTAATTCCCACAAGATCGGAAGGGGCCTCAGTATGAATGGTTGCTACAACAAATTGTTTTCCGTGGGAAGGGTTGGATTTCCAATCTCCAAGGCATCGAACGCTCTCTCCCGGTTGGACGGTAGTGAATGTTCCTACAATGGTCACAAGATCTGATTTGCCGGGAGACTTCAGTTTAGCAACTGTGAACCCATTTTCAGGATTATGGTAGGTGATTCGTTCAATAAAACCAAATAACTGATCCATGTAGAGAAGTTTACTTATCTAAATTTCGACGGTCAAGAAATCTTCCTAGTCAGGTGTTTCGGTATAGCACATCGTGTTGTTCAGTGGGGGAGCAGTCACAATAACTCCTCCTTTTTTATAAAAATAGCCCTCTCGAAAGATTTTTTGAAGTCCCATTTTGGCGTAGGCGACCACTGTTGGAGTGTAAGCCGTCGGTTCTGAAAAAGTGAGATGAAGGGCATTGGCATAAAAGGGTTCTCTAGGTTTATGAAAGCTTGTCATGAGGAAGACTTGAAGGGAAGAGGCAAGTCTCTTTGCCTGTCGCAGTTTTTCAGTCTCGCGCGCCGCATATGTAGAAATGATCTCTTCGAGCGTTTCGAGTTTGATGATGGGATGTTCAAATGATCGAGAGATCACGATCGAGTGTTTATTCGGGCGCATCTCGTCAAATTCGAGAGAGGGAATTCCTCGTAACTCCCAAGCGGTACGTAAAGCTTTCGTTGATAAAGCATTGCGAATCCAGTGATCATCCTGGTTCTTAAATTGAGCTGCCGTATAAATTCCTTTTTTTTGCAAAAAATTACTGAATCGTCGCCCAATTCCCCAGATGTCTTCTGTAGGGAGCGTTTCAAGGTTTTTTTCGATTTGCTCTGAAGACAAAAAGGCACATACTCCATCAAGAGAGTAAAGCTTTTTAGCTTGCCTGTTAGCGACTTTGGCTAACGTTTTTGTAGGCGCTATGCCAATGGAAACGGGGATTCCCGTCCATCGTTTGATTTTTTCTTTTAAAAATCGACCAAAAGCAATGGGGTCATCATTTTCAGAAAGGGTTAAAAAAATCTCATCAATCGAGTAGATTTCACAGTCGGGGTTAAAAGTTTCAAGGGTACGCATCACCTGAAATGAAAGATCTCCATAAAGTGCATAATTGGAGGAAAGAACAGCGACGTGATGTCGTTTTAAAAAATCCCTCCATTGGAAATAAGGAGCCCCCATGGGGATGCCCAAAGCCTTAGCTTCATTGGAACGGTCCACGATAGATCCATCGTTGTTTGAGAGAATAACTACTGGCTGACCATTGAGCTTTGGGTTAAAAACTCGTTCGCAGGAAACATAAAAATGATCACAGTCGATTAATACGTACATGGTCCTACGTCTATAGATCAATGAATGTGAAAAACATATGACGCATCATCGTAGCATAAAAAGTGTTATATTTTGGCATCTTTTTTGCGTAATGCGGATTAAGTAAGAATTAAATTTAAACAGACTTGTATCGGAAGTTCCGCGTTTTTTCTTGAGGAGATCCTATTAAACTTTCTGAAAACCAGTGGTTTTAGACTTTTTTTTAACAAAATCAGTGGTCACCAAAAAAAAATCATATTTTTCTGAAAAATGTCTTGTTATACTCAGGTGATTTTAGTTTGAGAATTTATGATATAAAATTTTTGAACCAATAAGCTTTTTAACTCCCCGTAAAA
>JAGRNW010000115.1 GCA_020440555.1 Chlamydiia bacterium
GGTAAAACAGGCCGCATAAAATTAATTTTCGAGGACATGCTTAAGAGCTCCAGACACAACTTTTGACAATATCTCGACTCGAACCCGCACGCCCTTACGGGCAAGGGATTTTAAGTCGGTTGCAAAATACAAACTGGAAAAATCCAGAAGCCACAGGAAGCAAACTCTCAATAGGTTATGAAAGCGCCTATTATGCTCTTCTATACTGATTTTTTCCAGTTTTTTCTGGTCAAGTGCGTAAAATTTGCGTAAAACCGGAGCTTAAATTTCTTTCCTTAAGTAGGCTAATCGACCTTGAACCGGTATTTTGGCCGGCGCATCTAATCAGTCAAGGTGTCCGAATCTTCATGGCGAAAATAGACATAAACGCCATCTTTCTTTTCTGGAATTTTTTGTGGATAAGCCACAGTTATCTTTTCAGTTTCAATCATATATTCAGTACAATCTGAAATAATCTCAGATGCAACTTCTTCGGCAAGTTCTTCTTCTTCCTCTGAGGGGGCATTATTATAGTAAAAGAACAATCTTATACTTTCATTATCAAATGCAATAATTACCGCCCTCAGGTTTGGTGTTATAGAACCCAAAAGAGCTACTTGAGAAACACATCTTAGCTTGGAAATATCTAATTTCATAAACCCCTCAATAACCAGTAGGCTCGGCTGGAATTATATGACATCCATTTTTACCATAGTGAATTGTTCCTCTTGTGGTAGGTAAGCTGGATATGCCATCCTTACTTTTCCAAATACCTATATGCTCTTCAAAATCAACAATTTCTTTATATCCTGGTTTACCAGGCAGGACGTGATTTACCCTTCGCCCGCCTCCTGCATAATTTTGAATTAGTTTTTGAGGGTCAGGATGTTCCAATATGCTTCTTCCTGGAATGTAGTTATGCTTACTAGGAATGTGCTTTCCCTGTTGACCCCAATGAACTTTGAGGTTTCCACTTTTTAGAATTGCTTCTCTAACTTTTTCCTGTTTAATAGCTTGTTCTAAGACTTCTTGAGCAAGTTTTGGAGAAATAGAAGCTGTTTCCAGGGTCATGAGAGCATTGGCTCTTCTCAAATTGCGGTAAAGCTGAATGGCTTTAACAGAGCCGGAAGCTATGAAAATATCAACGCCGTATTTGCCGACAACATAGCCGATATATCTACCTTTAGTATAATCATCCAGCTGGTCCCATTTTTTTAGGCATTCCTGTAGCTCAGGGACAAGTTTGCACAACATCTCTTTAGTTGTATTATCCTTGATAAATTCAAGGCATGCATGGGCGCAATCTACCATCTCTTGAGAGCTTTCGATTGGACTGGATACAAAAGCCCAGATTCCTCTACTGATTCCCCTAAAACAGGACAGCAGTGATGGGACAAACTCAGTGACAGAATCTTGTCCTCCTTTGAGCATGCCTAAAGCAACGCCTTGTCCAAATGTGATGGAATTGAATCTTCCAACTTGTTTAAGGTCGATTTTCTTTGGACGAATGCCAGACGCTAGATAATCGGATAATGCTTTCGAAAAGTCTCCTGTTTCAAAGTAAGCAATTGCTCTTTCAAAATAAGCATTTTTATTTGCAGAATCTCTTTCGATAGCTCTTGTTAAAGCAACAATCGCCTCATCGTATGAAAGGCATTCACTTAAAAGTCGGCCTTCTTTCAGATATAAGTCTGAGGTGAGCAGGTCGTGGTAATGATTTTTTTCAGCAAACGCAATGAATTTGCGAATGTCCTCTAGAGAATCGACGGTATCCCCCTGATGAAAAAGTACCATCCCTCTCTCGTAATATATTTTAGGATGAGGGTGTTTTTGGAGACATTGGCTATATAGTTTTAAAAAAGGTTGTTGAATCGACTCTTCAACATCAATAATTTGGTTATGAACCGTTAAGTAATCATTCGTTGGTAGTTCCCTAAAGCTATGTTGGTCCAAATCCAAGAGGATGTCTCGGTATTGAGAATAGAAAAAGGTGTGCGTCAATAGGCCCGATAAAAACCCGTGCCTTGACCTTTCTACAAGATATGGTGAGAATGTAGACCGGACTTCTTCAAGATTCGAAGTTTCATAATCTTCTTCTAATTGCGCATAAACATAATCACTGATTGCTTGGGCACTAGTATCAATTTGAGGCCAATAGCAACTGCAAGATGGATTTTCTTTTTCATAGAGCAAAAAACTCTCTAAATGGTGGAAGTACGTCTGATGATGCCAATCAAAATAGCCATGATAAATAGTGGGGGCGCAGCAAAATTGCCATTTAATACAAATCTCATACTCTTCCTTACTAAGACAATTTATATTTACCCACCACTTTCCGGTGCAACCACATCTGTAAACTAGATAATAGCTGTAGTGATATACATCATAATCATCGTAATATCCATTGTCCTCATCATAACTGAGTCCTCGAATGACGGTTTGTGAGCAGTTAGGGCAATAGGCATAATGACAATACTTTTGATTTCCCTGTTTTCTTTGCGGAATGAAATGACTGAGATGCCTTACTCTATTAATGAGTTCTCTATCGACCTGAGCTTCTGAATGGCCGTTGACTAAAAAATCGAGCTGCAAACCCTCATTTTGATATTCTCCCCAAGCGCTACATCCTTCTGGGTCATCTTGCAAATGCTTTAAGCAGAAGTCAGGCCAAATTCCCTGATGGATTTTTGGGGTAACCGATGCATAAATCCTTGCATCATTGGTGTCTGCATTTCTCAGGAGTCGTTTATTACCAAACTTGAAGCTTTTGACGCACTTAGGAGAAACAAATAGTGAATGCTGTATTTGCTCATCAGCATGCACCAATTGCAGAGTACTCAAAATCACAAGTAAAAAATAGGCCATCTTTCTCATCACAACCTCACTTAAAAAAAGCAAGATATGTGATGTAATTTTTTAAGAAAAGATAAATAAACTTTTTAAGTTGTTTAGACATGGGGTCACCATCTCTGCTAGCCTCAAATTTACACTAGCTTCCAAGAGAACTGCCTCCATCGATGAAAATGACGTCTCCGTTTACATGAGCCGACATAGAAGCACATAGCCAAAGCACTGCATTATTGAGAGCATAATGGATTGTACCAAAAGTACTTTGTGCTTTACCCATGAGATTTTTTACGGATTCGTATTTTGAAACATCTGTTTTAACAAATAGAGCAGAGCCTCCATTTGAAGAAATTTCGTCTTGCAGTTCCTGACCTCGTTTTTCATCCCTGCCAGCTAGAACAATTTTTACTCCATATTGGGCTAGCAACAGGGCAGATGCTCGACCTATGCCTGAGGTTGCTCCTGTGATAACACCAACTATTTCTCTCATTTCCTGAAACATCGCGTCTTCTCCATCCTCTTTTATTTTCTCCCCCCAAGGCTTGCCTTAAACTTCCTTATATCCTTGATAATCCTGATTGGCGACATAGACATCCACAGAGAGAACGTGAGAGTCAAAGTCTGCCTACTTTTATCGATTTTTTCCAGTTTGTTTTCTAAAAACCACTTTCCCTCTTTGCTTTCCAAGTTGAAAGAGAAAGGAGGTTGGTATATTCAAAAAATAAACAACAAAGATGGAAAGCTCATGAAATTCGTTCGATGGGTAATAAAAAGACCTGTTTTATGCGCAATGGGGTTCCTGTTATTTTATTTCATTGTTATTCACTTAGTTCCAATTTGGAATGAAAAATTTGTTCCGAAATGCATTTTGGCTTTGAGATTTAGAGAGACAGGAATAACAGATATTTTCATTCCTGTTTTCTTGGTTCTCATAGCATATAAATTTTTTGATATACTCAGGCGGATTTAGTTTGAGAAGATTTTTGAAAACAGCGTGATTTTTTTTCGCATTTATGGCAAAAAT
>JAGRNW010000116.1 GCA_020440555.1 Chlamydiia bacterium
TGAGCTTGAAAGAAGACCCTTGGATAAATTGAGTGTGTGTTGAAAATAAAGAAGTTATGATCGTTGGGAGGCCCGATTGAGGAGCCAATAGGTTTGTTTTTGTTTTTTATTATCCGTGTCTCTTCTTGGAGTTCAAAAAATTAATTGCGGGAGCAGCTGTAAGTATAAAAACCCAACTTGCAAATATTTATCGAGAGAGTTAATATCCTTGTTCTTTGGACAACCTCATAGGTTTGTATGGCGAAATGGCAGGCACCATGCGTAAGTTATTTAACCTATATCCTGGAGAAGGATTAAAGGTTTTTCTTTTTTCCCTAACAGCTCTCTTCTGGTCCCTTGGGGGCTACGGAGCGTTGATCCTTTCCGAAGGGATGTTCCTCGAACATGTCGGGTCTGCTGATCTACCTACTACTTATATTCTCCTTTCCTGTGGTCTCTGCCTTTTTTCTATTGTCGTCATTTTTGGCCTTTCGCGTCTTTCTGCTTATAGTATTTTTTTAACAATAATCGGAATCAGTATTGTCGCCCTTTCGATGATTTTCTTTCTCTATCGATTCACTGATTGTCAAAATTCTCCTTTTTTTTGGTATACTTTTCGTTTTTTGGGTTCTTTACTCGATGTTTCTCTTTACACCTGCTTCTGGACTTTTGTGGATCATTTTTTTGATTTACAGCATGCCAAAAGACTTTTTTGCTTACTCACAGCTGTTTTATTTTTAGGCGATGCCATCGGTGGGCTTTTTCTTTCCCATGTCTTAGGCTATGTGGGAATGGACGGTGTTCTTTTAATTTTTATTGGATTTATCACCCTTGCAATACCGTGCACCCTTTTAATAAAAAAAAGAATTCCAGCAGTCTTGGCTGAACATTTTGAGGATTTAAGCACGACTCACGAGAGCTCTCTTTCTTTATTTATTTCCTCAGTCTTTCGTTCCCGGTTTGTCTTAATTTTGATGATCGCGTATTTCGTAATGAATATTTTGGCAATCGTGACAGAATTCACTTATTTTGACCAGATTGAAACCCTCTTTGGCCATAAAGGAGACGAACACAAAATCACAGAATTTCTAGGGATGTGTAATACCTGCATTTCTCTTTTCAACATGGGATTTGGAATCTTTCTTTATAGCCGGGTAACTAAGAAGATGGGAGTTCATAATATCATTCTGATCGCTCCCCTCTTCTTTATGTCTACATTTCTCCTTTGGTTGACAGGAGATTATATGTATATCATTTTCTTAGCCTTCTTCGCGCGTGAAGGTATGACTTTCACATTTGAAGATAACAATCTTAATCTTCTTATCTCAGGGGCCCCTCCACGAATCAAAAATCAAACCCGAGCCGCCATCGAAATGTTCATGGAGCCCGCCGGAATGCTAGTGAGTGGACTCCTCCTAATTGGACTCATGAACCAAAGTAAGTTTCTTGGTTTGACCATCTCAGGAGTGGCTCTCAGCGCAATGCTGCTATTACGTATAGAATATCCTAAAGCTATCTTCTATAATCTGTTGGCCTATACCGTCCGTTTTGAAAAAAAAGCCACCGATTGGCTAAAGTCTCTTTCTCGCAAGGAGGCAAAAGATGTCGAATTTTATCTTCTGTTGACGATGAAAAGAGGAGACGAGCGAGCTAAACTTCTTGCTTATGAAAGCCTTCTTAAATTGGGCAATCGACGCAATCTTGCCCGTCTCCTCCATCAAATAAAACATTTTTCAATTCCTGGCAAGCTAAAGGCTCTCGATCTTCTTTTTGAGAGTCAATTTTCAAAAGATGCGTTAGTCACAAAACTACTTAAAAGGTGGAGTAGGGCAAGTTCTCACCCGACCATTTTAGGAGCCATCCATTTTTATTCTGCACGTTTAGGTCAGGTCTCTCCCTATCAAATTGCAAATAGCTTGTCCAGTCAAAATCTTGTTCTTAAGGGGGCTGCCATTCTTTCTTTTAAAACTTCTTGTGAGACACGCGAAAAATGTGATCTTCACACTCTCGCTCGCAACAACTTGCAGTCTCTGCTTGATTCGAAAGATGAACAAGAAATCTCTATGGGGCTTTGCATTTGGGCACATGAAGCCAATCCTTTAAACATCCCCCGTCTGATGTCTTATCTTAACCATTCTTCTCAAAATGTTCGGCAGATGGCTGCTCGAGCGATCGCCAATTCAGCTTCATCACAAATGCAAGAATTAGTTTCAACTCTTATCAATTCTTTGTCCTCATTGCTTGATGCAAAGGGTCGTTTTTACCTTTTACAAGCCATTGAGAAAATGGGGCCTGAAGAATATGTTAAAGAACTCATATGTTCAACCATTCACTTTCGACCTGCTGAAAAAAGAGAGGTTGAGAGGATTGTTTTAAAAATAGGAATGAAGACAAAAAAGCTTCTTATCGATCTTTTAAAAGATACTAAAATTCGCTATCGCCCTCGCCTTCTTGCAGGAAAAATTCTCGGACATCTCTCTCACATAGATCTGCAGAATAATCTCGAAACAATTATTCATAATGAAATTGAAACCCTTCATTGTTATTTTTATCATGCCCATACCATTGGACAAATGAGCCCTCAATACGACCTTAGGATACTAGAAAGCGCTCTCTTTTCCGGCTTTCACAAAAGGCTCGACTTCATCATCCAACTTGCAGGAATTTCGGCTAGAATCGAAGAAAGTGAAGTGATCGCTCATTCCCTACGAAGCAAAAACCAGAAGATTCGAGCCGCTGCTCAGGAAACAATTGAAAAAGCTCTGGACGCCAAACTTTTTGCAAAAATTGAACCTTTAATTGATGACAGATCCCTTTCTTTAAAGTTGAATTTTTATCTTCGTTTAAGAAAATCTCCTCTTTCTCTTATTGAACTGCTTGATAAACTTGAAGCTTCGCCCTCTATCACTGATCAACTTGTTTCTCTTTCTCTTAAAAGTCGGTTTGCAATGCCCAGATGGCAAGAAGTTTTAAAAGAAAAAATCGAAACTGGAGAAGAAATTTTTCATCATTTTAACGCTGAACTATCACCTTTATGAAACATATCAACTTAATCGATAAAGCTTTTCTTCTTAAAACAACCCACCTTTTTGGGAATTTAGATCTTGATCTCCTTTTAATTATCTCAGATAAAATGGAAATGGTCTCTCATAAAAAGGGATCTTACATTTTTCGCAAGGGGCATGATGCCACAAAAATGTACCTAGTCACGGAAGGGACCATTGAAATTCTCAATTTTAATGGAGAACAGCTTGCACTGGTCAATGTAGGGGATTTTTTTGGAGATGAATCTATTTTTAATGAACGTCCTCGAGCCTATGACGCCAAGTGCAAAACGGATGTCACCGTTCTAAATCTTTCACGCTCCCATCTTCTCTCCATTATCTCCGAATGCCCCTCTGTGGCAATCCAACTCCTCGAAGTTTACACACGTCCTATCAATTTTCGAACTAGATGAGATCTTAATTTTTCTTTTATTTTTTCCTTTTTCCTTTTAACCTGCATTTTTTACAGCTTTTTGAACCAAGCGCCCATCCGAGGCTTGAAATTGACCATCCGAGGGTGAGGTTGAATTAACACAAACTCAAGGCCTCAAAGTTGCACGAGTTGTCTGAGAAAGTGTAAAAAAATGCAGATTAAGGTTCTTTGTACCTAAATAACCTGAGTTTTGGGTTGAATTCTCTGCAAACCAAATAGATATGTAAAATTTTTGATGAAAAAAGACCTCAACTTG
>JAGRNW010000117.1 GCA_020440555.1 Chlamydiia bacterium
TCATTTAATTATAATTATACTTATATGCATATTTATTTAGGAGAAAGTTATGCCAAGGGATAGATGTAGCGATAAAGGAGTGATTCTTGTCACCGGCTCAAGCGGACGAATTGGAGCCGCTGTGTGTAAAAGAATGGGAAAAAATTTTGATATTGTTGGTTTTGAGTTACTTAAAGCTTTGTATGCCTCAGCAAACGAAGAGCTCGTCCCCTGCGATATTTCATCGGATGAGAGCGTTGCTCAAGCACTAGCACATATTCGAAATTTTTACGGAAATCGAATCACATCAGTGATCCATCTGGCTGCTTATTATAGTTTTTCTCAACAACATCTAGAGTTGTACGACAAAATCACGGTGGAAGGCACACGTCGTTTGCTTAAAGGATTGCAAAGCTTTCACGTTGAGCAATTTATTTTTTCTTCGACGATGCTAGTGCATCAACCCACAGTTCCGGGAAAAAAAATCACAGAAGAGACTCCCCTGAAACCCAAATGGGCTTACCCAGCCTCGAAAGTCAAGACGGAAAAAGTCATCCATGAAGAAAGGGGGGAAATTCCTACAGTTATTTTGAGAATTTCGGGAGTTTATGATGATGATTGCCATTCAATTCCGATCTCTAATCAAATCCAGAGAATTTATGAAGGTCAATTTAATGCTCACGTTTTTTCAGGAGATGTCACCCACGGTTCTTCCTTTATGCATATGGAGGATCTCACCAATGCAATTGAAAATGCTATCCATAAAAGAAATGAGCTTCCCAAAGAGATAACTCTCCTTCTTGGAGAGTCAAGCGTGTTGAGTTATGATCAAATGCAACGGCAAATCAGTCAACTTTTGTTTAATAAAGAGTTTTCTACACATATTTTCCCTAAACCTCTCGCCAAATTTGGAGCATGGGTTGAAAATCACATCCCCCTAAGTAAAAACTCTTTTATTCAACCATGGATGATTGATCTCGCTGATGATCATTATGATCTTGATATCTCAAAAGCAGAAAAGTTCCTTAAGTGGATACCGAAACACTCTCTTGAAAAAACTCTTCCGATTATAATTGCCGATTTGAAGCAAGATCCTGTAGCCTGGTACAAAAAAAATGGGTTAAAAATGCCCGAATCGATCCTCAAAAAAGCAGGAACTACACATAAGTGATAACAGTGTACCAAAACAGGTTGAAGCGTGGGAAATTTAGCGAGGCTACCGCAAAAATGTTATGAAAGCGATGGTCCTTCACAAGATTGGTTCTCCTCTTGTTTTAGAGGACATCCCTGAACCAACCCCTGGCAATGGAGAAATAAAGATAAAAATTCATGTGTGTGGAATTTGCCGAACAGATCTTCATGTGCTTGATGGGGAACTTGATCACCCCACGTTTCCGATCATCCCAGGTCACCAAATTGTCGGTACCGTTGTAGAATTAGGAGTTGGAGTTACCCGTTTTTCGCTGGGTGAAAGGGTGGGTGTTCCTTGGCTTGGAGGAAGTTGCGGCACATGCTATTATTGCTTAAAGGAGCGGGAAAATCTTTGTGATCTGGCTGAATACACTGGTTTTAGAAAAAATGGAGGATTCGCCGAATACACGATTGCAAGGGCCGATTTTTCCTTTCCTCTCCCCTCCAATTATCCCGACCTTCAGGTCGCCCCCCTTCTCTGCGCCGGCCTGATTGGATATAGGGCCCTTCACATGACGGAAGGTGCCAAGCAGATAGGATTCTATGGATTCGGAGCTGCGGCCCATATTTTGGTGCAAATTATCAACGGTAAAGGAGGAGAGGTTTTTGCCTTCACAAAAGAAAAAGACATCCAAGGACAAGTATTTGCTAAAAAAATGGGAGCCCGTTGGGCAGGAGGAGAAAATGATGTTTCCCCTATCCCTCTCGATGCAGCCATTTTGTTTGCTCCTGTGGGCTCCCATGTCCCCAAAGCTCTAAAAAATGTGAAAAAAGGAGGGATTGTCGTGTGTGCAGGGATCCATATGAGCGATATCCCTCAATTTCCTTACTCCCTCCTCTGGGAGGAACGAGTGGTTCGCTCGGTTGCTAACCTCACACGAAAAGATGGAGAAGAATTTTTGAAGTTAGCCAGCCAACATTCTATCCATACACAAGTGACCTCCTATCCTTTGGAAAAGACCAATTTAGCTTTAAGAGACCTAAGAAATGGCATTTTTAAAGGTGCAGCCGCTATACTCTTCGAATCCTGATCCCACAACTCTATGGACAAGCAATTTAATCGCACGATTACTTTTTTTACTCTTTATCTGATTTTCTTTTTAGATTTAGCTGGGGTGGCAATTGTTCTTGTTGTCTTCTCTCCCGTAATCCTCCAGGCTAACTCTCCTCTTATAGCTTCCGAAACAACGCTTCATACGCGCAACTTAATTGTTGGATTTCTTTTTGCAGCTTATCCCTTAACTCAATTTTTTGGAGCTCCTTTAATTGGGGAACTTTCCGATAGATATGGAAGACGCCCAGTCCTCCTCATTTCCAATCTAGGAACCACCCTTGCATTTGCCCTTACAGCTTATGCGCTTGATAGGGGAAGTCTCGTTTTAGTTTTTATAGGACGGTTAGCTGCAGGCCTTTTTGCTGGCAATCTCACAGTTGCCCAAGCAGGGGTTTCAGATCTCTCGGCTCCTCATGATCGTCCGCGGAGAATGGCACTCTTTTCAGCCGTAGGCGGAATAGCCTGGATGGTGGCTCCTTATATCGGAAGTCTTTCATCTGATGATAAATTTGTAAGCTGGTTTTCATACTCTACACCTTTTTGGATGATGGCAGCCCTTTTTTTTATCATTTTGCTCTTTCTTCTCTTCTTTGTTCAAGAATGTCTCTCCGAAAGAGAACGAAGTCATGAAGGAAAAAATCCTTTTCTCAACCTCATTTCAGTTTTTAAACTCACTCATCTCAGAACACCCCTTCTTTTGGGAACCCTTGTAATGCTTGGCTGGATGTTCTTTGAAGGATTCATTGGTACCTATCTCATTCAAAAGTTTCATTTTACAGAAGTGTGGATTGGAAATGCTTTCGCCTTTTTTGCGCTTTTTTGGTTTTTAGGAGGTCTATTTGCCAATGTTTTAGTGAAGAAATTGAGTCCAGACCGATTAAACATAGTTCCCCTCATCTTTGCGAGCTTGAGTATGTTTATCATAGGATTGGCCACAAAAACTCCTCTTCTCTGGATATTTGCTGCAGTTGCTAATTTCGCAATGGCAAATGTTCTCGCTTGTTTTTTTGGAATTTTTACTAAACTAGCTCCGGAAGAGGAGTTAGGAAAAGTCTTCGGTCTCTGGACTGCTGGTTTTGCCTTATTTTCCGCCATAGGCCCTCCTTTTGCCGGTTGGATTTCACGCTACGCCCTTGCCCTCCCTTTTTATGTGGCTGGTTTATGGATTTTACTGATATTTTTTCTCTATTTAAAATGGCTTTTTATTTGGAGAAACCGCGCTGAAAAATAGAGTAGAGGAGCCGATCACTCGGACTCCCCCCTCGTTAGAACCCGCCGTGCCCAATTAAGGCAACGGGCTCAA
>JAGRNW010000118.1 GCA_020440555.1 Chlamydiia bacterium
GAATTTTTGCCATAAATGTGAAAAAAAATCACGCTATTTTCAAAAATCTTCTCAAACTAAATCCGCCTGAGTATAGTCAATATTTAAAGGTATATTGTCTGAATAATTTAGTGACTACATTTTTGTGTCAAAAAAAATGAATGTTTCATTTTCAAATACTTGGAAAATAAAAGGCAAAAAAAAGGGAGAACTTCCGATATAATCTAATCAAAAAAAGACGTTCGAATCTCGCCAAAAAAGTTCGTAAAGCGCTCCTGCGCCTCACTAATATGATCACCATCGAAGATGACATTTGTCATATCCGTGATTTTAAAATCTTTGAATAGCGTTGACATCAATCCCTTATCATCTTCGGGGTGAATTGGTCCTCTGAGACCCATAAATAGTTTCTTCATTAGGGACTGAGAAGCGTAGCACCCCCCCGTGCTTACTACAAGACTTACTACAAACAGATGACCAGAGAAGTGATGGGTCGCCACAACTACAATCAAAGCGATATAACCTGCCCAAAAGGCTAAATCAACAATAGCATTCACACATCCATACAGGTAGCTCTTGTCCAACGATTTAAACGCCATTACAGGGAAAACGACTAAACAGACGAGATCAACCACTGGAGAAAGAACTGTCTTTACACCGGTCCAAATGGGCATCACGATTAGACTCAACATGCGCGCCCCAGCGGGAGCTTTTTCATAAATCTTACGCATGGGATCAGAATTAAAAAGTCTATCATCATAGTTATGATAATCTTTATAATGTTTGGAATAAAAAATGTTAAAAATACTCATTTAAATGGATGTCCAATTTTTGCTTTTAGTAAATATTAACATTTATTTCAAAATATGTAAATATCAATAATTTATTCGCATTTCCGGGCCTTTTTTGCAGTGCTTTATTAAACTGCCCATACTTAATTCAGCGCCATGCCTGGCGCACTGCCTGGATCAGCAGAAGAGTGATTTATACCCATTCCACTTCAAGGATTGGAATGGGTATAGGCAACAACGCCCTGTGAAGACAGGTTCTAAAGTTCTGCAAGATCAAGAAGGAGAAGTTCTCCTGGACTACGACATGAAACCATAATCCTTGACTCTTCAGACATTGAAATCCCATCTCCTGATTTCAATAAATTTTTTTGAACATTAAATGAACCCGACAAAACTTGAAGCCAATAATATCGATCTGAAAGAGCATCAAAATTGATCTCATCCCCTTCTTCCAAAAGCGTAGCGTAAATATCGACATCTTGATGAATCATCATTGATCCATTCCGTCCGTTGCTTGATAAAATCAAACACCACTGTCCCCATTTTGAGGCTGAAGAAAAAAATTGCTGTTCATCACTAGGAGGAAGTCCATGAACTTTGGGATTAATCCAAATTTCAAAAAAATGAACAGGAACATGATGAGAAAGATTATGCTGGCTATGAGTCACTCCACTTCCAGATGAAAGTCGGTTCACTTCTCCAGGCTGAATCACGCAAGTGTTACCTAAACTATCTTTATGCTCTAGCACTCCGTCAATGACATAGGTGATAATTTCCATATCCTTATGAAAATGAGAGGCAAATCCCTTGCCTCCCTTAAGGGTTCCCTCATTGAGGACACGAAGATGATGAAATCCCATCCAATCTGGATCCAAGTATGTATCAAATGAAAATGTATGATAAGCCTCAAGCCACCCCTTATCTACATGCCCCCTCTCTCCTGCGCATCTTATTGTTAGCATTCATCGACTCCAAAAATTTCTTTCTAAACCTGAGAAAATAAAACCCAAAACTCAGGTTTACACTCAAACAATTATATACCAACCTTTAGAAATTCATTGAACATTATTCATTATCGGAACAAAATTCGCCTAATTTAAACAGCGGAGCTGAGTATATGAACAAACTCTTACTTTCTGCCCTTATCTTTTGCATGCCTTTGGTCTATGGAGACGCAATGCCCCCTTACGCTGCCAAAGATTTTTCCACTCTTCTAGGAATGGAAGGATTCAGCGATTACACCCTTAACACCCATTTTACTCTTTATAAGGGCTATGTCAAAAATACTAACCTCCTTCTCGAAATTTTGGATCAATATATGAAAGAAGGAAAAGAGAATACTCCGCAATATGCAGAAATAAAACGTCGAGTCATGTGGGAATTTGATGGGATGCGCCTTCATGAAGATTATTTCTCTAATCTTGGGGGAAAAAACGCATCTTTAGATCAAAATAGTCCACTTTACAAAAGAATCGTTCAAGATTTTGGGAGTTATGATAGATGGAAACAAGACTTTGTAAACACAGGGGCGATGCGGGGAATTGGCTGGGTTGTCCTCTATCGCGATCCTGTTCATGAAAGACTGATGAATACTTGGATCTCCGAACATGATAAAGGTCATATGGCAGGAGGAACCCCTATCTTAATCATGGATGTTTGGGAACATGCTTATATGCTCGATTACGGTCTTGACCGACTAAGTTATATTGAAGCATTCTTTAAAAATATCAACTGGGACGTTGTCTCCAAAAGATTTTCAGGTTCAGATGAATAAAACAACCATCGGTGGATTAGAGGTTCTTGAACTTCCTGGAGATCGTAGTGGTGCCGTCTGCATCTGTTTTCATGGCTTCGGAGCTGATCATACAGATCTTCTGTCCTTGGGTCAGTTAGGTCAAATCACTCCCCGCCCCACTTGGCTTTTTCCTCGAGGTCCACTCAAGATCACATTTGCCACCGGTGTCATAGGACGTGCCTGGTTTCCCATCGACATGGAAAAACTTCATGAAACGAGACAACAACTGGGGCATCTGAAATTAATCGATAGTGCCTTTCCTTGTGAGCTCACAGAATCTCGCCATTTGATTGAAAATTTTATAACTGAACTAGACACTCCTCTGTCAAAAATATTTTTTGGTGGCTTTAGTCAAGGGGCAGTCCTTGCTACTGAAGTAGCCCTTTCGGTTTTCGAGCGCCCTGGAGGTCTTTTCGTTCTCTCCGGAACCTTAGTAAATAAGCTTCATTGGGAGAAAATGGTTCATCAAAAAGGAGGACTCCCATTTTTTCAAAGCCATGGAACAAATGATCCTCTTCTCCCTTTTTCTCGAGCACAAGCTTTAGAAACACTTTTTATCAGCGGTGGACTTAAAGGAAAATTATACTCTTTTGTTGGAGGGCATGAGATTCCACTCCAAAGTCTTGCTCAACTCGATTTATTTTTGCGAAAATGTCTACTTGGGCAATCATAAAGGATTGTTTCTGTCATTTGCGAGGAAGATATACTCATTCCGCTTCAAGAATTGGGCTTTGGCACAGCCAAAATCTGGGGTGAGACAAATTTAATAAAATTATGCGGCTTTCTCCAGAGAAACTCCAGCTAATTCTCGTGTAAATTTTTTCCTTTTCTTTTTTCGATGCCGTGATCCAAAAGCCTTTTTTCGT
>JAGRNW010000119.1 GCA_020440555.1 Chlamydiia bacterium
CCCGATCGAGGAGCCAATGGGTTTGTTTTTGTTTTTTATTATCCGTGTCTCTTCTTGGAGTTCAAAAAATTAATTGCTGGAGCAGCTGTCTTCATGCCAACAGAGGTTGTCAAATTTCCATTAAGTGTGGTATACTTCTGTTTTCAAAAGATTTTTGGAGAGATCGATGTCTAAAGTATGTCAAGTTACCGGAAGAAAACCCCGAAAAGGGAGAAGTTATACCATTCGAGGAATCGCAAAAAAGAAAAAGGGAATTGGCCTGAATATCACGGGCAAGACCAAAAGACGTCATCAGCCTAACCTAATGACCAAACGTCTTTGGTTTGCTGATGAAAATCGCTTTATTAAACTTCGCCTCTCTGCTGCAGCTCTTCGCACTATCGATAAAAGGGGACTCTGCACTGTCATTCGCGAGATGCGCATTTCTGGCAAAAAGATTTAGTGTATTCTTTAAATGTCTCCACCCCTTCTTAATTTGCGTTCTTTTCTCTCTCGTTTGAGAGAAAAGGGTGAGGTTGTCGATATTTACGAAGAAGTGGATCCCTATCTTGAAATCGCTGAGATTCACCGACGTGTGGCAGCGATTGCTGGTCCTGCTCTTTTTTTTCATCGAGTGAAAAATAGTGCTTTTCCTGTTGTAACAAATCTTTTTGGTTCTAAAAAACGCATCGATGTTGCTTTTGAAAATCGTCCTGAGGAGATCCTCGGAGAGGTCGTTAAACTTCTTACCACAGAGTTTCCCCCCAAACTCAAAGATCTTTGGAAAAAAAGGGATCTGATTAAATCTTTACTTAAGCTTGGAACGAAAAGAAGAAGAAAAGTTCCTGTGTCTGAAGTTATATCAAGCAATCCCAATTTGGAATCCCTTCCTCTTCTTCAATTGTGGCCTCAGGATGGAGGACACTTTATCACCCTTCCTCTCGTCTATACTGAACATCCAGATGGAAGGGGAGTCAACTTAGGAATGTATCGGATCCAACGTTATGATAAAAAAACAGCAGGACTTCATTTTCAAATCGCCAAGGGAGGAGGATTTCACTACCATTTGGCTGAAAAAAGGAACCAATCTCTTCCTGTTTCGATTTTTATTGGAGGAGCCCCCGCTCTTATCCTAAGTGCTATCACTCCTCTTCCCGAAAATGTTTCAGAACTTCTCGTTGCTGCCTTGTTACAAGGTGAAAAAGTGGGAATGGGAAAATATCAGGAATACTCCCTCCTTGCAGAATGTGAATTTGCCCTTTTGGGAAGCGCTCCGCCCAAGATAAGACATGCCGAAGGTCCTTTTGGTGATCATTATGGATACTACAGCTTAATTCACGATTACCCCCTCTTTAACTGCCACAAACTTCTTCATAGAAAAAATGCCATCTATCCAGCCACAGTTGTGGGAAAGCCTAAACAAGAGGATTTCTATATCGGTGAGTACCTCCAAAAGCTTCTTTCCCCCCTTTTTCCTCTTGTAATACCAGGGGTTAAATCTATATGGAGTTATGGAGAAGCGGGATTTCATTCTATTTCTGCAGCAATAGTCAAAGAAAGATACTACCGTGAGTGTATGACCTCTGCTTTTCGAATTTTGGGAGAGGGACAACTCTCTCTGACCAAATTCTTGTTTCTCACGGATCAAAATGTTCCTCTTCAAAATTTTAAACATACTCTTGCTACCATTCTTGAACGTTTCGATCCGGTCACCGATCTTTTTATTTTTTCCAATCTTTCGCTCGACACTCTTGATTACACAGGACCTGCACTTAATCAAGGTTCGCGAGGAGTTTTTTTAGGTATAGGAGAGAAAAAAAGAGAACTTCCTCAGGAATTTAAAGGTACCCTTCCCTCCCCTTTATCAAAGGCCGCTCTCTTCTGTCGAGGATGCTTGGTCATTGAAGGGCCAAAGTATGAATCATTCACAAATTTTGATTTGATCACAGGTCACGTCGATTTTGCTCTCTTTCCCCTAATTATTCTTGTTGATCATTTAAAAAAAACACTTAGAGATGAAACAAGCTTTCTTTGGACTGTGTTCACTCGATTTGAACCTGCTGCCGATATTCATGCACAGAAGCAAGAAATTATTCGTCACCATATCTGCTATAAGGGGCCGCTGCTTATTGACGCCAGAATGAAACCTTCCTATCCTTCAGAAGTGTTGTGCGACGAAAAAACTTCCGAGCTTGTTACAAAAAAATGGAACCTCTACTTCCCGCAAGGAATGGAAATAGGCTCAAGCGATACCGCGCATGTACATTAAAACACAAATTTTCCCAAAAGGTCCCTCGATTTTGACTGTGAGGACAGGTTCTAAAAAGGAACAAAGGTGTTCTCGTTATTGCTCGCTAGGTAATTTTTACGAAATTCTAAAGCGGCTTCCTTGGAGTTATTTCGTAAATAATACGATTGCTTGTTGAGAGAATATTTTATGAATTTAGGGCAATCACACATTATCAAGGACTTACTGGAAACAAGCATTAAATGTCCGCAACGACTAGCGGTAAAAACACACCAAGTGCCATGAGCTTCGTTACCCTCACTACACCAAATAATGTCGGCATCGTTTTGTTTGGGAACCCATAATTCTTTTTGCTCTAACATATTTTCTATAACTTCATATGTTCCTTCAAACTGTATCTCGCAAACATTCTCGATGTTAGAATGTAAACGACATGTAAAATCAAGAAGACTTTTTTTATTCTGAAGAACAACTTCATCAATCTTCTTTGAAGAGTGTGCGACAACAGTATTTGAATGATTGTCTTTTTTTGTTCTTATTTCATTGAAATCTAAAGTGTGATCTTCATTTTCAGAAGAAAAATCTTGCTTTTCTTGTTGAGAAACAGTGTTATCGACCCTTTTTTTTCCTTTCGTACATAAGCGTATCATAGCAATGATACCTCCAACAAACAAGAGCAAACCAGAAACACCTCCTACCCCAATGAGTGTAAAAATTCCTACATGTGTGAGAGCTGTCGAAAAAATGGCAACATGGGTTCCTGGTAAAACGAGCCCCACGCTTCCCATACCTCCCAAAATGAGCGCTAAACTTCCAAGCAAAGTGATGACCAAAAAGGTAACAAGTAGCACTTTTTTTAATTTGTCTTCAAATTTATCATAATAGTGGGATTTCTGCAGCGGACGCTGCGAATCCTGGAATCTTAAATGGACAGATCTGTCTCTTTGGAGAGAGTTAAAAATGTTATTTACAATAAACAATTAATAAACTATGATTGTGTTTTCCCCAGGGAGTTTTCCCTCCTATTATGGCAAAAAACTTATTAATTTCAAATAGCGTTATTGCCTAATGAAAACATATTTGAAACTAGAACTTATACCCAATCAAAATGAAGATTTGCCCAACATTGATTTCATGACATAAAAATTGTCATTGATGCGCCTCCGCATG
>JAGRNW010000011.1 GCA_020440555.1 Chlamydiia bacterium
TGTGAAAAAAAATCACGCTATTTTCAAAAATCTTCTCAAACTAAATCCGCCTGAGTATAAAGGAAATCTTTCTGAGACACTTGATAAAGCTGGCAGCCAAAATCCCAATTCTTGAAGTGAAATGGGGATAACAGTTCTTCAAGTTGTTTCGGTATGGACACCAACCTGTTGGTATGGTATTTTGGGCAAAAAACTATGAGTCATGCCAATGCGGCCCATTTTTGTTTGTCTTAGTTTACTTCTTTTTTTAGCCAGTTGCCAGGCAAAAACCACCATCGCAAATAGTATTCCCGAAAGGGAGGCCAATGAAATCATCGTCCTTCTAGCCAGCAAGGGAGTTGAAGCTGTCAAGTCTGCTGCCCCTGCCTCAACAGTTGGTGGTGCCACCGCCAAAGAAACCATGTGGAACATCGCCGTCCCTTCTAATCAAATCACCCAATCTCTTGCGATTCTCAATCAGGCTGGCTTACCAAAAATCAAAGGCACTCGTTTGCTTGATCTTTTTGGAGATAAAGGCCTTGTTCCCTCTGACATGCAAGATCGGATCCGATATCAAGAGGGATTATCAGAACAACTTGCGATGACCATCAGAAAAATGGATGGGATCATCGATGCCAATGTTCAGATCACCTTTCCAAGTTCTGAAGAAGAGGGGGAAATTCCCATGACCGCTTCGGTTTATGTGAAGCATCGAGGAGTGCTCGACAATCCCAATAGCTTGATGATTACCAAAATTAAACGACTTGTTTCAAGCGCTTTGCCCGGGCTCAAGCTTGAAAATGTGACAGTTGTTGCCGACCGTGCGATTTATTCCGACATTTCGCTTCCAGAACTCTCAACCCTCCCCGACTACGACAAAGAGTACATTTCCATTTGGTCAGTTGTTGTGGCCAAAGATTCAGCCTCCCGTTTTCGAGTGATTTTTTATTTCTTTTTAATTCTTTTCTTTATCTTTGTTTGTGCCATCGCTTGGCTATTTTGGAAACTTTATCCAATCATTCAAGTGAGTGGCTATCAATTTTTGCTCTCGTTGAAGCAAACTCCTCCCTCAAGCGAACAGAAAAAAGAGGAAATCCACGAAGAGGAGAGCGAAGACACAGAAGAAGAGGAAGAATAAGGTGGATCAAAAAGGTGGGGCATTTTTTTCCACACTTCTCGTTCAGCTTCCTTTTGAGCTGAGAAAGAGAACTCTTGCTTGTCTTCCCAAGGAGACTTTATCTGTTCTTTGTGAAATTGAAGAACCGATTGTAAAAGAAAGATTTCCTACCATTCTCACCTCTGGAGGATGGCTTCATAAAATTCATTATTCGTGGTTTCATGAAGCTTTAAAGGGATTTTCTCCTCGTGCATTGTCCCATTTTGTTGCCCTCTTTCCCCCAGAGAGGAAAAAAAAACTAGAAATTCTTTTAGGCATTTCCCCAAAAAACTTTTCCAACTCTCCCTTTTCCTCCTATTTTTTACTTGCCAAGCTCAAAAAACG
The DNA here is from genome assembly GCA_020440555.1 of Chlamydiia bacterium. GTDB lineage: Bacteria > Chlamydiota > Chlamydiia > Chlamydiales > JAAKFR01 > JAGRNW01. The sequence continues at coordinate 1,481 of JAGRNW010000011.1, forward strand.
GATCGTCCCCAAAACTATAATTTCAGAAGAAATACTTTCTCCTCATCCTCTAAATGAGCTCCTTGCTTTATCTAAAGAACACCTCACTTCTCTGATCAATCTTATAGGAGTTCATGATGTGATCTATGAGATTAAGAAAATCGTTGACAAAACATTGCTTGAAAAAATTTATTACGCTCTCCTTCCCAAACAGCTCGCTTTTCTAAAAAAATATTCTAACCGTCAGATCAGATGGTCTCCCCCCCCCCTCAGCCTTCAGCAATGGAACGGCGAGAAAAAGACATTGCTCAATACAATCCATGATCGAGGCCTCATCCGTTTCTCTTATGCATTGTATGAAGTGGATAAAAATTTGATCTGGCATATCACTCATATTCTCGACACAGGACGAGCAAAAAAAATCCTCTCTCATATTGGAAAAATTCCCAATAAACAACTTGTGTCTTACTTTAGGAAACAGGTTCTTGAAGCCAAAAAGGAAATAAGTTCATGAAATTTCTTACTCTAGTCAACCGTGATAGTGTCCACCTCGCTCCTAAACAAAAAGTGTTGCCTGCTGATGTGTTCTCTAAATTGCTTGAGGCCCAAACTCTTCTTTCTCGAGCAAAAATGGAAGCGATCGATTATCGAAAATCGGTGACAAAAGAATGCGAAGAATTAAAAGAACAGGCCGAGTTACGCGGCTTTGAAGTGGGGCTAACTCAATGGAATGCGCAAATTAAACTTCTTGAAGAGGAAATTCTTAAAGTCAAAGAGGAGATGGAAAAATCCATTGTCTCCCTTGCGATCACCGCTGCAAAAAAAATTGTAGGAAAAGAGATTAAGTTAGATCGTGAAACCATTGTAGATATTGTAAGTACAGCACTGAAACCCGTCTCTCAACATAAAAAAGTGGCCATCTTTGTCAATCGAAAAGACTTGGATATTCTTGAAGAAAATCGTCCCCGTCTCAAAGCCCTTTTCGAGCACCTTAAATCCCTAACTCTGTCGACACGTGACGATATCGCTCCAGGAGGATGTGTCATCGAAACGGAGGCTGGAATCATTAATGCTCAGTTAGAATATCAGTGGGATGCTCTTGAAACAGCCTTTCAAACCCTTCTAAAAAAGCAGGCGAAAGAGTCGTGAAAAAAAAATTATTTCTTCTATTCAGCTTTTTTTGTCTGACTCACATTAACGCAACTATCTACGCTCAAACGGTGGGTGCCCCCCAAGGGGAAACTCTCACGAAGAGAACCGAAACTCTTCCCCAGCTTGATGCAACAACGGATTATCCCGATATTACCTCCCAAGCGATCATCCTTATTTTTCTCGCTCTTCTCCCTTTTTTTGTGATCTTACTCACCTCTTTCTTAAAAATGGTAATTGCACTGACTCTTTTGCGCAATGCCCTTGGAGTTCAACAGACCCCACCCAACCAAGTGATCAATGGAATCGCCCTAATTCTTTCCATTTATGTGATGTACCCCACGGGGCTCCAAATGTGGAATGATGCCAAACATGTGGTGGAAAAAAAGGGGGTTCCTAAAGAACTTTTTTCAGCCCCAACAGCAGCTGTTGCGCTTGATATGCTCAATGCCTCCAAGGAACCTCTACGCGAGTTCTTGATTGCAAACGCCAGAAAAGAGCATATCCGTGGATTTGTCAAACTCGCAGATAAAACATTTCCTAAAGAAGCGATTGAGACACTCAAACCAACCGATTTTATCATCGTAGTCCCTGCTTTTATCACCACACAAATCAAGGCAGCATTTGAAATTGGAGTGTTGATCTATCTCCCATTTTTTGTGATCGATATTGTTACTTCTAATATCTTGCTTGCCATGCAAATGATGATGCTTTCTCCCCTATCAATCGCTTTACCTATTAAACTTTTACTCATCGTTCTAATTGATGGATGGACAGTCCTTCTTCAAGGCCTTGTCCTGAGCTTCAATCAAACATAAGGGGGCATCTTTGTTTCATTCAATCATCTTTCAATACTCTTATGAAGCCCTCCTCTTGACACTGATTATCTCCGGCCCCCCCATTTTATTTGCTTCTCTTATGGGGCTTTTTGTTGCTATTTTTCAATCAGCCACACAAATTCAAGAACAAACTCTTTCTTTCGCTATCAAAATGGTGGTCGTCCTTGCCACAATTATCTTGATGGGGGGATGGCTGGGGGGATTTATCCATCAATTCGCAACCCAGATTTTTTCCAATTTCCACAGATGGACAAAGTGATGTCTCCAACGGAAGATTATCTCGGTTTTTATCTTTCCTATCCCTTGAAAGATCTTTTTCAGATTTTTCTTTTGGGAATGGCCCGCATTTTGCCCGTCATCGCCCTCTCTCCTTTCTTTGGGGGCAAAGTCTTGTCTAACACCATGAAAGTGGGATTTACTATCGTCCTTGTCCCCATTTTTCTTCCTATTCTTTTGGCCAATGCAACCGCTACCCTCTCCTATGATCTTATCTTTATGGTCCTCCTTGTCAAGGAAACCATGATTGGGTTTATTTTGGGGATGTTCGTTTCCATCCCGTTTTATTGGGCGGGGGCTGCCGGCATCCTCATCGATCACCAAAGGGGAGCTCAAAGTTTACAAGTCATGGATCCTGCAGGGGGAATGAAATCCTCTCCAACCGGACTCCTGTACAGCAATATTCTCTTGGTCAGTTTCTTCACAATTGGGGGGCCGTTTCTTTTTTTTGAAGCCTTGATCTCAACCTACCAGGTTGTCCCAGCAGATAGGTTTTTAAATGCAGCATTTTTCTCTTCAGAGATGCCCATTTGGAATGCGACGATCAAACTTCTCAATACAACAATCACTATAGGCACTCAATTGGCTGCTCCATCTTTAATCGTGATTTTAATGTCCGATCTCTTTCTGGGGATCGCTAACAGAATGGCCCCTCAAGTGCAAATTTCTTTTCTTTTATGGTCCCTTAAGGCCTACTTGGGAATCGCTATCCTCTGGGCCGCCTGGTGGTTTATTCTTAAGCAAATGGACCTGCAAACTCTCTCATGGTTGAAAATGCTTCAAAAACTTGCCCCCGGGATGGGGGCATAAGATGAGTGAATCGACTAAAAATTAGAAACCCAACAACTGAGTTTTTCTGTGACAATGATTCTATTTCTATAAACAGGATCAAAGATATATCGCCAACAGCTTGTCGCACAAGGAAGGGGAATTGATAGGGCAACATCCCCTTGAACCCTTGTTCGATAAATATGGTCATAGGTCACAGAAAGTCCTACTGTCAGATAATCACAAAGGATCAAAGCCGCTCGTCCCATCCCTCCTAAAAAACTATTACACGGACAACATCCTTGAGATTGATAAAAATAGGGACCAGCCGCAACATAGAAATCATAGCAACATGTGCGACATAGCCAAGTTCCGATTTCAGCATCGGCACCCCAAAGACCTCCGATGAAGTCATTTCTTGTGGTCTCATAGGGATCGTTAAATTCAAAAGTGTCACTATCAACAAATAAGCGGTTTTTCCCGATTGGAATATATCCATTCACTCTAACATCCCAACAATCTCCCCACAGTTCAACGCCAAATCCAATCTGTTGAAGCGTTTCATCTCGTTGTCGTCTCATATCGTAATAAATGTTGGCACCAAACATTTTGTTATAATTCGAAGAAAATTTTCTCCATCCAATTCCAAAGTTGCCAGCAAAATTTGCGTTTCCTACTCGATGAAAATCGAGATCAAGGAAAGGGTAACTGCGAGAGCAAGGAAAGAGGGTAGCCATAAAAAGATCTAAACTCTCATATCCATTATTATAACTTCTTCCGGGACCGCCTCGATAGGCTATGGTAGGAATGGCCATAAAAATAGGAGAGTCAGAATCACAATAGGGAGCTTGATCACAATAGTCATAGACATTGCAGTTTGGGGTATAACAGGAGCGCTCAGGCGTTGAAGGATAGCAAGAAGCATTCGAAGGTTTTTTTGAATGATCATAGGAAGACAAAGAAGGTTTTCCCTCGTATAGGGCAACAACCGGCGTCACAGGCGTTCCATTTGTGACCACCCTATTATTTTCTTCTCCATCAAAGTCTTTTTCCTCTTTCGCAGATAGTTCACATTTTTCTAAGACATTGAATTTTGCCTCCGAGGCCACAGCCTCAACAGACGGAAAAAACAATCCCATCCCAAGAAAAAATATGCTTAACCAATAAATTTTTTGTCTCATAGCAAGTGTTCCTTTATTTTTTTCCTCATTTTCTTCATGCAAGGCGTGTGCCAACTTCAACTCTTTTGTTTTTCTTATTAAATTCTTGACAATTAAAATTGTAACTACTAGCCTCTCTAGCAAATAAAAAAATTAAATTTATAGAGCTCTTATGAAGCAAATTTTTTCTTTAATCCTAATCTTTTTGTCTTTTTCTTTGTATGGAAAAGAGACTATTTGTTTGAACATGATCGTTAAAGATGAAAGTGCAGTGATCCGACGGTGTCTTGATTCTGTAAAACCTTATATTGATTATTGGGTCATTGTGGATACCGGATCAACCGATGGAACGCAGGAAATTATCAAAGAACACATGAAAGACATTCCCGGAGAATTACATGAACGTCCTTGGAAAAATTTTGGCTATAACAGAACAGAAGCGCTTAGACTTGCTGAAACAAAAGCCGATTTTCTTCTCTTTGTAGACGCTGATGATTGGGTGGAATTTCCTAAAAATTTCACAATGCCTCCCCTTGACCAAGATGCTTATCTTTTTCAGTTCAAATACGGAGGAGCGACTTATTGGAAAACTCAATTGGTGAGATCCTCTCTTTCATGGAAATGGGTGGGTGTTTTACACGAATATTTGAGCTGCAATCGTTTTCATCGCCAGACTCAACTAGAAGGCCCTCAATATGTCTTCGGAGGAGATGGATCGAGCTGGCACGATCCCGATAAATACAAAAGACATGTTCAAATTCTCACGGAAGCTTTAGAAAAAGACCCTCATAACGAACGCAATGTCTTTTACCTTGCTCAAAGTTATCGAGATGCAGGTGATCCCGTTCAGGCGATTAACTATTACAACAAACGCGCGCGGATGGGAGGATGGAATGAAGAGGTCTATTGGTCGCTCTTTCAAGTTGCTAATCTCTATAAAGCGCTCAATGCCTCGGACGAACTCATTTCCGATGCCTATTATAAAGCTCTTCGTTCTCGCCCTCACCGTCCCGAACCCTGGTACTATTTAGCTGAGCTTTACAACAATCAAAAAAAATATGATCTTGCTTATGCAACTCTCAAGGGGCATCAATATATCAAACAACCCGAAACCCCAGACAAACTTTTTCTTCTCGATTGGATTAATAAATATGGATTCACTTTCCAACTTTCAATGACGGCCTACTATGTGGGGGAATACGAAGAGGCTATCGCTGCTTGTGATGAAATTCTTGCGATGGAAGGTTTGCCCTATTGGATTTACGAGTGCACCAAAAAAAACAGAGAATTTCCTTTGGCAAAGCTCAGCGAGCTTGCACTGGAAAAAAATTGTCAAAAACAAGGCGAAGAAAAGATCAGTGATGCTTAAATGCTTTTGAAAAAAGGGCCATCGTCACAAAACCTACGATGGAAGAAACCAAAAAAACAGGCACCGAAATCAACAAGTAGAGAATTCCACTCAATATCATGATCGTCTTGAAAAGCCCCTCCGTATTATAAAGATCGCTTACCGCGGAAAGCCAACTCAATATTTTTCTATAAAAACAGAGTCCAAGAGATAATCCTACAAAAGCTCCTCCAAGATGAATAAAAAAAAATGAGAGGACAACTCCTGCAAGCATTAAAAAACCAAAAATAATTTCCAGTCGGTGAAATAAAAATTGATCCATTCCTCCCTTGGCTCCTATTTTCATCCCTCTGATAAACTCCTTTAAACCCTTTTTCTCTGGCCTCTTTTCTTCTTTTTTAGGACTCATAGGCAAAAGACCTTTTTTCACTTTGAACTCAACCATCCCACTTTCAACAAATTTTTTACAATTAGTTAATTTGATTTTTTTTCGACTTCTACGTTATTCTTTCAATCTTTGATATTTACTTTAATACCCATGCGACATAATAGACTTTCATTCCTGAACTTCTGTCTCTTTCTCATTATCTTATTATGTGGAGGGTTTGTGTTTACAAAGGTTTATTTCGTCGCCTATGATCCCTTTTTTTTTTTTTTTAAAAATGAAAGACCCCTTTTACCCAAAAATCCTTTTGAACAAGAGGATGAAGCCTACCTTAACATTGGCCGCTTTGGACTTCATTTAAATTTCCACCCCCCAAAATTAAGCCTTCCTGATCTACGAGGAGAATTAACCTACTATATAGGAACGAGGCGTCCCGATATGCAACATCATGAGGCTCAAGAGATTCAATTGGCCTTAAAAAGCTCAGGAGAATCGGTCACTGTTCCTCGTGGTCAACCTATTTACCTCAATTTTCAAACATGTCAATCAAACAAAATCCCCCATGCACATGAGGGATCCGATCCAATCAGAAATGGAGGCTTCTCTTCCTTGGCTTCAAAACGCTTTTCTTTTACTTATTATAACACCCCTTCTCCCCTTTGGCTTGAAGTGAATTCTCAAGGAGCAGGAGGTGAAGTTGTTCAAGTGACACTTCATATGTTTGATGAGGATGGCAACCTCCTAGAAACCCCTGCAGAGCATCATAAATTTATCCTACGAGCAGAAGAAGTTCCCCGCTCAAGGAGACTTCAACTGTGGGATCTCGATCATATTCGTGTGAATTCTTCTCTTTTAGTCAGGCAAAAGGCCCACTGGGAAGGGGCAGATCTTTTTTTGGAGATGCATGGAGGGGATGAGTTCGTCCATTATCTAGGGAAACAACGAATTGATTTTCACCATCTTGAAGAAGACTCGTATAGTTGTTTTATAGGCGTTGGAGACAGTTTGATTTGGAAGGATCATCGATGGCAGTCTCCTGTGGTTGATGAAGATACAACTCCCTACCCGCTTCTGGTACTGACTCGATTCGATGATAAAACCATGCATTTTGAACTTTGGAGTATAAAAGGAGAAAATAAAGTTGAGCTTACTCTCTTAAAAGCGCGAGGAGGGGAAAATTTTCCCAACATCGCAGATGATTTCCGCTTCCTTGGGGCCAAAACGCTTTCAAAGTTCATGGTTGAAACTCCCACCAAACGGATGGTTGTTTGCCCAACAGATTGGTTTGTTTTGACGGATATGGGATGGGCAAAACTTGAGGCCCCTGAAGATATCGATGATTATGTGGAACAAAGACTCAAAGGCCCCCTCTTTGTTCTCGATGAAATGATTAAACAAAATGGAAGACAAATGTTGATTGGACATCTTTTTAATACAGAGCGGACAGCCGTCCGTCAAGTTGAAATCCCGGCTTGTAGCGGTATTCTTGGGGAGCAACTGATTTCACTCCCTTTTGATGAACAATCTGAAAAAAAGGTGCTGATCGATGTTGATTAAAACTTCTTCAAATTGGGTTGCTTTTTTCGCCGCCCTTGCCTGCATTCTTCTCCCTCAAAGGGAGACGACTGCATTAACCATTGCAGAAAAAAAACAACTTCTGATGGAAAGCTCTGTGGAATATCACCCTCTTTTTAGAGAAGAGCTTTCTCTTACCAATGAAACCTTAGCAAACAGAAGAGGACAACTTAAGCAGCTGTACCAAGAAGGACAACAACTCCATCAAAAGGGTGCTCCCCCAGAGGCTCTCATCTCCTACATCAACGAAATTGAGTCGATCAAAAGTAAAATTTCAGAGACTCAAAAAAAATGGCAAGAACAATGCTCCTCTCATACCGCATCCGAGGGTTATGCCCTTTGGAACGCTCCCGATGCCACTCTGGAAGAACTCGTGATGGAGTATGGTAGTGGGGATGCCATCTATCTCATCCCTCCAGAAATTGCCAATTACCGTTTGAGTATTCACTCTAATCTCCCTGTGCCCCGTGAATCATGGGAAGAAATTCTAGAGTTAATCTTAGCACAAAATGGCGTTGGCATAAGACAAATCAACCCTTATGTCAAGGAACTTTACTTTCTTGGAGAAGATAGGCTTCATCTAAATGAAATCACCGATCAAGTGACTAAATTAGATCTCTTGCCTCCGACCAATCGTGTCTGCTTTGTCCTAACCCCCGATGGTCCTGATCCAAAGAGAGCTTTCTTTTTTCTTCAACGTTTCTCCTCTCCTTCTTCAGTCATTATGGAGATAATTGGGGGGAAAATTTTCATGATTGCTCGCCCTCCTTTAATCAAAGAACTGCTAAAAATTTATGAATTTGCCCAGGCCGGTGGAGGGTCCACGGAATATAGACTGATCACTCTTTCCAAAATTGATCCCAAAGAAATGACAACGATTCTCTATTCTGCTCTAGGAGAATCTAAAGCGATGGGCGATGCTCCTTCTTTCACCATCATCACCTTAGACCATTTAACCCCTTCTTTATTTATTTTGGGCTCCAAAACAGAAGTGGATAATGCCTGCAAAATGATCGAACAAATTGAAAGCCAAATTCTCGATCCCAAAGAAAAGACGGTCTTCTGGTATACAGCGAAACACTCTGAAGTGGAGGGATTGGCCGATGTTCTTGGAAAGGTTTATGGTTTACTTGTTTCTTCAAGAACATTTGAAGAACTTTCAGCCCCGTCACCCCCAAATGCTGTGCCTAAAAAAATTTCTGATCTAACTGTTAAGCCCGGGCTGATCGCTCCAGCGGGAGCAAACTATCCGTTGAATGACGACAGGGAGAGGAATCATCAATTTGTCATCGATCCCAAGACAGGATCGATGATTATGGTCGTGGAAAAAGCGTTGCTCCCTTCAATTAAAGACTTATTGAAACGGCTCGATGTTCCCAAAAAAATGGTTCAAATTGAAGTCCTTCTTTTCGAAAAAAAGATCTCTCATAAAAATAACTTTGGACTTAATCTTCTTCGATTAGGAAGCTCTGCCGCCAATCTCTCCAGCTCGGCTCTCTCTTGGGGGCCTGGTGGAACTGGGATAGGAATCCTTGAATTTTTGATTAGCCATAAAAAGGGAAGCGGAATCCCTAGCTATGATTTAGCTTATAATTTTTTGCTTGGACAGGAAGATGTTCAGATCAATGCAAGCCCCTCAGTTACGACGGTCAACCAGACCCCCGCGACGATTGCGATCGTTGAAGAAATTTCAATCAACACAGGAGGGCGTCAAAATGACTCTGAGGATAAAAAATCGATTACACAGTCCTACGAGCGGGCTCAATACGGGATCACACTCCAAATCACTCCTACCATTAACTTGGGATCGGATGATGAAGAGGAGGAAACCGGAAGAGGAGTTTCTTATATCACGCTCGACACCGACATTACCTTTGATACGACCAAAAGCCATAGCAATGACCGACCCGATGTGACCAGACGCCATATCAAAAATCATGTCCGTATCCCTGATGGGCAAACAGTGATTTTGGGAGGTTTGCGTCGAAAAAATTCTGAAGAAAGCCGAGAAAGTATCCCTTTTCTAGGCGAAATACCAGGGATAGGAAAACTCTTTGGAACACAAAAAATACAAGATAGTAGTACCGAGATGTTTGTTTTCATCACTCCCAAAATCATCACCGATCCTTATGAAGAAGCGGAGGCTCTAAAAATTGATTTGCTTAAAAAACGACCGGGAGATCTTCCCGAATTTTTGGAAGAGCTTGTAGAGGCAAGAGCCAACGAAAAGAAACGGCTTTTCGCAGGAACTCTCGGTTCTCTTTTTGGAAAAAATGAAACCCCCTCTTTATCAATCGCCGATCTGCCAAAAGAATATGATGGGAGAGAATAACCGTGTTAAACAAGTTGAAAGGAAAACCGCTATTCGCTGATCGAGATGAGCTAAAAAAGCTTGCAAAAAAGCTCGGGATGGAAGTTCTTGAATCAATCAATCCTTCGACCATCCCCCAGGCCCTTATTGAAAAAGTTCCCTATACTTTTGTAAAAAGATACCGAATTTTACCCATCGGAGAAAAAGAAGGGAAAGTGATTGTTGTCTCTTCAGACCCTCTCAATCTGGCCCCCTTAGAAAACCTTCGTTTAATGCTCGATAAAGAGGTGAATGCCTACTTTTCTTATGATGAAACGATCCAATCTGCGATTGATGCTTGCTACACAAGAAATGGAGAAACAACTAAATTCATTGCTGATCTCTCTTCGCTTCGAAAAAAAGAAGGGAAGGAAGGAGATTTGGAGAGCTATGACCTCCTTGAAAATGAGAACGAGGCTCCCATCATTCGTCTCCTCAATCTAATTTTGAGTGAAGCCATTAGTCAAGGCGCCTCTGATATCCACTTTGAGCCAAGCGCCGATGATTTAAAGGTGAGATATCGCATCGACGGAGTGCTTGTCACCCGTCACACCCCCGAAAAAGAACATCAAGGAAAAATTTTGACTCGAATCAAAGTCATGGCCAAACTCGATATTGCGGAACATAGACTTCCTCAGGATGGACGTATTAAACTCAAAATGGGAGGACGTGAGATCGACTTTCGAGTAAGCACTCTCCCGACTGCTCATGGAGAAAGAATTGTTTTGCGCATTCTTAACCGAGAAAACGTGGAGTTAGGGATTGAGAAATTGGGAATGTTGCCTAAAACACTTGATGAGTTTAAAAAACTGATTCATCATCCAGAAGGAATGATTCTCGTTACCGGTCCAACGGGAAGTGGAAAGACCACCTCTCTTTATAGCGCGCTCTCTGAAATTAATTCAGAAGAGATTAACATTGTGACCATCGAAGATCCTGTTGAATATAAAATTAAAGGAATCGCACAGATTGCTGTCTATCCCAAAATTGGACTTAGCTTTGCAAGCGGTCTTCGGCATATTTTGAGACAAGATCCCGACGTGGTGATGATTGGTGAAATTCGCGATAATGAAACTGCAGAAATTGCTTGTCAAGCTTCTTTAACGGGTCATCTCGTTTTGAGTACGCTCCATACCAATGATGCCCCATCGGCCCTGCCTCGCCTGATCGATATGGGGATCGAACCTTATCTCCTCTCATCAACCGTCATTGGAGTTTTAGCCCAAAGACTTGTACGAACCATATGCCCTAATTGCAGAGAGGGGTATATAGCAACCAAAGAAGAGTTGGCTGAAGTGGGTCTAACTAAAAGCGATCTCAATGGGAAAAAAGTTTATCGCGGGAGGGGGTGTCATAAATGCTATAATTCCGGCTATCAGGGGCGCCACGGAATTTATGAACTTTTGACCATCACACCCGCCCTTCAAAGCTTAATTACTCAACGCGTCGATAGCAATCATTTAAGAGAGGCAGCCATCAAGGAAGGAATGACAACACTTTGCACTCATGGGCAACATCTTATCCGATCGGGGATGACCACTATTAAAGAGGTCCTCCGTCTTACCCGCAGGAGATGAGTGGATGCCTCTTTTTGAATATAAGTCGATCAGTCCGGAAGGGAAAAAAAAGCAGGGCCTGGTCAATGCTCTCTCTTTGGATGAAGCCAAGAATAAACTTCGTCTTGCCGACGTCTTCATTCTCTCTCTTCAAGCTAGAAAACGTTCATTTCTAGGAAAATGGGAAAAAGAAGAATTTACGGATCAAGCCCTAATCACTTTTACCGAGCAATTGGCTCAACTTCTTAAAGCGGGAGTCCCTCTTTATGAAAGCCTTTTATCCTTAGAAGAGCAACTTCGTGAGGAAAAATTTCATCCCATCCTTCTCTATCTTGCTGAACAAATCAAGGAGGGGGCCTCCTTGTCCCACGCCATGAGTTTTTTTCCAAACTCCTTCAACTCCCTTTATCAGGCGATGGTAGCAGCAGGAGAACGGATAGGAGACCTCGAAAACAGCTTATATAAACTTTCCAAAATTTTGGCGCGGCAGCAAAAATTAAAAAAACAAGTTTTAACTACTCTTCTTTATCCCCTTCTATTGGGAGGGTTCTCCCTGCTTGTTCTGGCCCTTCTGATGTTCTTTGTTGTCCCTTCAATAGAGGCTGTTTTTGAAGGGAGAAAAGTGAATCATTTCACCGGATGTGTGATAAATTTGAGTCATTTTTTCACTCAGTTTTGGCCTTTCTTGCTTAGCATTTCCCTCTTTCTATTCATTAGCCTTGCCATCTATACCCGTTCTTGCAAAGGGAAACATCGACTCTTTAGAATCGCTTTTAGCCTCCCCCTCATCAAGACTGTCTTAGTTCAGTCGGCCCTTTCTCGTTTTTGCCGAACAGCAGCTTCTTTGCTTGAAGGAGGAGTGACTCTTGTGGAGGCCCTGTCCATTGGAAAAAAAGTCATGAAAAATCCCCTTCTTGAAGAAATCATTGATAGAGCAACCACACGCATCACAGAAGGGCACTCTCTTTCTTCAGAACTAAAGAAATCTCCCTTGATTCCTCCTATGCTGGTGAGATGTTTGGCAGTTGGCGAGGAAAGTGGGAATCAGACTGAGATGCTGCTAAGCGTAGCCTCTCTGTATGAAGAAGAAGTTGAACGTTCATTAAAAAAGGTGACGGCACTCGCTGGCCCCATTATCCTTCTGATCATGGGAGGGATTGTCGGATTGATCATGCTCAGCGTTCTTTTGCCCCTCACCGATATTACAGCATTTGTAGGAGATTAATATGAAAAAGAAAAAAAGAGCGATCACTTTAATCGAGATTATGATCGTCATTTTATTAATTGGCCTGATCGGCGGAGCCCTTGCTTATAACATGCGAGGAAGCCTCGATGAGGGGAAGCGATTCAAAACAAAACAAAATATCAATCGGATCGAAGATATTTTGTTAATTGAATACGCAAAAGGAAATGAAACCACTGAAGAAATTTGCAATCATTGGCAAGAAATCGTTGGAAGATCTCCTCTTGTGAAGAGAAATGGAAGAGAAATCATCGTCGATGGATGGGGAGAACCTTTTAAAGTGACTATTGTTGATGGTGAGTTTCATGTCACCTCAGGACATTTTGTTGATGAGGAGCATGTCGAATAAAAAGAAACGTCCCGTCACTCTCATTGAACTTCTCATTGTGATCAGCGTGATCTCGTTAGCCCTTTCGTACGTCGGAATTGAGATACGCAAAGGACTCCTCGAGGAACAATTTTCTGCCTCACTCTCTTGCCTTCAATCAAAACTGAGCCTTGTTCAACAAATTGTCTATGCTTATGACACCCACATTACACTGACCTTAATTCAACATGACGAAAATATAAGTGTTCACTGCGATGCCCCTGCTCAGCTTCCATCCCATCTTTATAAGATCATCACTCGTCCTACTTATCTCAAACAAATAGACGCCTTTCATTTTAATGGGCAACCAAAACAGACTCTTTCTTTAACTTTAAATCCTCTTGGAGGGGCTTATCCAGAAGGAATACTAGAAATTAAAGGCATTCGAAGTCAAACAATCTATTTCCCCTATATCAAACAGATGTCAACCAAGGAGAGGAATGATGCGTCCCCCTACCCAAAAGAGGTGGAGAAAACGCCCCTTCTTACTGCTTGAACTCTTGCTTGCTCTCACGCTGGTGGCCCTCCTTTTTTTTCCCTTAATTCGCCCTCACCTTCATATCCAAAAAGAGGCAAAAAAAGAGCTTCGCTTCCAACAGCTCACCAAAGAGGCTGACCTCTATTTCATGAATTTTAAAGAACAACTCTATGAAAACATCCTGCCATGGGATCAACTCTATAAAGGAGAGGAAACTCAACTTAACACTGAAGAGGAAGACTCTTATGTGATCATTCGAACTATCTCGCGTGTAGATAAAAAACATTCTTTGGGACATGCTTACCTTCTCATTGATGTGACATTCACCTTTATTCTCAAAAATGATCCCACCAAAAAAATTCCTTTTACTTATAGTTTTTTTCTAGAAAAAAGGGGGTCAAACTAAGAGATGCAAAAAAAAAGATTTTTCACATTGATCGAAGTGATTCTGAGCTTGACACTGATCGCACTTCTCCTCTCTACCCTCCTTTTTTGGTACAACCATCTCTTATCCTTAAGAACTGAGCGAGAAACACAACAAATGATCTCTCTGCAAACTCATCTCCTTCATCAAAGATTGAAACGTATCCTTCCCAAAGCGACTGCAACTCATTTTTTTACAACATCGACCGACGAAACTCTCCTCAATGGACAAAGCCTGATCTTCACTTTTGACAATGGACCACAAAGCGAACCTCGCCTCTCTGATGAAGTGTTAGGTCGCCTTTATCTCAATACACACACTAAAACCCTCTGTTTAGGGATCTGGCCCATTCCAGAACACGGAAAAGATCCCCACCTCACCCTTTCGCTCCTTGATCACGTCGAACATCTTGCGTTTGAGTTTTATTTTCCACCCGATCCATTTAGACTTATAGTGTCTCCCGACAAAGTGGGAGAAAAAGTTCCAAAAATAGGTTGGCAAAAGAACTGGGACTCTGGATACTGCATGCTTCCTGCTCTCATAAAAATGGTTGTAACGAAAGTGGACGGAACAATAGAAATTTTTCCTTATGATATCAGGTCCGCAAATCTTCCGATTGTTTATCAAACACTGGAGGCTGGCTAATGTATCCCCTTGCGCTCACAATGCTTTTTCTTTCTCTTTTAGGTATTCTCACCTCCACAGAAATCAAGAACTACACGACTCAAGTTGTTAAACATCAAATTTTTGAAACATATATTGCAGCGAACCACCAAATGCAACGGGCGCAAGAGAGAGCCCGCTTTCAAGAGGCTGCCCCCGAGGTTACAAACAATACCACTGATGAGAACAAGGGACAAAAAAAGCCTCCTACTCCGAAGATCTCACATCATGGAGATTGTGATGAAAGCGATAGTCAAAAAAATTCTTTTTCTCAAAGTGAAAAACACCCACTTCCTTTAAATATTAACCTTGGGAGACCTCCTAACAATTCCCGCTTTAACTTTGCTTTAGTTCTTTCCGACCACAAAGTCAATAAATGGGATGAAAAATTCTCCCCCTATCATTTGGCGAAGAGACTCATGATCCTCCTCTACAGCGATCAACCATTTTTTCAAAATATTTCTAACGTAGCCGATCTCATCTTGTCCAAACTCATCGAAAAAAAAGAACAAACGGAAAAATTTACCCACCCAGATCAGTTAGCAACACTCAGTTTAGATAACGAAGATCTTCAAGTGATCTTCTATCGCATGCTTAAAGGAGACCATGGATGCCCTTCCTTGCTTAATTATCTAACATTTGATCTCTCAAAAAATAAATGGACAGCTAATCATCATAAAATCAATTTGATGTATGCCAATAAAACTCTGATTAACCTGATTATTGAGAACGAAAATGCAACAGACTCTTTGCTTGAAATGAGGGGTGAGATGTGGAAAAAGATTCTAAAACAAGAAGAAATTAGATTAACAATGACCAGAGAGGAAGGTTTAAACCGGACTAAAATTAAACAACATCTCAAACAATCGTTCTATAATCTGATTGAAAGTTATGGATTAGATGCCAAAGAATTGGAGAAACACTTTGATTTTGGCTTGGGACACCCTGGAAATACCCTCCTTGTGCGAGATGAGCAAACGGGAATCATGATCAGGGAAAAGATTTAGAACCTGTCTTTACAGTCAAAATCGAGAAACTCTTTGACTGTTTTTTACCTCCTATAAAAAAATATTCTGTACAGAGATTTGGTAGAAAAGAGCACTCATGTAGCAGCGAGCGCAGGCTCTGGTTTTTTCTCTTTCACAGCCACTGAAGCACTCTTAATATAAGGATATTTTGCTATAATCTTGGCCTCTATCTCCTTGCACATCTCAGGATTTTTTTTAAGTTCATCTCGCGCTATTTCACGCCCTTGACCCAAACGAGTATCGCCATAACTAAACCACGCTCCCTTTTTGTCAATGATTTCATGCTCGACACCCAAATCAATCACAGTTCCTTCAAAGGAAATCCCCTCGTTGAAAAGAATGTCAAATTCAGCCGTTCGAAAAGGAGGCGCAAGCTTGTTTTTCGCTACTTTCACTTTCACGCGGTTTCCCGTCTCCAATTGATCGCTCCCCTTTATCCCTCCAATTCGACGAATATCCAAACGAATCGATGAATAAAATTTGAGTGCTCGCCCCCCTGTGGTTGTTTCTGGATTCCCAAACATCACTCCTATTTTCTCACGAATTTGATTAATAAAAACAGCACAAGTATTTGATTTAGAAAGTGATGCTGTAAGTTTCCTGAGTGCTTGACTCATCATGCGTGCTTGAAGCCCCACGTGAGAGTCGCCAATCTCTCCCTCTAATTCATGTTTGGGAACCAAAGCTGCCACTGAATCAATGACAATGACATCCACAGCCCCTGAACGCGCAAGAAGCTCTGCAATGTTCAAAGCCTCTTCTCCACAGCTAGGTTGAGAAATCATCAATTCATTCACATTCACTCCGATACGGGCTGCATAGGAGGGGTCAAGAGCGTGCTCAGCATCAATATAAGCGGCCAGCCCTCCATTTTTTTGAACACTAGCAACAATGTGAGTGGCAAGCGTTGATTTTCCCGAGGACTCTGGGCCATAAATTTCAACTATTCTTCCACGAGGAACACCGCCAATTCCAAGAGCGATATCAAGAGTGAGAGCACCGGTAGGGATTGTTGAGATTTCTCTAGCGTCAGAATGTTTACCAAGGGTCATGATTGCACCTTCGCCAAACTGCTTTTCTATATGAGCAACGGCCGCCTCTAAAGCTTTTTTTCGATCCGATTGATTCATGGAAATCTCCTCATTGTATTGATTTTTTGCGTAGGTGAATTTTATACTCAAACAACTTGAAGGATCTCAGAAAAGGAGAAGAGAATCAAGAGGAATATCGTGAGCGGCGGTGGGCAGCTTTTCGATCATTTGTTCTCTGAATCCAACTCCGTAAGTTTTAATTTTTGGATTAAGGCACAAAAAACGATCATAAAACCCTTTTCCATATCCAATCCGATTTTTTTGTCTGTCAAAACCAAGGGCGGGAACAAGGACTTTTCTAATTTGTGAAGGAAAAACTTTTTGACATAATTTAGGATTGGGTTCTTTGATTCCAAATTGATTTGTCAAAAGATCGGTTGTGGGATTGTTTACATGATAAATAATCAATTGAATTCCCTCAATTTTTGGGAGGAGAAGACAGCCATTGATCGCAAGAAATTGATTGATTAAAGAAGTCTCAATTTCATCACCAAAGCTGGCAAAAGATAAAATCAAGGCATTCGCGGCATGGAGATGTGCGATAACAGAAAGAAATTTGGCTTGCCCTTCCTTTCTTCTGTGAAGAGGAAGTTGAGCCAACACAGTCTTTAAAAAACAGCGGATGTTATTTTTGGGGCTCTCCGTCACAATAAGTGATTTTCCTTATGAGATGACCTGATGTGTCAAAAAGGGTAGCGACTCCCTCTCCTTTAGAGATTGTGGAAATAGGAACATTCTCATCTTGTCGATAGTATTTTCCCTTGATCAATCGGTCATTTTCATATTCTTCCACAAGCATCAAGGTTCCACCAGGGTACCAGGCAGTGGAGAGACCATTTTTTTTATTTTGACACATTTGTTTCTGAGATTCAATCTGTCCATTTTCGTACCAAGTTTTAGCAGGACCTTGTAAAACTCCCTCCTTCCAGGTCAGGAGAAGTTTGGGTCTTCCATTACCGAAGTAGGCAATTTCTTCACCCTCTTTTTCTTCTTCCTTGATCGAGTAAAAAAGAAGAAGCTGTCCGGTGGTCTCATCTAAAATTTCCACTTTCCCATCGGCTATGCCCGCATGGTATTCAACAAGCTGAGTGATTCCCTGCTTACCAAAAACAGCCCGCTTTCCTTCACCTTTTTCGATTCTGGAGACCAGATCTCCCTCTTTATCATAATAATAACCCTCAAGAAGAAGATCTGAAGAGTAACATTCTTCGTAAGCGATTTGTAAAGGGGCCCAATAGCGTTTTGAAGACCCCTCGATTTTACCTTTTTTATATTCCGTCGTTTGAAAAATTGTTCCCTCCTCGAGATAAACTTCGACCGTTCCATCAATGAGCCCTTTTTTATAAGGAATCATCTTCCAAAGCGCTCCATTAGGATGGTAATAAGAGGATAATCCTTCAAGCTCTCCTTTTTCATAAAGAATTTCAGCCACTAACTGCCCTTCTTCATTCCAGGCACGGGTCAGACCATTAAAAACAAAACTCTCTTCAGCAGAAGTGTTAATATCAGCGACTCCCCCAATGACATGAGTATCAATTTTCATCTGTCCATTTTGAAACCATTCTTGGTAAAGCCCCATGGCCCGGTTATTTTTTGCTTCTAAATATTGTTTCACCTGACCATTCGGATGGTAGCTTGTGATATAAGAGCGAATGTCACCCTGCTTATCCCTTCCATAGACCCGCATGATCTTCTGATAAGGTTGGGGGGATAAAAAATCGGTTTTAGCGAAAGACTCTAGCCGTTCTTTTGAACTAATTATTTCAGATAAACCAGCCCGGTCAATGATGTTGATGCTCTTGATCGCACTACCTTCTCCAGGGATAAAGCGGCACCCCGTGGCGACCAAGGCCAAAGTAATCATCAAAGCTTTGGATTTCATCGTCCATACTCCCTTTTAAGAACTTTCATCGATAATTCAAAGACTTCACTTTTGTTCAATGTCTCCTTCCGCTTCAGCGAAAAGTCAGTGATGAGCATCTGAGGAGGATGAAGCTCCTTGATATTCCCCTCAATCCGATCCAAGATGGTCTTAAGATCCTCATTGTTGATTTCGACCGGATGAGAAAGAACCTCTATTGTTTCTTCGATCCCTTGTCCCGTTTCAATTCCCAATTCTTTAAATATGAGTTTATTGGAGTTATTTTTTAAAAATGCATCCCTATTTAAAATTCTTTCATCGCCAGGAAAAGAATCAGAAGAAATGAGTTTGGTGATGGCCTCTTGTTCATTTTTAAGAAAAGTGAGTGTCTCAAGTTTGTGGTCAATGTAGTAGTGATCAGCCTCTTGATACAGCCTCCGCACATGATTGTTAATTCCTTGGCTTCGTTTCTTGATGACTCCCAAATGTTTGACATGCTCTAAAGAAAGAAGGGCACGATCGAGAGATTTTTTTTGATTATGAAATACGCAATAAACACACACAAGAGGAAGAAAACCAAGAAGAATGAAATAAAAGAGCAAACGTTTTTGAGAGATTTTTTGTTTCATATGATTACCTATAGACCGTTTGATCTTTTAAGTTGAAAGTCGCTCGATACGTTTCATTTGAAACATTCCACTTCACCTCAGAATTTGAATCAATGAAATCAGAAGGATCACGCAATGATTCATGGAAAGCCCTAGCAACACTGGGGTTTATGGCTGTGAACTCGAGACTCACTCTAGCTCGATATTTTTCACCTGGTTTTGAAAAAGTGGGGCGATGCGTCAACTGATATCGGAGGCTTTCGATCTTGATTTTGGAAGGTTCATTGGCAATATGAGGGTGACGTTCAAGCCAAGCAAGAAGGTCTCGAACTTTAGGGATAAGGGGCAAAAGAGGATAGGTATTGGGTTGAGCTTTGATCTCTTTTTCAAGAGAAGTAAGGCGAGCGGTGATCTCATCAGCTGTTAAGGAGCTAGCGACTGGGGCCTCTTCCTCTCGAAAAGGAATTTCAAAAGTAGCATATTCTTTTTCATGTGTGGAAAGAAGTGTGAGATACTCTTGCTGAAGAGTAGTCAGTCTCTCTTTGAGATTTAGACGTCCCCAGGCAAAAAATAGGGATGAAAGGATACAAGAAAGGATAAAATAGGTGAGGAGAGGAGTTTTGAGTCGCTTCCATTTTTTTCCGTAAGAAAATTCTTTTTGTCGAAAATCAACTGTTGCAGTTGCCCCTGCAAGGGCTGTTCCAATAGGGATAGCATACGTTGCAAGATCTTCATCCGAAAGATTTTTAAAACGAGTTTTAGGGATCTCAACCTCCATTCCGGAAATCTTCTTCAGACGAGGAATTTTTTGATTGGTAAACCCCAGAAGTGTGAGGGTATTGATTGGATGATTTTTCGCTTGTGATCGAAAAGATAAAAGGACTTTGTTCAATTCTAATTCAAATTCCAATTCATCGAGACTATTTCTTGAATAAGGGAGAAAATGCGAAGAAATGAGCTTTCCTTCTAAGATTAGGACACAGGTTGTGTAAATCTCCCCGCTATGACAGATGAGAAAATTTTGGAAATCCGAGATGAAATAAGATGAAAGAGCGGCAAGAGCATGAGGCACACAAGTGACCCTTTCGGGTTCAATGGAAGCAGATGCAAAATCTTCAAGATGCGCTTTTAAATGCTCTTTTTTGACGGCAAACAACGTGACCTCTGTTCCCAGAGAACCTTTCGAATTAACAACATGTTGAAGAAGACAACTTTCGAGAGGATAGGGGAGAAGTGGCTCCGCTTGAAAATTTAAGGAAGCCGCAAGCTCTTTATCACTCATACGAGGAAGTTCAAGCTGTCTAATCAAAACATGATGAGTTCCAACAGACGAGATCACCTCTTCCTTATCCAAAAGAGTGCAACTCACCTCTTGAGAAGTGAGCGCTTTTATGACCCAGTTTTTTTTTCTAAATGCAAGTTCGCAAACACGAAAATCTTGTACCCCTTTTTCAAGGCCAACAATTCTAGGTTTCTTAGAAAAGAAAAACATGCCTCTATCCCAAATTTAAAAAGAAGATTGTATGAAAAAGGTTGTGTTTTTATCAATGTTAATTCAATAGAAGAGGTTCTTTTTTTCTCTTGTGAAAAAAAATGAAAAAAATCTATACTGAATTGCATGTTGTTTTACATAATTAGCACTCTCTTTACAACCTATACTTTTTTATTGCTCGTCAGAGTCATTGGTTCATGGTTTCCTAGATTTTCTCAATCTAGATTAATGCGTTTTGTAGCCTACTATACCGATCCCTACTTAAATATTTTTAAAAAGGTTATCCCTCCTCTCGGAATGTTGGATTTAAGTCCAATGGCAGCCTTTTTTTCCCTTCAACTTATTCAGGGAATTATTTTAACAATTCTTCGATGAAATTAGGCAAGCTCACACTCAAAAGCAACATTTTTTATGCCCCCTTGGCCGGTTGTTCCGATTTTCCTTTTCGTCAGATGGCGGCCCGATTTAAACCTGCTTTGATGTTTTGTGAAATGGTGAAAATGGAAGCTCTGATTCGCGGAAACGAACAAACTCTTCGAATGCTCGATTACCAAGAAGCGATGCGCCCTATAGGGGCACAGATCTGTGGAACAGATCCCCAAAAAGCCTATCTTGCAGCGAAAATTCTTGAAGAAAAAGGATTTGATTCCATTGATCTCAATTGTGGATGTCCTGTTGATAAAATCACCAAAGATGGAAGTGGATCTGGAATGCTCAAAGATCCCGAACGCATCGGAGATGTGATTGCCAATATGGCAGCTGCCGTCAATATTCCCGTTACAGTTAAAATTCGGGCAGGATGGGATGAGAAAACCCTCGTAGGGCCTCAGATCACTAAAATCGCAGAACAAGCGGGGGCTGCTGCCATCTCAGTCCACGGTCGAACACGAAAACAAGCCTATAAGGGACCTGCTAACTGGGACTACATTAAAGTGTGTAAGGAGGTTGCCACCTCAATTAAAGTGATAGGCAATGGGGATATTTTCTCGGGAGAAGACGGGGCGGCGATGCTTAGACAAACAGGGTGTGATGCTGTTCTTGTTTCTCGAGGAACACTTGGACAGCCCTGGATTGTGGAGGATATCCTTAGAGCCCAAGCAGGTGAACCCCCTAGCGAACGGAGTTTAGAAGAATGTTTACAGGCTCTTCTTGATCATTTTTCCTACTCAACGACCTATAAGAGTGAAAAGGGAGCCTTAATCGATATGCGCAAAGCGGGGTGTTGGTATCTCAAAAAAGCGTTGGGGGTAAGAGAGTTTAGAAAAAAAATATCTCACGCGAATTCTCTTGAGGAAATGCGTAGCATGATCGAGAATTTTGAGTGTAGACCAATCAAGTAATAAAAAATTTTATTTTTAATTTATTTGTTGGTAAAAAAAAGAGATGAATAAACATGGAACAGGCATTTGGCTAGATGGAGAAGGAAAGCTCCCTATTCATCATGACTGGGACAAAAAGAGTTTTTCTAAAGTCCCCGCCTTTCTCACTGAAAATCTTTCTCGTTTGTCCGCAATCCCTGAGTTAGCAGATCATGCTTTTAACTATGTCTCTTCTGAAGATTTTTTTAAAAACCTACAAAAAATAATTTTTCCCTTTATTCTCCAAGCCAAAGCCCTAACAGTTTTTACTCTTAAAAACTTAATGAACGAAGGGCAAATCTCCCATGTTCCTCAAGCGATGCAGGCAATAGGAGGAATGTTTTTGGGTGTCAATATTCCCATGGGAATTTTCAATATTTACTCACTGGTACGAAATTGGAGTGAACACAACTGGTTTATGCGCGCAGCCATTTCTACACACATTCTCGGAAATTTTCTTCTCTCGGGAGCGGGTATCTCGCTTTTAATTTCCAAAGTACCCACCCTCTCTTCGCTTGTTGGTTCTGGCAAAACACTCATTTTTGGAAAATTGGCCTTTATTATGGGCCCTATTGGAATGAGTTTGTTCGCTTTTGTTTTCCTTGCAAAAGGAAGTGATGCATCTGCTAAGGTCGTGCGTTTTGAAAAGGAAATTTATTCTCTAAAAAACAAAATTCAATCTTCTAATTTAAATGACATAGAGACAATATTAATCCAAAGGGAGCTTGCCAGATGCAAAGCAGGACGGACAGCCGCAGGTATTGATGCTATCAAATATTTTCTTCTTGGTGTTGGAATTGGAATGGGAGCTGTCGTGATGTCCAACCTCATCGCCGGTTCGCTTGCCTCGTCCTTGGGATGGGCCGCTGCAAGTTTAGTTGGATCAGGCCTGATCATGGGCCTTGGGGGATTGGGATACCAATGGTACTATGCCAAATCCGAAGAGAACAAAGAGACGGATGAGTTGGCGAAAGAGTTGAAAACATTAATTAACAATCAGTTAAGCGGCATGCCCCACATAACTCAAGAAACAAAAATAAATTTTTTGAAAACTAATTTAGGAAATGCTTTCAATGAAGATGAAATCGATTCCATCTTGAAAACCCCCCGCTTTCCAGGTAACCCCACTTTAATCGACTTAATTGAGGGAACATGATATCAGCAGATTTGGAAAACCTAAGGGATTTTTTTATAAAAGAAGGTTATCCTTCGGAAATTCAAGAGGCGACCGAGATCAACCAGAAACAAGTGATCACGTATGTTGGAAAAGCCCTTGATACCTATGATCTTATTTTACGTACAAGTCACATTCAGCCGGCCATCGAAGAAGGGTCTAAAGAAATTCCTTTAAAATTTCTCCAATTTTATCTTCTTTTGCCCTTCGAAGTTAAAGAGAGCTGCCTCTTTGAGACGATGCGTTTTATTTGCTCTATCAATGCGAGTTTTGACCTCGCCTCATTTGGCCTTCTTGAAGCTGGACATCTTCTTTATTATCGTCATGTGATGATGGTCTCCAAAAATACCCTTGATGAGGAAAGTTTGCGCGCTTTTTTGGGATCCTTCGAAGTGCTTGTCTATAGTTTTTTTGGTCCTCTAGAAGCAATTGCCACCGGGAAAAAGAGTAAGGAAGAGCTAGAAAAAGAGGTAAAAGAAATTTTACACTCAACACCCTGAATCTAAGAACCTGTCTTCACTGTCAAAATCGGCGCCTTTTTGACTGTGAAGACAGGTTCTTAGATTCCCATTTCTGCCGCATAAAGATGAAGAGCTCGTTCAATGATGTCCATCATCTCAATCTTAGAAGGGCATACAAAAGAGGGCAAAGCAAAATCTTCAGGATCCACTTCGAGAATTCCTAATGTTTGGGCCAATTCAAAATCCTCAGCAAGGGCAGCCTTCACAAGGTGCATTGTAGGGATTCGCATGGGCATGACCTTTTCATAAACTCGCCCATCAATAAAAGGGCGTTCTTCTCCATGTTGATTTGTCGTGAATGCATATCCCTTTTTGGGAGGAGACAAGTGGCCAGAAAGATAAGTCTTTGTTGCCGAGTATTTTTCAATCCCTAGACGGAGAAAATGAAAAGATTCCCTTTTGGTATTGACTGGAATCACAGAAAAGGTTGTATGAAAAAAACCGAGAAAGTTGATCGGTTCTGTACAGCTTCCTCCAAGAGGATCACCCGAAATAAAACAGAGCAATCGATTTTGGATACGATCAGCAATTAATTCTGAAAGAGGAAATCCAGCACGCCCCTTGAAAAAACCCGTTCTGTCTTCAAGAAAACCCCCTCCACCCAAGCCAATCACTCGATCGATATGAATGACCCCTTTTAGAAAAAGTTTCCCCACAGTCAGCACCCCTAAAACATCAAGCGTCCAAACAAAATCATCTGGATGAGAGATAGGAGAAATATGGTGAATATGGACAGAAGAGTTCGCAATGGGATGGGGGCCTTTAGCTGTGTGGATGTGCACCCCTTTTGCTTTTGTAAAAGCCTTACAAGGAGATCCCCTTCTATGAACTAAATGCACAGGAGCTATTTTTGATAAAATAGAGAGCCCGACTTCAAAAGCCTGTTCGTGTCCTGACACCTGCAGTTCAGAAGGGGGGACAAAGGGAGCTGATTCGATTGCTTTCACAAAAATATTGCGCGGTAGCTTTGAGGGACTGGCCATCTGACAAAAAGGACGCATTCGAATCGAAGGAAACCCTCCTCCCTTCATCAAACGATCAAGGATCTCTTCTTTGGTTATCCTTTCGTGATCAAGGGGAGCTAAAGAAAATGTCGCCTCTTCAGGATCTTTCGTGATCACTACGGCAAGAAGACTTCGTTTAGAGCCCCGCCTGATCTCCTTAATACATCCTCCAGCAGGCGATACAAGCAAAAGACCAGCATCTTTTTTACTTTCAGCGATGGGCTGTCCAATTTGCACATGATCCCCCACATGGACAAGGAGTTTAAACCGAAGATGTTCAAAGGGATCAAAGCAAAAGGCGAGCTCTCTGGGGGAAGCAAGAGTCTGAAGGGACCCAGTTGGAGCGCCAGCAAGGGGAATGTCTAAACCTTTGGAAATCACAAGATCCATGAAACAGACAATAAAGGATTCTTGGGTTTTCTTCTACGACGGGATCCAGTTTTTTTTCTTGCCAAAACGATGAATACCTTTCTTTTTCTTTTTCGTCGGGGAAGCTTCTTGAATCTGCTTCACCGTTTTGTCTCCCATCGTTTCCAATGCGCTCTTCTTGTAGTTATCAGCCTCTTCTTTGACTTTTCGAAGCGCCTCCCATTGTTCGGGTGTGAAATTATCAGGATTGGAGGAGTAAGCTGCAACATCTTCGGGTGTCATTCCCAACTTCTTATAGAGTATCTCCGCCTTTTCATTGAGTTCATCAAGTTTCTCCTGCGTCTTTTCTGCGATAGCAGAATAGTCTCCAAGTCGCAGAGCTTTTTGTTCTTCTTCCGGAAGCTCATCTTCTGAAAGTTCAACCCCATGTATGGCCAATAACTCTTCCATTGCCGACCGTAACCTCTTCTCTGTGCTCTCCCCCATGCGTTTAACCTCACAAATAGAAACCTTTCTCTCAAAATACAAAAAATAAATTTAATTTGGAAATTCAATTTTTTTATGTTAGATATTTCTAGCCCAGCTAGAATATTAATGGAAGTTTGAATTGCAAGTTTTTAGGTAACACTGTATGTTCTAAGGTGCGAATGCACGAAAGGATTGAGGGTTAAATGAGTTATCTAGAGGAGTTTGAACTTCTTCTTGCCAATCAACAGTTTTCTAACTTTGTTCGGTTGTGGGAAGAGTATTGTCTTTCAGATCAAGTTGATGGAGAGGAGTTAAAGCATATTTTAATCAAAATCAAAAACTCTCCCTTAGCCATCCCGTTTGGCCAGATCACAGAAACCGTCATCCCTTTAATGCAAAAAGTGAAGGATAAGATCGACGCTGATAAGATACTCACTCTCATTCTAGATCTTCAAACAACAAACTCTGCTTATCTTGCCGATTACGCTCTTGAATATTTACGAGCAAAATATTCAAATCATAAAGATTTTTCAGAAATGTCTCGCCTTGTAGGTCTAAGATCGCGTCATACCTTTCAGGGAGCGATTTCAAATTTTGAGCTCTTGGCTCACATGAAAAAGGGATCCTTCGTATTTCACACGGGAGGTTGGGGGGTTGGAGAGGTGATAGAAACTTCTCTTTTGCGCGAACATGCCATTCTTGAGTTTGAAGGGATCACAGCTCTTAAAGATCTCTCTTTTGAAAATGCTTTTAAAAATCTCACTCCTCTTCCGCATGATCATTTTTTAGCCAAACGATTTGGGGATCCAGACACACTTGAAAAAAAAGGAAAAGAGGATCCGGTAGGACTTATCCATCTTCTCCTTCGCGATCTTGGCCCTAAAACCGCAGCTGAAATTAAAGATGAACTCGCAACACTCGTGATCTCTGAAGAAGATTGGTCTAAATGGTGGCAATCTTGTAGAGCTAAACTAAAAAGAGATACTCTCATTCGATGCCCAAAATCAATGCGAGAACCTTTTTCTCTTCGCGCCAAAGAGTATTCTCATGAAGATCGGTTTCAAGAGGCCCTTAAAGGGGCAAAAACAAGTGGAGATCTTATTGCCACTACTTATAATTTCACCCGTGATTTTCCCGAGATTCTCAAAAATGAAAATGTAAAGACCTTGCTCAAATCCCTTCTAGAAGAGGCTTCGCCCGATCTCGAGGAAACGCTCTCGGATGCACAAAAGAAAGGAAATGAGATTGAGCTGGCTTTTCTATTGGAAGACATTTTTCCAGGAGAATATCCTGAGCTTTCCAAAAAGAAAGTGGCTGATTTAAAAGAAATTGACAAGGTCATCGAAGGAATCGATGTGCTTGCTTATAAAAAACGGGTGTTGATTTCTACGCGAGAACACCATCCTCACTGGATTTCCATTTTTCTATCGCTTCTTTTCACTATTTCGGGAAACTCTTTGAGAGATTACCTTTTTAAAGAGCTTTTATGTGCAAGTGATGCCAAAGAACTTTTAAAAACAAAGCTTCACGAATTGCTCAATCGAGTTTCGCTTTATCCAGAGGCTTTTGTTTGGTATTTTCAAAAAATTCTTGAAGCAGATGATCTTCCTTACGCAGATTCTGCCTCAAGAAAACAATTTCTCGAGGCATTTATGATTTTGTTTCATTTCATTGAAACTGATAAAGAACATCGAGATTTGTTGAAAAAGATGCACAACATCCTAACGAAAAAACGTTATGAAACAGTGAGAACGATCATCAAGGATGCTTCTATTGAATACTTACAAGAACTCCTCCTTCTTGTGAGTAAATGTCACTCTTTTTCAAAACACGATATTCGGATCTTCCAGTCGCTTGCCGAGGTGGTTGCTCCCTCTCTTGGAAAAAAGAAAAGAGAAAAGCAAGCGAAAGAAAAGGAAGAAGAAATCATATGGACGACCCAAGAAGGGTATCAAAAATTGCAAGAAAAAATGCACCATATTGGAACTGTTGAGACGGTCGAGAACGCCAAAGAAATTGAAGCTGCCCGCGCTTTGGGGGATCTACGAGAAAACTCTGAATACAAATTTGCTCTTGAAAGAAGGGCACGCCTTCAAGCAGAACTTAAACTTCTGACGAAACAATTTCAAAAGGCTCGAGTGATCCAAAAAGAAGATATTCCTCGAGGATCCATTGGAATTGGAACGATCGTTGACCTCTTGGATGAGAAGGGGCAACATGTTAGTTATACTCTTCTTGGTCCATGGGACGCTTCTGTTGAAGATCATATTCTCTCTTTTCAATCAAAGCTTGCACAGGCCATGATCGGACAGAAGGTAGGAAACACATTTTCTTTTCAAAATGAGAAGTTCACGATCAAGGAAATACGCAGCTACCTTTGACGATATAGAGTAGAGGAGCCGATCAACTCGGCCCCCCCCCTCGTTAGAACCCGCCGTGCCCAATTAAGGCAACGGGCTCAAGATATACCCATTCCACTTCAAGAATTGATGGTTAGAACAACTGATGTACTACTTTCGCTCGTGGGAGGGGATTCTTGGCTACAAATAGCCCGAATTTTTCCCATTGAAAGCCCTTTCTCTGACCACGCCTGTTCAGCCATTTGAACATGATCCTCTTCGCTGCATATAAAAAGGCCTCCACTTGATCGCAATTATGGGAGACTCCGTAATAACCTGAATTTTGGGTTGTCTTCCTCGAATTTAGAGGAGTTTG
Organism: Chlamydiia bacterium; assembly: GCA_020440555.1. Taxonomy (GTDB): domain Bacteria; phylum Chlamydiota; class Chlamydiia; order Chlamydiales; family JAAKFR01; genus JAGRNW01. The sequence goes on from JAGRNW010000011.1 coordinate 29,730, forward strand.
CTCCGCAAATCTTGAGATTTTCAGACGAAGTAAATGGCCAAGGGCCCTTTACGAGTCTAAAAAGCACAAGAGGTGCAAGCAAACTCACTGAA
>JAGRNW010000120.1 GCA_020440555.1 Chlamydiia bacterium
GAATGTAGCTGCCGTTATCACCCCCATAGAGCTGATCACGATATGACCACGAAAACCATAGTAATGTTCTTTTTTAGTAGCGCAGTAGCCATAAGCAGCTGCCCCTTTAAAGACTTGACTGAAGTACGCTCTAGCAAATTTACAAATTGGCATGGGTAGACCGTCCACTATGTGGAGAGTATCGTTAAAGGCCTTTAATGAGTCAGCTAGGTTTCTTTGCAACAGATACTTAATCATATGCAGATTGGCTGCTTGTCTAACAAAATTGGTTCGATCAGGGATTTTTGGAAAAAAATGTAACCAATGCCCCTTAAAGTACTCCCAAATGGCTTTGTCACAATCTTTCCCCAAAAATTCTCCTACAATTTCCATCGTGATTACTTCGCTATCCCGCAATCGGGGAGCTGGCCCTCTATGACGTGGTTTCTTATCTTGAAGCATTTTTTTATATTCATCATCTATCAGACAAAAGACTGCTATGATAAAATCAGCGATTGACATGTCTCACACTCCTGTTTCGTTTTGTCACAAAACATTGTGTAGAAGACATGTCATTTTTTCAATTTTTTCATGTGCGGTTTTCCGAAGGAAAACTCGCACATCGCGTTAGCTTAGAATAGCGCAGATTCTAGTTGTTGCATTTGAAAAAACTCTTTTGTTTTTTTCAGGGCATTCTTTTCGTCAAAGTCTTTGCAAGTATAAATCACGCAAGAGAGGAATTGTTTGCTCGACCATACATAAAGAGAGATACCGGAATCGATTAGAGGCACAAAGGCATCATATCCCTGATTCGCCTCTTTGCCCATGCCAGAGGGTGAGAAAATGATTGGTTTGCCATACATCCTCAGGTTTAGAGTAGTGCAGATTTGTGTGAAAAATTTTTCGATCACTTTTTCATCGACCGTAGATGTGTAATACCCTTCTATAATGAATCTTTTTCTTGTAATATCAGGCGCTAAGTTTTTCATAATTAATCCTTTTTATTTTAATAAAGAAAACTTTTTGGTAAGTTGTGTGATAACATCCCATTCTCCAAAAAGAACAATTCCATAGTATACAAGACTTTCTTCTTTAGTCTGTTTTGTCCGCTCTAACTGCTCTACATAGGTGCCAATAGTCATTGTATCAGTGAAATCGGAAAATTCAATACCTGCTTCAGCAGCAGCCTGCCTGAGCGTTCTGATTTTATTGGAATTCGTCTTTAAGATGATAAAGGGCCTTTCAGAGATATTAGGGTGACTGTTGCCATCTGCATCTTGATAGTTTGATAAACGCAAAGATTCAGCTCCAAGATGGGCTCCAAATCCAATACATATATGAGCTAGTGCGTTCATTAAAATGCCCGGCTCGATTTTTTCATTCATCACTGCAACCAGCTTATGTTTAAAAGAGATTGTCATTTTTATTTACTCCTATAAATGAAAACCTCCATCTATTGATGAAGGCTTGGGTTTTGGTTTAGTGCCTAGCTTGTTCAATTTTAGCATTAAGCTTTGCTTGTACAAAGGGTATGACCGTGGTAGCTATGGTGATCATTGCTACCCGCCATCCAAATCCAGCAAATGCTGTTTTTTGAAAAACGGCTTTGATCATAGACATTTTCATAGAAAAATCCCCCTGTTTTTGTGTTTTAAAAGTATCAAATGGATGGCTGATACCAGCCGCAACAGTTCCTGCAACGACACCAGTCACCATTTGAGCGACCCACTCATTAACACCAAAGGATTGCATTTTTTCCTTCATCATGGGAGCTGCTCCAAGATAAGCTGCTGTGAATGCACCTTCGCGAATTGCCGTCGGTGTAAAGGCTCGATAAAATCCCTGGACACCATAGTTGGTATAGACATATTTGACAGTTTGCCAAAAGTTATTGCCCATTTTTTGCTGTTGGATCATCACTCCTTCAGCAGGACAAACGACAACTGCGGAAATGATCCCAGCAGCGGATGCTGCAAAGAATGGATTCCAAACATTGGAAAAAATGCCATTAGCAGCTGTTTGAATGGCTACAGTCGGGGCAAAGCTTGCGGCGAAGCCAGCGACTCCTCTGTACCAAACACATGGGTTTTTCTCGAAACTCTTGACTTGGACGACTGATTGACCCCCTTCTGCAGCTCGAGCTTGGGTTGTATTTTTAAAGTAAATCATTGGCTGTATGATAGAAACAACGGACATTCCTGTAATGCTACCAACAAATACATTTTGCCAGAAATTTGCTGACTTATTTTTATTTACTTCATGCGGTGGATCGTGTTCTGTCACTACACCGTTGGAAGAATTAACTGATTTTGACATAAGGTCATTCCTCTTTTTAATTGTTTATCAACTTTAATTTTTAAAATAATGGATGTGATCAAAAACAAATAATTACTGCGCCGCTAAGCGCAGCACAAAAAGAGAAATAAATAGAAATTGAACAAATGAAACAAAAGCAATAGCAGAAGAATCATTGCAGGCGCTGGAAGAAGTAAAATCAGACTTTTGGTGTTTCATGGCTGACATGATACTTCAATGTACTAGAATTAAGCAAGATTTTTTAGTGCGCCTGGGCTTGATTTTGTTAAATTATTCGCGAGAAATATCACTTGGATAAGAATAGCCCATCAGTACCTCTGAAAAATTTGAAACCAGCCTTTATGCGCGATTTAAGAAATTCTTCAAAAATTTTAAACAGGTTCTAAGGGATCTCCTCGACAAATTGAAAAAGATCATCTATAGTGTCCCCTTTATTGGTAATTTGGATCGTAAGCCATGCTTCAGTTTTTTAGGAACTATCAAAAATTTTTCTTTCTGTTTACTACCCTCATCATCGTAGTTTCCTTTGTTTTTTTTGGAACATTTCAGGTCCTCACCCCTTCCAGGAGTCAGATGGAAGAGACAGCGTTCATCACTCTTGATCATAAAAAAGTGAATCGTAGAGATTTTTTTAATCTTGTGCGTTTTCTTGGATTGGAAGGAGAGCAAAATCCCTTTAACGATGGAGTGATTTCAGAAAGTTTTTTAGAAACGGGACTCGGGGCCAAAATTTTTGCTCATTATCAAGAAGCAATCGGAAACGATCTTAAACTTCGAGCGGAAAAAGAAAAACATTTTGTACCTTATGTTCATCCTGAAATGAAGGAGCTCTCTGCAAAAACTGGATGGGAGTTGTTTGCTCCTGAGATTTTAATACATCTTCCTTCCTTGCAAGCTAACTGCGATCTTCACTCAAGTGAGAGTTTCTATGACCGCATTCAACTTTTTTTGGCTCAAAGAAAATTTCCAGGATCGATGCTTAAACAATTTCTTTTCTATAAATCTCAAGATTTTGAAGGGTGTAATCTCGACCCAAAGTTTTATAGAAATGATCTCTCATTATTCGGA
>JAGRNW010000121.1 GCA_020440555.1 Chlamydiia bacterium
TACACTCTTTACCTGCACGAATGGCGTAACGATCTGGGCACTGTCTCAACGAGAGACTCGGTGAAATTGTAGTAGCGGTGAAGATGCCGTTTACCCGCAGCTAGACGGAAAGACCCCGTGAACCTTTACTGTACTCTGATATTGGCTTTTGACTTGTCATGTGTAGGATAGCCGGGAGGCTGTGAAAGAGATTCGTCAGGATTTCTGGAGCCATCCTTGAAATACCGGCCTTGACATGTTGAAAATCTAACGAAGCCCCGTGAATCCGGGGTTCGGACATTGTCAGACGGGCAGTTTGACTGGGGCGGTATCCTCCTAAAATGTAACGGAGGAGTTCAAAGCTTGCCTCATCGTGGTTGGCAATCACGATTAGAGCGTAAAGGTATAAGGCAAGTTGACTGCGAGACCAACGAGTCGAGCAGGTACGAAAGTAGGACTTAGTGATCCGGCGGTGGAAAGTGGAATCGCCGTCGCTTAACGGATAAAAGGTACTCCGGGGATAACAGGCTTATCGCCACCAAGAGTTCATATCGACGTGGCGGTTTGGCACCTCGATGTCGGCTCATCGCATCCTGGGGCTGTAGAAGGTCCCAAGGGTTTGGCTGTTCGCCAATTAAAGCGGTACGCGAGCTGGGTTCAAAACGTCGTGAGACAGTTTGGTCCCTATCCTTTGCGGGCGCAGGATACTTGAGAGGAGCTGCTTCTAGTACGAGAGGACCGAAGTGGACAAACCAATGGTGTTCCGGTTGTTCTGCCAAGGGCATAGCCGGGTAGCTACGTTTGGAAAGGATAAGCGTTGAAAGCATCTAAACGCCAAGCCTCCCTCAAGATTAGGTATCCCAATGAGACTCCATGAAGACTACATGGTTGATAGGTTGGAAGTGTAAGCGTAGTAATGCGTTGAGCTGACCAATACTAATGAGTCCATTGGCTTGACCATTTTCTTTCACATTCGGGAGAAATTCCGGAATGAAGGTCAGGTATTTAAGTTGTAACAAACTGCATTCAAGTCACCTATGCTACATAACGATAGCCCTAGAAAATGTGTATTTTTCAAGCGTCGTTTATTGTTAGTGAATCACTAAACTTTCGAAAATTTTTATTTTCTTGGTGGTAAAGGAGAGAGGGTCATACCTGATCCCATTCCGAACTCAGAAGTCAAGCCTCTCATCGCCGATGGTACTGCACACAAGAGTGTGGGAGAGTAGGTCGCTGCCAAGTTTTCATTTTGCCTCGTAAATCAAAAGATTTACGAGGCTTTTTTTATCGTTTGCACTAGATAAAATAAAACTGACATTAATGTGATGAAGAGTGTTACTAAAAAAAAGGCAATTAAAACAGCCACAAAGGAGCGCCATGCAGAAAATTTATGGGCTTCTCCAAGCATATGAAGTAGAATTAAAAAAGTCCATATTCCAATCGTAAGGCTTATTCCGCTAAATACAGATTGCAGAATCACCTCAAAGGAGAGAGATATTCCAATCAGATAAAAAATTCCGCTGATGGTGGCTGGATAAAGGCTCCACCCAACCGCCACTCGCGTCTCCCAAGAGCTTCCTATTCCTCCTAGCCATTTTCCCGTTACTTTACAGAGCCACGAACCTATGTAGAGGTAAAGGATTCCATAAATTCCACCTCCGATGATCCACAAAAATATCAACCAGAAGTTGCGCAACATCTGTTGTTCAGGAAATTGAAACCAAAAAAACCAAAGCCAAGAAAATCCTCCTATAGCTCCCCAAGTCACTGCAAAGGCTAAAATCCATGCAAAACAATCTATTTTTGAAACATGAGATAAAGTTTTTCTTGGCAAAAACCAAATAGATGTCCAGGGATTGATGGAATTTTTCTTAAGTGGATTCATTTTATAGTCACTTGAGTATATCCTTTTGAAGGAGAAGCAAGGAGGATGCCAAAACGATGAAAGTTTCTAAAATTCTATTTCTTGTAGGAAATAACCCTTATCAAACGACATTTTTTTTTGCCGAGGATTTTTCTAAGGCTCTTCGAAAACAGGGGTTTGTTGTTGATTTAGTGCAATGTAATGAAGGAAAGGAACAAAAAATACTTGCCGAAGTTTTGCGTTATAAACCTGATCTTACCTGTTCTTTTTCTGATATTACAATCGATGGGGTCTCGATAGGAGAGGTTTGGAAAAATCCCCATTTTACTTTTTTGCTTGATCCCGCTCTCTATTTTCTTCACCAGGCCAAGCCTCCTTATTGTTTTATGACCACTGTTGATAAAGAAGATGAGCGATTTTTACAAAGTGTTGGATGCCAAAATGTATGGCATCTTCCACACGCTGTTCCTAAAGATCTTTTTTATGATTCTATCCTGCAGGAACGTCCTTATGATTTAGTTTTTTTCGGAACTGCGATCAATTGTGACACTATCGAAGCGAATTGGAGGAAAAATTTTTTAAAAAGAGAAAGGGATCTCTTGTTTGAAATTTCACATCGTGTTTTAACGGAAGAGAATAGCTCCATTTTACAATGTTTGATTGAAAAAGAATGGAGTCCAGAAACTCCTGATTTTTATCAACTTTATGCAGAACTTGATCAGTATATCCGCGGGAAAGATCGTTTGGAACTTCTGCGGCATCTAAAAAAATTTTCTCTTCATATTTGGGGTGATGGATGGGATCAACTTGTTCCGTGGGCGATCTGTCATCCTCCTATTCCTTTTAATAAAACAATTGACATAATGAAACGAGCCAAAATTGTGTTAAATAGTCATCCTCGTTTAAAGCATGGTTCTCACGAACGAATTTTCTATGGCCTTGCTTGTGGAGCTTGTGTGCTGACACCCAAAAATACTTTTGTTCAAACCCATTTTGATATTAGGCGTGATCTCATGACGTATTCTTATGGTCAATTTGATCAGCTGGAGAAAAAGATTAAAGTTATTTTAAACTTTTCAAAGACAAGAGAGACAATGGTTCTTTCTGGAAGAGAAAAAGCGATGCATAAACACACGTGGGAAACTAGAGCCGATACTTTTGCGACAATCATCGATACGATCTGAAGAGCTGACTATTAACCCTTTGTACAGGTCAATTCTTGTATTGAATAGGTAGCATATTCTTTGAAAACCTGAGTTTTGGGTTGTCTTCCTCGGATTCAGAGGAGTTTGCTCCGCAAATCTTGGGATTTTCAGACGAAGTAA
>JAGRNW010000122.1 GCA_020440555.1 Chlamydiia bacterium
TACGGGGAGTTAAAAAGCTTATTGGTTCAAAAATTTTATATCATAAATTCTCAAACTAAAATCACCTGAGTATAGATAAACAAGTTAAAGAACAAGCGAAAGCTAATAAAGACGTCAGGCTTTTAATGTCAATTCCCGGAGTGGGGAGTGTCACAGCCCTGCGTTTTGTGGCTGAAATTGGCGATCCCGGTCGGTTTATGAAATCTAAGCCGGTGGGCGCTTATATAGGTATGACACCAAGGCAGTATTCATCAGGAGAAATACAGAAGCAAGGAAGAATATCAAAATGTGGACCTAAGGCATTGCGGACCTTACTTGTGGAGGCTGGGGTAGTCATTCTTAGCAGGACAAGATCATGGAGCAAGCTAAAAGCGTGGGGTTTGAGAATCCAAAAAAGGAATGGTTTTAAAAAAGCAGCAGTAGCCATAGGTAGAAAATTATCGGTTATAATGCATCGAATGCTCGTAACCAAAGAACCATTTAAATTTACAGATAAAGAGGAACTGAGACAAGCAGCTTAGTAAGAGATAAAGCATATAGCCTAAGTTAACCGATGAAAAGGGCAATGACGAATATTGGGTGGCTCTTTAGAAGCCGTAAATGACCATGTCAGGCTTTTTTCTTCGCAAAAAATGTTGGAGCGAGATTGCGATAAAGACAATTTCATAATAGACTCCGTAGAGAACCCTGGAATAACGAAGGCTAGATGATTTTAGGAGCAAAGAAAAAGAATTGCCAAAAAGTGCGCGATTAGAGAACCCCATATTTCTAATATTGAGTCATTTATGATCGTTCAAGCCCGGGAGCTTTCGCGTTGCCGAAAATCAATTCTTGAAGTGGAATGGGTATATATCGTTTAAGGAAAGAGTTAGCAGACGTAAGGCAGGAAAGAAATATCTTAAAAAAAGCAGTGGCCATCTTTTCAAAAGTAAAGTGTTAACCCACATTCCGCACCCCCTCCGCAACGCATACCAGCTCAGTCGGATTTTTTCTTATGAGCCTTTGAAGATGCACATTTTAAAGAGATTTTTTCTTCCCCTGCCTTTAAAATCAATATCTTTCTTAAAAACCTGAGTTTTGGGTTTTTCTCCCTCGGATTCAGAGGAAGACAACCCAAAACTCAGGTTATTAGAATCGGAATTGACCTCGGACGTGTAAAGCTTTTTCATCCGCCCACCGTCCCTCTACCGTCACCCCCACCACATCACACATGGCACACGTAGCTCCCAATGCCCATCCCCAATCTTTGGCTCCATTCATATCGCTCACTTCAAATGTTTCGGTATTTGAGATAAACCAGAAATGACCCGTTTTTAAACAAAGGCTTGACCATTTAACACCGGCATACGGGACAATGGTGAATTTTGGATCGCACACATAAATGGTATAGGCAATGCCGGCTCCAACTTGCCACTCCCTATATTTCCACCTATTGTGGGAAGAAAATTGAATATTTCTAGCACCATCAGCAAATTGAGTGACGTGAGGGTCAAATTGAAAATATTGTCCTTCAATACCAAGTGTCCAGCAGCGCCATTCATAGAGGGAGATACGACCTCCAAAACTCCAGGAAATGGTGGTATCGGTAAAAAACTCTCCCAGCCGATTTCCATTAAAAATCCACGAGATCTCACTTGTCATGATCGAAAGGTTGGAGACACCAAGCGTGGCGAATATATCGATCAAATCACAGTAATTAAAGACAATATAGCCAGCATTGGTATTAAGTTGTGTTTCTTGAATTCCCCTTCCATTCCCGCTCGCATCGAGTCCATTTTCTTTGAGTCGAAGATGGCGGTTAAAAACATAATCCCCATAAAACCCGAGCCGAAAGCTAAAAGAATTGCAAAATCCACCACTCAAATTGTTGTAACCACAATAAATTCCATTTGTATAGATGCTCGCTTCAGCAGGATTTCCCAGTGGTAGGGCAACGCCGCTCATGCAAACCAAACTTGCAACAGCTGTTAATAATACTCTTTTCATAAGCTCTCAATTTTTGTAAATGCTGGCCTCGACGGGGTTAACGAAAGGACATCAACACTCCCACTAGTTAAAATCGCCACAATCCTCAAAATATATTTTTTATTTTTTCTCTATACCTGAGTCGCTTTTTATTTAGAAGCGCATTTGACCACGGATATGGAAGGCTTTTTCATCAGCAAAGCGACCTTCGGCTGTCACTCCAATCAAATCACACATTGAAAATGTTAACCCAAGGGCCCAACCCCAATGTTTATTGTTTTTCAAACCGGAGATACAGAATTCTTCCATAGATCCTGTTGGAGTGAATCTGAAATTGTCTGTATTTAAATGACAGCCAGACCACTTAACACCCACGTAGGGGATCATGGAAAACTTCGGATCGCACACGTAATATTCATAAGCCAGGCCTAAGCCAACTTGCCACTCATCATATTTCAGTTGATTATTGACGGTGAATTCATTGCTCCCATCACAATTGATGTAATGGGTTAAGTCTGGTTTAAATTGAAAGTACTGACCCTCGATTCCAAGGGTGAAGCAGCCCCATTCATAAAGGGACGCGTGCCCCCCTATACTCCAAGAAAAGGTCGTATCGGTCAAAAGCGTCCCTTCTCGATGTCCGTTAAACACCCAAGAAATTTCGTTTGTGTTGATTTCCAACTGAGAAGCTCCAAGAGTTCCGAAGAGATCAACACGATCGCAAAAATTAACAGCCATGTAACTAGCATTTGTAAAGATTTCGGTGTTACGGATTGCATCTCCATTTCCTCGGATTCCAGCACCACTAATTTGGAGATTTCGATTGAAGACATAATCCCCATAAAATCCTAGACGAAAACTAAAGGAATCACACAAATCAGCGCATGGATCATTGTAACCCCAGTAAATTCCATTCTTGTAGATGCTTGCCTCCGCAGGGTTTCCAATAGGAAGGGCGAAGGCATTTCCTGTTGTTAAGACTGCGAGTACTATGGACAGTCGTTTTTTCATATCACCTCGAAATGATAAAATGTTGATAATTTCAGCATCTCAATTCCATACTCAATCAAAGAAATTTATGCAATGGGTATAGATTTGCTGTCAGCTGCTACCACAATTAATTTTTTGAACTCCAAGAAGAGACACGGATAATAAAAAACAAAAACAAACCCATTGGCTCCTCGATCGGGC
>JAGRNW010000123.1 GCA_020440555.1 Chlamydiia bacterium
GCCTCTCTTTAAAAATTGTCCCCCTAAGATAATCGATCGATTCCTTTACTGTTAAGCACGCTCACCGCAAGGACACGATTAAGCCCTTTAGGAGGATACGAGAAGAGAAGCAACGCAACATCCAAGAATTGGAACTGCAATACCGACCGCAATGAACCCACCATAACTTCCTATCTGAATAACGTGAAGTGCGGCTAAAATTCCTATGACTAAAAAGGTGATACCTGCAAGAGTTGTGAGGGAAAAGAACAGAGACGCGCAGACCTCTGGAGGAATGAACCCTGGTGGCACAACACTAGCACATGCAATACAACATGAAGCAACACAACAATCTACTAAAAGATCACAACAACGATCTGCTAAAAGATCACAACACATCAGCCCTCCTTTTATTTTAAATTAAACTAGGATTAACTCTAACATATTGCGTATAAAAGAGAAATGAAAATCATATTAACCTGAGTTTTGGGTTGTCTTCCTCTGAATCCGAGGAAGACAACCCAAAACTCAGGTTATTAATCGCACGAGAGCAAAAATTAAATTTTAAATCAACTAGAAAGCACGGCTTTGATATGCTCGCAGTGGATATTTCCGCAAGTACAACCAATTGGCGATCCCAAAAAGACATCGTATTTCTCTGAGGGCGTCAAGGGGTTGGTTACTCTATAAAGTTGATCTCCGGTTTGTTTAATATCCCATGTACGAAACTTAAGATCTTCTTCTGTGATCACTTCCTCATCAGACTCACTTGCTATTTTGTCCCCATTTAAAATGGCACGAGAAATTTGACAATGCATGCAATTGCAGTGAGGCTCCGGTTTGGGAAAACTTTTGAGATCCCCGCCCAATAATAATTTGGCGATGCTAGCGACTTTTTCGATCATCTCTTTCGGAAGATTGGGAGCATCTGATTTTTCAGGGTCATGTTGCATGGTTGTTTCAAGACCTTCGAGTCCACCTGCCATCATCCCTCCCATTCCGCCAGGACCTAGCCTAATTGACAAAGAGGAAAGTTGATCAGGAGAGAGCCCAAGCACATTTTGAAGAAAAGCCGCCTGAGGATTTTGTGTTTTTTCCTCATTTTGACCCTTTCCCCTTTTTTCTAAAAATTTTACATGGGCTGAAAAAAGAATATCAATGACGGAGGTATCAAGACCTGGAATTTTTACCACTTTTCCGTTCACTAAATGGATCGCCAAAATAAGCTCTTGTGTTGTTTTGTCTTCCTCTGTCTCCAAAAAAGCAATCTGTTCCCATGTTGTAGAAATATGGGGAGGTAAACAAACGATTTGACCCGTAATCTTATAATTCATCAGAAACAGCCTCCAAACTGTCGAAAGATTCGCCTTTCACCTTATAGTATAGTGGCCCAAGCTATTTCAAGCAACTATTTTTAGCACTTCACACAAAAGAGTGCTGATTTTTTGTGTGATATGTAAATTTTTTATGAATGAATTTTTTATTTACCTATAACTACCCAAGACGTTATATTCGAAAAAAATAATCGCCTTGAATGAAGAAACAGGAAAGAAAAACCTTTGTATTAGACACTAACGTATTGCTTCACGACCTCGATGCGGTGACTCATTTTGGAAAAAACAATGTGGTGATACCTCTGGCTGTCCTGGAGGAACTTGATACAATGAAACGGTATCGAGATGAGATGGCTAAAAATGCTCGAGCCGTTTTGAGGTATTTTGATACTCTCAATGGTCTGGGAAAGGGGGATCTGCACGAAGGAGTTGAGCTTAAAAATGGGACAGTGATTCGAATCCAACTAGAAATCAAGACTGACTATAGTCCTAACTTTGCTTTGTCAGTTAATTCGGTCCATTACAAAATTTTGATGGCAGCTTATTTTCTTCTTGAAAGAGGAGAGGATGTTGTTTTGGTATCCAAAGATTTAACAACACGGGTAAAAGGAAAGGCTATCGGACTTGAGACACATGACTATGAAAATAAAAAATTTTCTTACGATAATATTTATCGGGGCATTCGAAAAATTGTGCGACCAAAAGCGGAGATTGATCTTTTTTATAAAGATGGAAGACTCCCCGTCTCAGACATTGATTTATCACCCAATGAATATTGTGTGATGACAAGTCCAGAACAGAGTTCGGCTGTTGGTAAATACGATTCCATGTCGAAAAGCTTTATTTCGCTTCTTCATCTGCCGTCGAGTCTGTGGGGAATTAATCCCCTCAATGTAGAACAAAGATGTTCTCTCGATATGCTTTTACGAGATGATCTGAAATTAATCACCCTTGTGGGGCCCGCAGGAACAGGAAAAACACTGCTTGCTCTTGCTGCTGGTCTTCGTAAAGTTTTTGACGAGAATCTTTATAACAGAATTTTAGTTTCTCGTCCCATCGTGCCGCTTGGCAGGGATATCGGCTATCTCCCTGGTTTTAAAGAAGAAAAATTGATCCATTGGATGCAACCGATTTATGATAATCTGGAATTTTTGTGTGATTCTTCTCAAAGAGAACCAAGTGAAATGCTTAAATATGTAACTAATAGTAATAAGCTTGAAATGGAAGCTGTGACGTACATCCGAGGGCGTTCTTTGCCTAAAATGTTTATGATCATTGATGAAGCTCAAAATCTCACTCCTCATGAAGTGAAAACGATTATTTCTCGGGCGGGTTCTGAAACGAAAGTTGTATTAACAGGAGATCCTACGCAAATTGACAACCCTTATCTAGACAAAGATTCTAATGGACTGACCTATGTTGTAGGAAGCTTCAAAGAGCATAAAATATACGGACACATCTTTATGGAAAAAACAGAACGATCAGAATTGGCTGCTCTGGCCGCTGAGGTGATGTAATAAAAATTTATCTCATTCAGATCGATAACACCAAAAAAAGCTCAAAAATCCAAATTCCAATACAAGGTTTGATAAAAATTTTTACAAATATACTCAGGCGGATTTAGTTTGAGAAGATTTTTGAAAATAGCGTGATTTTTTTTCACATTTATGGCAAACATTCTGGTTATGGAGCAACCTTCAGCTAAATTTTTGGCGCCCTCAGAGCGCAAGCTTTTGCTAACTGAACA
>JAGRNW010000124.1 GCA_020440555.1 Chlamydiia bacterium
AGCCCCTCTTTTTTTTTTTTTTTTAGTAAAATTTTCCTGTAACCAGCTTTGATCAGAAATCACATCTGTCACCAGCTGGTTTCCAATTCGAGCTTGAGTAAAGTCAGGAACTTGAGTCGTCGAGTGGTTCCCCCAAATCACTACCCCTTTGACATCTCGCACCATCACACCTCCTTTTTTAGCCAGAAGAGCAGTTGCTCGATTCTGATCAAGACGCATCATCGCATGAAAATTTCGCTTGGACAGACTTGGTGCATGCTCCATAGCGATTAAACAGTTGGTATTGCAGGGGTTACCTACAATTAAAATAGTCGCCGATTTTGAAGCTACTGCATCTAAAGCCCTTCCAACCTCAACAAAAATTTTCCCATTTTCTTTGAGGAGGTCTTGCCTCTCCATTCCCGGTCCCCGAGGTTTCGCTCCCACTAAAAATGCGACATCAATTTTATCAAAAAGAGTATAAGCATCTGAACCAAAACGAATTGTCTTGAGAAGCGGAAAAGCAGAATCTTCGAGCTCCATCACCACTCCCTCCATAACTCTTTTCATCTGAGGAAGATCTATCAAATTCAGTTCGATTTCTTCATTGATTCCAAAGACATCTCCATTAGCAATCCTAAATAGCAGATTATAAGCAATCTGTCCACCACTGCCTGTGACTGCAATCCGTTTCATTTTTTCTCCTCAAATTGATGAACGCACGTGATGCAAGAAATTTGCTTACGAGAGGCAAACTGAAGGTAAGAGACAAAGATTACAACGAAGGGCAACTTTCTTGCAAGTTGCCCAAGGGGTGAGCTGAAGTAGATTAGCTAACATTTTGTCTCTCGTAAGCAAATCTCTTGCATCACGTGTGCAATTAAGAGGCTTAATAGCAGATTAAAAAATAATTCGCAATAGGAAGAAAAATTGATTTTCTTATTAAATAGATAATTTTATAATTAATTACATTAGGGGATTATAATGTTAAATATAATTAACGAAATATCGCAAATTGTTTTTTATTTAAAAGATTCCGAAGAAATTGAGAATCGATTGTGTGAAGTCGCCCTATTTGATCCCTTGGCATCAAAAAAAGATAAAAAAAACAAAGAAACAGAGAGTTTCGCTAGAAGTTTATCCGTTTTAAAACAATTTCCTCTTTTGCGCCGTTTTGCTCTCAGGATTCAGATTTTCTTTTTTAAGCACTGTCAATGTTTTGTGAAAAAAGAAAGGAAAAGTCCAGAATCTCGTTTTAAAACAGTATTAGCCCTTTTGTTGATACAAGAAGAAATGCGGAATTTTTTTTTGAATCCGGAAAAAAAAAGAGGAGAATTTTTAAAGATTCTCATGCACGTTGCTCATGAGTGTGGATCTCTCCATTTTTCCCTTCCTCCTTCTAAACGAATCTCTTCTTTACAGCTTGCTCGTGAACTCACTTGGCTCGATGGGATCGGTGGAAGTTTAATCGATGATCCCTCCGAATTAATGCTTCAGCTTTCTTTATTGAATCGGTGGGAACAAAATAATACTCTTTTTAAATTGCTTAATTATGTAAAGCGCTCTCCTGTGACTTCAGTTTTGGAAGTGGACCAGAATCAAAAGAATCAAGAAATTGTTCTCACTACTCATTTTGGAAAATATTGTATCGATTCTATCGAAAAAAAAACAGGCAAAGTGAAATGTGTTTCTACTATTGATCAAACAAAAGTTGGCCCTTTAAAAACAGAAAACACCCTTAATCAAAGGATCGCAGTAGCAAGGGATCGTGTGATTGGATCCTATTGCGGAGAATTAACCTCACGGAAAAATGTTTTGGAACAAATTTTGTTTCTTCTCGACCATCAAAATATGGATTCCCCCCAAGATGCTCAGCTTTTACATGACTTGCCACAAGATCAAAAAGTGACTGAAATGGAAATTCTTTTTTCTTCTCTTTTTACTTGGAAAGAGATGGAAAAAATCACGCGCCAATACTATGCCATTCGTTCACTTAATGGAGTTGTTTTAAAAAGAGGAGAAAAGTTTTACCGTCTCAACCTTTATTTTTTTAATATTCCTTTCTTTAGAAAATTCCCCACTCCCGCCGAGACCCATGCGATTTTAGAAGACCTTAACGAGGAATCATTGATTCTTTTAACTTTTAAAACCATGAACCATCTTTTAAAGAAAACTCAAAACGAGAAACTCTCCCTTTTTCTTAAATCAATCAAACCAAATTTAACAGCTATCGCAGAGATCATTCACCGTCTCAGAGAGCCTTTCATTTCCGCTGTCGATGATCAAATGGATATATTCCTTAAAAGTAAAACTAAAATGATCGATCAAATTGATCTTTTTCGCTACAGAAAAAAACAATGGATTCCTATTTTATTCCAACTCTTAAACTCCGAAAAACTTGCTGCTGAAGAAAAAGAGCTTCTTTACCCTCTTCTTTTCCTTTTAGGAAGCAAAGGAAAGGGAATTGAAAAAAGGATTATGCTTGGAACATTAGCTGATCAACTTGGTATTTTGCAAAATACTAACTGCACTACTTCCAACGTGAGAACAGAAACAGTCGCCGCGGCTGACAAAGCACAATTTGCCTATTCTTCTATCCTCAAACTTTCTTTCTTACCGGGAGTGAGCTCATCGAGGGAATTGGATCTTTATAAGATTCTTTATACTTTATACTACTCCTCAGAGAATCCTAAAATCACCCTAGAATTGGGGATAAAAGATGGATTATTAAATCCTTTATTTTTACAAAATCTTAAAAAACATCCCGAGGCAGAAAAATATCTTATTCCCCACATTCCGCAGATCTTCGCAAAGAGAAGAGGCTCAATCTGATTTTTTTTTGCTGAGCTAAAAGGTTCACAGCTCTATGCCACACATCCCCGATCTTACTTCTCTAGCAATTCTCAAATGCTTCCGGAGATTGATATTCTATCGTTGAATATACCCATTCCACTTCAAGAATTGGGATTTTGGCTGTGCCAAAGCCCCGAGCTTGAAGAGATATTGTCAAAAGTTGTGTCTGGAGCTCTTAAGCATGTCCCCGAAAATTAATTTTATGCGGCCTGTTTTACCT
>JAGRNW010000125.1 GCA_020440555.1 Chlamydiia bacterium
AAAACTGCTGCAAAAAATTAAAATTCAACTACTTGTATTGCAGACACTCGATAGAAAACCGCGGAACTTCCGTTGTATAAATCGAGATAGGTTGAAGACTTGCTTTGTAAAATAAATTATAATATTTTTGAGAAAAGGTTTTAAAAAAGGGTTGTGGTGAGTTGGAACGCAGATTCAGTCTTATTTTGCTGCTGATTTTCTTTTGTTATTTTGAACCTTTGCACGGGAGGGAATCTTCATCGCCTCTGATCGGGATTGGCGGAGGATACTTTGATGCCGGATCCAATCATTCAGGAGGGTTATTCCAGATTGAATATCGATTTGCAAATGAATTATTTTGGTTAGCGAAACCTCAGGCTATTTTAATCACTTCACGGTTCCGTTCAATTTTTTTAGGCCTCGGTATTGGAGTTGACCTCTATACCACAAAACATCTCGTCATGACCCCTAGTTTTATTCCTGGAGTTTATTGTAAAGGAAGCGGCAAAGATTTAGGATACCCACTTGAATTTCGTTCTTCGTTGGAACTTGCTTATGAATGGTGTTGTAAAGCTCGTCTGTCTGGCCAATTCTATCATATTTCTAATGCTTCTTTGTCTAAAAAAAATCCAGGAGCGAATGCTTTGGCACTCATTTTTTGCATTCCATTTAAGAGATAAATTTTAATTTGATAGATCTTCTATTTTTCGGT
The DNA here is from genome assembly GCA_020440555.1 of Chlamydiia bacterium. Taxonomy (GTDB): domain Bacteria; phylum Chlamydiota; class Chlamydiia; order Chlamydiales; family JAAKFR01; genus JAGRNW01. The sequence goes on from JAGRNW010000125.1 coordinate 692, forward strand.
ATAAAACGCAATCATTCATTGTGCGGTTTTTTTTGAATATCTACAAAAGCAAAGAATTTTCTTTTCAAATTTTTTTCAAAGGACTTCAACTCTATTTGACTTTAACGGCCATTGCCCTCGCCGCCTTTTTGGTTTCCCTCGATGGTCTTATCATCAATGTGGCCATTCCAACCATTTCTGGAGACTTAGGCGTTCCAGAAGATGTTGGCACTTGGCTCATCACTGTTTTTTCTGCTACTTCTACACTCTTTGTTCCTGTATCTGGTTTTCTTTCTTTGAAGATAGGCGATATTAAACTTTTTATATTGGGAACGATCATTTTTCAATTAGGATCTTTGGGATGCGCGATTTCCAGCGAGTTCTCTCCCTTGCTCTTATTTAGAATGGTTCAGGGTGCCGGTGCAGGACTTTTAGTTCCTGTCTCGCTGACTCTTATTATCAATAATTTTTCTCCTGAGAAAAAGAGTGTGGCCATCGGATTTTGGAGCTTTTTTGTAATGGTAGGACCAGCCATGGGTCCTATGGTTGGAGGTTGGTTTTCGGCGATCAATTGGAAATGGATGTTTTATCTCAATTTGCCTATTGGTTTTTTTAGCCTAGCTGTTGTTCTTGTATTACTTGGGGAAAAAAAAGTTGAGACTTATGCTGTCAGGGCCGATCCGATTGGAATGACGTTGCTCTTTGTGTTTGTTTGTTCTTTGCAAATGGCCTTCAATCGATGGAATATCGATGATTGGTTTAATTCATCGTTTATTGTGTCTCTCTTTATAGCTGCTGGGATAAGTTTCATTCTTTTTATTGTTTGGGAATCGTTTCATCCTTTCCCTTTTATTGAGATATCCCGTTTTCTTAAAAGATCTTTTATTTTTCCTGCCCTCACGACCGCATTGGGAATGAGTATTATTTTTTCAAGCTTAGTGTTAGATGCCCTCTGGACACAAAAAGTATTGGGGTATACTCCCTTTTGGGCTGGGCTTGCCCTTGCTCCTGTAGGTATTTTTCCTCTCATCATGTATCCCATTATGGGTCGATTTGTGAATCTCATCGATTTAAGGCTTTGGGTAATCATCAGCTTTCTTCTCTACGCTTTAACCTTCTACTGGCTTTCACAGATTAATCTTTATACTCCTTTTGTTCGCCTTGCCCTTCCTCGTCTCATCCAAGGAATTGGATTTGCTATCTTCACCGTCCCCAATTCTATCTATGTCGTTAAAGGGGTAAAACCTGAGAGACTCACCGCCACAATCTCTCTTTTTTCATTTATTCGGATGCTTTTTGTTGGGTTTTCTGTAGCTATTGCTGTTACTCTGTGGATGTTCCGAGAGGCCCACTATCAGTCGATCATCATGAATAGAACTCATGCTACAAGTGCTAATTTTCAAGCTTGTTTAGCTTCGCTCAAAACAATTGCACGTGGAGAGATACAGTGTTTTAGCATTGCGAATTCCATCCTCGAGAGTCAAGCGTGGACACGTGCCCTGGCTGATATTTACTATCTTTATTTTTTTTTATTTATTAGTCTTGCTGCTCTTGTGTTATGCTACGAATCACCTAAAAAATTATGAAAAGAAAATTATTTTTCGCTTTTGTGTTAGCTGCAACTTTTTTGGGAGTAAGGATGATTTTTTCCTCTCCTCCTCAGCAGATCGGGGTTAAAAACCTGAAGACTCATAAAAAAAATCAGAAACTTTTCGCTGAAATCATTCAAGCCTATTCTAACGAAGAATATTTCACTCATATTTCTCAGATTGGAGAGCAAGCGCTTAATAAAAAAAAGATCGATTTATCCTCGTATCAATACGAAAGATACCCAAAAACGAAAGAACTTTGCTTTGTAGCTGTCCCCCTGTGGGAGGGGAAAAATCAAGCTGATGTTACTTATTTTTTGTATATTTGGCCTTCAAAAAAAGAAGCTCTTAAATACAACCAAAATGATTATTATGCAACAAATGTTCACTCTCATCCTATCCCCTGCGCTTTGACAGTTTTGCAAGGGGCAATTACGGAGATCATATTTGCGCAAACAGAAGAAGGATGTATTAAAAAAAAAGATGAAAAAATTTTGCATGAAGGAGAGATGGCTATCGATTTAAAAAAATCTCCTTTTATTCATCAGATAGTTAATGAAGGAGACCGAAGGGCTATTACTCTTCATGCTTATGGGAAAAAAACAGTTAAAGAAGTGAGGGAAAATTTTGCTATACTCAGGCGGATTTAGTTTGAGAAGATTTTTGAAAATAACGTGATTTTTTTTCACATTTATGGCAAAAATTCTG
>JAGRNW010000126.1 GCA_020440555.1 Chlamydiia bacterium
TTTTACGGGGAGTTAAAAAGCTTATTGGTTCAAAAATTTTATATCATAAATTCTCAAACTAAAATCACCTGAGTATACGTTAGGTTTTTTAGCATGACAAACGATTCTATCAAAATCTCCGGCGATTTCTTTTATCGCCCTATTAAATGGATAAGCCGTTCATGTACAAGAGAATTTTCGCCCTTGCCCGCTGAGAGAAAATATCAAGAGCTCTTTTACAGAATTGTCCTCCCTATTTTGATAGCCCTGGCAATCATTCCAGGTGCTCTTTTTGCTATCCCTGGACTGCTGATTGATCTCTTCTCCCTCTGCTGCACAGCTAAAAAATATGTGATTAACAAAAACCCTTTACCTATTGAAAAGGAAAAGCCAAAAGAAGACCAAATTAATCGAATTGATTTTTTTGAACAAAAAAAGCTTGAAAAAGCCCTAAATAAACCGTTAATAGATGAGAAGACTGCAAACACTTCCTTTTTTCCAGCTCCTAAAATGGAAGAAGCCAATATCTCTTCACCTTCCAAAAAATTATTAAAGATAAAAACGCCGAAATCAAAGAAAATTATAGATATAAAGATTGTTGCTCCAGAAAATTGCCGTGGCCCTGGGCAGTATTATGGTTATCTGAAACAAAGGCTTCTATCAGAAAAAACTCATTTTCTCAAAACAATGTTGCAAGAAGCTCTTTTAATCCCTCCAGAAAGCCAAGAAGAAGTTGAAAATTTGCTTAAAACAATTGATGCTAACATTGCAAATTTCAACGCAATCAACTTAAACTGGAGAGATCGCCTTGATGAAACTCAAAAAGATGAAAATTTTGAAAAAATTCGCTTTAAGGGAACCGATATCCCCATATCTGATCAAGAATCAGCCGAATTTAAAGAAGAGTTAATTATTGGAATCCGTAAATCTAAACTTATTTTATTTATTCAAAAAGAATTCTCTACTTTTAAAAAGAAAGAACTCACAACCGAGAATATTCAACAGCTTTTTGTAAAAGTTGAGCTATTTTGCGAACAAAATGTGCTTGATTTTCACGATGCTTTTATCAAGCTCTATGAGAAATTAATGGGAGACATTCCAGAAGAATTCAAAAAAGAAGTAACAGCAAATAAAAATCTCAAGTGTTTACCTTATGTGGTGGCCGCTTATTTACTTAAAAATCCTGCCCCCTTAGGGGATCAGGCAGATACGATCAAAGCTGAATACCCTTTTCATATAAAAAAAATCCAAGAAGTTTATCGTCCCCTTTGGCTGGCCGAAAATGCTAAAAACCTAATTCCTGATCTTATGAAGCTTGAAACTGGCGAAAAGCTATTCGAGGCAATTAATGCCCTCATTGATCCTTCTTCGGAAATCATGCTTTTTCTTGTAAAAGAAGATACAAACATTAAATCTCAGGACCTTCTTGAAGCTATTTACTTTGAGCTGATCCCTCCTGGATTCGCCACAACCCCTCAAGAAAAGGAGGGATGCCTCAAAGAGTTTCTTCTAGCTTTTGGGCAAGGCAAAAAGGAACATCAGGACTTGAGCTTCGCGAATTTGATGATGGCAATTTTACATACTGATACGGAGAAAAGCGATTTCTTTGAAATTGCGAATGAAATTGAACGAATGAATTATCGGTTTTCTAGCAAAGAGGAGCTCTCTCGCTATCATAATCATCGCTTAATGGCAAAACTTAAATACTTAAGCTTGTGCGCCAAAGATTGCCTTACGTTTACTCTTCAATTTGATAATGAAGCTCATCAAATCGCCTATCGCTCTTGCAATCAAAGCAATAAAGAGATTGCTGACAAACTACAAGCTGAAGCAGTCGAATTTCAAATTGAAATGAAAGAAACCACCTATGATGAACTCCTGACCTTCCGCGAAGAATTTCAAAATCCGAATTATATCTAAACAACCTGAAGACTTCATTTTTGACTGTGAAGACAGGTTCTAAATCAAAAAAATCTAGTATTTTTAATAGTAAATTTTTAATATGTCCTATATTGGAGCTTATTGAAAAAACTAGGAGTTTCTATGAAAAAACAAGATCTTGCTACACTTGCGATGATTGGAATCAGCGCAGGTCTCATGATTGGAGGATGTCAACAAAAGCAACAGGAGAAAAAAGGGGGCAACAGAGAAATGAACGCCCATTCCACCCAGGAGATGTCTCCTAACATGCAAGCTTTTTATTCAACTCTTTCCTCCGATGGACAACGTCAGTTTATGGAACTTGATTCTGAGCACCGGAAGATGGCTGTAGACATGATGGAACAGAAATGCCAGGGTAAAAATATGTGCAAAGGATTGGGCGGATGTGCCACCGACAAAAATTCTTGCGCTGGCATGAATGGATGCAAGGGAAAAGGTGGCCCCCCAGTCAAAAGCGCTGATAAAGCGGTTGAAGCTCAACGCAATGCTCAAATCGAAAAAAATGCAGACAAACGGGTACAAACAAGTGGAATCAATGGCGATCTCTCTCCCGATATGCAAACATTTTATAATGAACTATCACCCGATGCCCAAAGAAAATTTATGGCTCTTGATGCGCAGCACAAGATGATGGCCATTGAAATGAGTAAACAAGAGTGTAGTAGCAAAAATGCTTGCAAAGGGATGGGGGGATGTGCCACCGATAAAAATTCTTGCGCTGGTCAAAATGGATGTAAAGGAGAAGGAGGACCTCCTGTGAACGATCCCAATGAAGCTGTCGAAGTGCAGTATCGAAATCAAACAGGTCAAAATAATCCTTAATATTTGCTTGGGAGGGGAGAGGTCCCCACCCTTTTTTTAAACCTGTCTTCACAATTAACCTGAGACGCATCTTCTTTATTGAGAAATAATTGAACACTTACATGACTCACCTTACGCAAAACATCTAAAAATCGTTTGATCAAACGTGCCGTTTAGGTGTAAAAATTTGTCCAATCTTTGG
>JAGRNW010000127.1 GCA_020440555.1 Chlamydiia bacterium
CAATTCATTATACAGGTTTCCCATACAACGTAAGTAGGTGGGCCGGATGGGGTCAATCTTTACCCGTTGATTTCCGTGTTCGGGGAAAACTCGCGGGAAAAGTTTCGGGAAAAACTTCGGGAAAACTCGAGAAGTTCACGCGCCGTTCTGCGAGAAACTGAGGGAAAAATGATCCACTCACCAGTTAAAAAAAAAGCATGGCTTAAAAAATTAAGCCATGCTTTCACCATAGTTGCAAGCTAAAGAAATGGAAACTTAATAGTCCATTCCACTAGGCATAGGAGCCGCCTGTTTCTCATCAGGAATCTCAGCGATAATCGCCTCGGTTGTCAAAAGCATTGCCGAAATCGAGCTAGCTGCTTCAAGAGCAAAACGGACAACTTTCATGGGATCTAAGATTCCATTTTTGATCATGTCGACATATTCACCAGTCAATGCGTTATACCCCTCGTTGGTTGAAAGAGAAGCCACTTTTTGAAATACAATCGAACCCTCAGCGCCAGCATTGCTTGCAATTTGACGCAAAGGAGCCGACAGAGATTTAATCACAATCTCTACGCCAATCTTCTCGTCTCCATTAAGCATTTTAGCAAACTTCTCAAGAGCAGGAATCGCACGAATCAACGCTGTGCCACCTCCAGGAAGAACACCCTCCTCAACAGCGGCAGCCGTAGCATGTTGGGCATCTACTACACGATCCTTTTTTTCTTTCATTTCAACTTCTGTTGCCGCTCCTACGCTGATCACCCCCACGCCACCTGCCAGTTTGGCAAGCCTCTCTTGGAGTTTCTCTTTGTCATAATCCGAAGTGCTATCTTCAATTTGACGGCGAATTAAAGTACAGCGCTCTTCAATTTTTTTCGATTCACCAGCCCCCTCTACAAGAGTTGTATCCTCCTTGGTTACAACAAATTTTTTCACGCCTCCTAACATGTCAATTGTCGTAGATTCAAGTTTCATTCCAAGCTCTTCTGATATCACTTCAGTTCCTGTTAGAATTGCAATATCCTCTAGCATAGCTTTGCGTCTATCGCCAAATCCTGGTGCTTTTACAGCACAAATCTTAAGTCCAGCACGCAGACGGTTAACCACGAGGGTAGCCAAAGCTTCTCCTTCAACATCTTCCGCAATAATCAGCAGAGGACGCCCACTTTCAGCTACTTGTTGCAAGAGAGGAAGAAAATCTTTCATAGCAGAAATTTTCTTTTCAAAAATCAAAACATAAGCGTTTTCGTAGACAGCCTCTTGCGTCTCAGGATTGGTCATGAAATAGGCAGAGACATATCCACGGTCAAAATTCATCCCTTCAACTACATCCAGCGTGGTTTCAAATCCTTTTGCCTCTTCAACAGTGATGGTGCCATTTTTACCCACCTTTTCCATCGCTTTTGCAATAATTTCTCCAATTTCAGGATCATTATTGGCTGAAATAGTAGCTACTTGCGCAATTTCCTTCTGATCTTGAATTGGCTTTGCAATTTTACCAAGCTCTTCAGTTACAAGTTTAACACCTTTCTCAATACCTCTTTTAAGATCCATGGGATTAGCGCCAGCGGTAACATTTCTTAAACCTTCAGAATAAATCGCCTCTGCAAGCACGGTAGCCGTTGTTGTTCCATCACCAGCTTGATCGCCCGTTTTGCTAGCGACCTCTTTAACCATTTGTGCACCCATATTCTCGTGCTTATCATCAAGTTCGATCTCTTTGGCAACAGTCACCCCATCTTTGGTGATATGAGGAGGACCATACGACTTGTCAATCACAACATTACGCCCCTTAGGTCCAAGTGTCACCTTGACCGCTCGAGCGAGAGTTTTTACTCCATTTAAAATCTTTTGTCTTGCTTCTTCTTGATATTTAATATCTTTTGCACTCATTTTTTTCTCCCCTATAAATTATTCAACAATAGCAATAATATCTTCAGAACGGAGAATGATATAGTCTTCTCCATCAAGCGTTACCTCTTGACCAGAGTAACGATCCATTAAAATGTAATCTCCTTCTTTCACAGGGAATGGTATCATTTTCCCTTTTTTATCTTTTTTCCCCGTTCCAATTGCCACAACTTCGGCTGTCTCCTGCTTTTTTTTTGCTGTGTCAGGAAGAATAATTCCCCCTTTCAAGCTCTCTTCAGGCGCCAAACGTTTTGCTAAAATACGATTGCCAAGTGGTCTAAGATTTGTTTTTATTATTTGTTCTGTCATAGTTCAAAACTCCTGTGGTTAAACCTAAAATCAGTAAGCATAATCAAAACTGCCATTTTTAAGCAACAAGAAAATTGGCACTCTTCAATTTTGAGTGCTAACCCGGATTTTTCACTCACTCTTTGAATGATTTTTTACAAAAATTTCTATTTCTAAAATTTAGTGGTAACAGTTCAGATACCCCCTCCTTCGTCGGGGCATCTGAAAAAATAATGCGCAGTAAAATTTTTATTTTCTTTAGACAGTCGTGCTGATATCCTACTTCGCATGAATTCACACGCAATAATTTCCATACCAACTCTTTCTGGTGAAGCATTCGAGGCATTGCCCGAATCGATCCGTTTCTATATTCGTTACCTTGAAGGCAGAGTTCAACAGCTAGAGGCCCGTGTTCATGAGCTGGAAGCACGACTTTCCAAAGACAGCTCTAATAGTGGCAAGCCACCCAGTAGTGATGGCCTCAAGCGGAAGCCAAAAAGCTTAAGGAAACAGTCTGGCAAGAAACCGGGCGGTCAGCAAGGGCACGTGGGAAAAGGGTTGGCTCAGGTTAGCGATCCCGATGTGGTTGTCACTCACACGCCTGCTAATTGCACTGGATGTGGGTCAAATTTAAGCAGCGTCAGCGACACTATTGCCGAACAACGCCAAGTTTTTGATATTCCTCAGCCGGAGATCAAAGTCACAGAACATCGTGTTGAGGAGA
>JAGRNW010000128.1 GCA_020440555.1 Chlamydiia bacterium
GGGCTTGAACGATCATAAATGACCCCATATTTCTAATATTGAGTCATTTATGATCGTTCAATCGCGGGAGCTTTCGCATTGCCGAAAAAGGGGGTGTTGTTTGTTACAAGCGACGAGCGATTTCCTGCTCAACAAAGGGAGTTAACTCAGGGAAATGCTTTTCAGTCCACCAGTGTAAATGATTGAGCCTCTTTTCAACCTCCTGCCTTAATCCCCCTTCAGATTTTATCTCCTCATCTTTGAAAAACTGACCAATATCCACAAAAACAGCTCGTTCTTCCCCATGACAAAAAGCAACGTTAGGAACAAAAGATCGGTCCCTATCGCGAATCCCTTTTTCACATCGTGCTACTACAACATCAATCAACTGAGTGATCTTACTTTGAACCAGTTCAATCTGGCCTTTGTTCATTAAATTCGTGAATGAAGCCTCTACTGTATCTGCTTTTACCTGCAATACAAACTCATATCGATTTAAATCGATCTTGTGACGCAAACCCAACTTATCATAAATCACAACGCGACGATTGATGTTGGGAGTTCGGTTGAGATGAAGAAAAATAACTCCTGTTTCATAGGAAAGCTCTTCATAAGCTAGCTTACAACTTGAAAAGAGGTTATCAATCCGCTGTTGCCTCTTCTCTATTTTCTCTTTAGCATACTCCCGAAAGAAGGGAGGAATCGGTAGTTTATTCATCCAGACAAGAGGACGCAAGTGTTTATGCTTAAAAAATTTAATCACATACTTATCGTCATCACTTTTAAAAGCATAAAACTGACATCCTTTTCCAATATAACGGTATTCTTGAGAAAAGATTCTATCTAATTGATCAGCCAATTGCGAAGACGGAGAAGGGACCTCCCATAAGGGGTTAAAAGGGAGATAAGAAGTCATTTCACGGACACTAAATCCATCGGTTACTCGGTTGTAAATAAAAATCAGCCCCCACATCATGCAAAAAGCGAGGAAAATAAAAATAAATCTTCGAATTGTAAATCTCTTCATGGCACTATTGTCGCATACCATATGAAGGGATGCAAGCCAATATGCTCAAGCGTTTTTCAAAATTAATCGTGATGATTCACTTCTGCCTTGCCTTTATGTTTTTTGCTTATCTTACGTTAAGACCCATTTTGAATGAGTGGTTCGAAAGAAAAGGCGGTGTAGCTCTTTTGGAAACAACTATGCATGAAGTAGATCTTTTTGAAGCAATACCACAGGAAGAACAAACAATGATCAACGAGGGACATCAGGAACTTCAAGCGGGACGTCCCCACCCCTCTTATTTCCTTTCTCTTTACCATTATATTGCTCACGAAACCTCTCCTTTAGCCCTTGGCTGGCTTCTTTTTTCACTCTTGATCTGTTTCCTCCTTTTGTTTGCCATTCAGGGAGGACAAACAGCCGTATGGCTCCTTCCAGTCATTGTTTTAGGCTATGGACTCAATTTATTTTTTATTCCTACTCAAGAAGGATCTAGCACTCTTTTTCCTAAGGAAGAAAAGGTTTTAGAAGAATATCCATTGACTCAAGATCATTTTATAAATAAAAAATCTCGTCTCGAAAATGCATGGGCCCATTATCTAGTTGTTCATTTTGCCCATGAAAAGCCGAGTTCTGATCTGAAAACTTTTAAAGAACAACTGCGCAGAGGGATTTTTGCTTTTAATAAAGAGAGAAGCCTGCGCTTCCTCAAGGGAATTGAAAAAATTGACATGTCGACTTTTTTTAAAGATCACCCTTCTTTTTTTCTCTGGCTATTCTACTTCGTATGGAATACCTTTTTTGCAGTTGTTACATCACGAACAAAAGCATCTATACTCCATGATAAAACTACGTAGTTCTATAAAAAGTTATCTGATGAAAAAAGCCCTTTTTCGTGGAACTTTTCTTGCTGGGCTCGGAGCCTCTCTTCTTTTTTTATCTTATATGATGATGCCTCCTTCCACTCTGAAACTATGGGGATTTCCCACCGTTCTCATTGGATTTCTGTTCATATTATCAGGAATGATTCCCTATAAACGCCTTTCTTCTTTAGAGACCATGCCCCATGAAATTCACCTGGACAGCGAGTTTTTGTCTTTTTTTTTGAAGGGAACTCCCCTTTTTCGTGTGAAATTAGAATTTATTTCAGATGTAAACTACACGGAAACAAAAGAGATTTACGGACTAAGCATACAACTGAAAAGACCCGCGCACTCAGCCATTACGCTCTTACAGTCCCATCAGCAATTTGCGACCTTCACGGCTTGGGCGAAACAAAAAATGCCACATGTTGATCTGTTTCTCCCTTATTTTTCCAAAAATACAGAAGAGGAAATAAAAAATTCTATTACATACTCAGTGAAGTGGGCCTAATTGCCATAGGCTTGGGCAAGCCGTCTCTCAGACCTGTTCCAGCAAATTTCTCAATTAATTTTTGAGGGTCAGGATGTTCAAGGACGCCTCTTTCTGGTCAAGTGCGTAAAATTTGCGTAAAATCGGAGCTTAAATTTCTTTTCTTAAGTAGGCTAATCGACCTTGAAGTGGTATTTTGGCCGGCGCATCCAATCTCTCAATATGTTCTTCAAAGCTATATTCCATAGGAAACCGAAAAGCCTTTTTGACCTTGTGTAGAAGGTTTTTTGTATATAGATGTTTTTTTTCTTTGGACCATATTCCGCCCATATACCCTCACAAATTGTGTTGAGAAATGCTTGTGGAGGCATTTTAACGGAAGTTCCCCCAATTTTAGGGCAAGCAAACCCAGCTTAAGATTTTAACTATTATTGTCTTGTAGCTGATTTTC
>JAGRNW010000129.1 GCA_020440555.1 Chlamydiia bacterium
GAATGTTTGCCATAAATGTGAAAAAAAATCACGCTATTTTCAAAAATCTTCTCAAACTAAATCCGCCTGAGTATATTAGATGTAGGTATTAAATGGCAAAGCTAATTGAAGAGGAAGAAGATTTTGATGATGAAGAAGTTAAGGAATTGCAGTTTACATTAGAGGAGTGGGAAAACATGAGCAGATCAAGGCGGCAGCTAATCGGGATTTTAAAGAAGGAAGGCCGAGTAAAAGTGGTTATCAAACCCGCGATGTTCAGATGACTGCGGAAATAGCAAAAAGCAAGCAGATGCAACCAAGCATTCCTGATTTTTTCAAAAAAATTAGTGGAGTGAATCAGGAAAGTTTTTTAAACACGCTACTTCCCGACTTAGTAGCAACGTTCAAAGATGTAGCCGATCCAAAGGAGAAGTTTCAAGCTGCAATTGAATCTTTAGAAGCTATGCAACCAACAGATAGTCATGAACTTATGCTTTGTATTCAAATTTTAGCTCTTCATAGACAAGGCATGAATTTCATGTACAAGCTTTCGGGAGCATCAGGCATGTTTGCTGATAAATACTTGAATGCCTCAACTAAGTTGCTACGACTTCATAATGAGAAACTGGATGCTTTGATAAGATACAGAAGGAAAGGCCATCAAGTGGTTCAAGTGGAGCATGTACACATTCACCAAGGCGGAAAAGCAGTGATTGGCAACATCCAGACGGGTGGGTCATAAGTAAAAACAGAGGAAGCCCATGACGTTTGATTTTAAAAAGCTTCCAAGATGCGGAGCGAAGGCTCGGAGTAATGGGTATCAACCGTGTCGGCAAGCGGCAATGCAGAATGGAAGATGCTATTTTCATGGTGGAAAAAGTCCTGTAAAACACGGCTTTTATACGAAACAGGCTATGCAAGAACGAAGAGATTTAAAAGAATTCTGCTACAGAATCCGCTATGAGGAGTAGGATAAATATTTTATAAAAAAAATCTTTTCGTGATCTTTAAAATTTTATTGTTTAGAATCATCCCACGGCCACAGGCTGAATGGAAAATCGATAGGAGTTTGAAAAATGAAAAAATATATTTATGTTGCTGCCTTGTTTATTGCTGCCATTTTAGTTTCAGAAAAAGCATTTGCTACGTCATTTATGATCGAAAGCGAAAAAATACCAGTATCTCTTCAACAAGTAATACTTGATGAAACTGGAATATTTCTAGAGGTAAACGGAGAATTGTATAGAATATCCGGTGTCGTTGAAGAAGGAGGCCAATTTTTTGCCATACCTAGCCCAAACGCATGGTATTGCACAAACTGCAAACACCATGTTCCATATCCGATGAAAACATGTCCATGGTGTAAAAGCCCAAGACCTTCTAATGGATAATGATGCAAAAATTATTATGGTTTTTGATTTTTATTCAGTTCTCCGTTAGTGCATCTGAAATTGATCAAATTTTAGGTGGCATGTCTAGAGGAGAACGATTCTACTTAAGTGAATTTTTCAAAGCTTGTATTCGAGAAGATCATTTTGGGTATACTATTTTTTTTGATAAGCCAGTATCCGCTTCCGGATTTTTTATTAAATGTCCAAGCAGAGAAATACCCGCTCCTTATCTAAATAAGTTAATGTCTCATGGATGGAAGATTTGGAAAAAATATGAGCCGCTATTTCAACATCCGAATTATATTTTTTGCGAGGAAATAGAAGATTTTTTTGACAGTGATTTAAATAGAAGGATTAAAAGTTGTCACATCTATCTAATCAATAAAAATGCCTTGTCGCACCTTTTGCAAAAGAATAATTCAATATTTAGTGAACATCTTGGTCAAGAATTTTCTCCAGAAAATCTTTTACATAAAATTGAAACTACTCGAACGTTAACTCCTCACTTAAATGACAATGAAGCACTTTTAGGAATTGTACTTGGTTATGGGATTCGATCTTCATTTAAGTTTGCAGATATGCATACAATTGGCAAAATTCCAGAGGATCATACAGACTGGACACCAATTATTTCTGGTCAACCACGTGGTTGTAAAATCAATCCAGTCATATTTATCGGTGATCAGAATTCAGAAGAAGATCAATCTATAAGCCGTCATTATTCATCCCAAATTGATGAAATATGGAATGTCTACAGAGATAAAGAATTTTTGATAAAAGTAATTAGACAGCTTTGTGCTACCACTAGAGAGGACGTCGGTAGGAAATCACTAAATATCTTTCCACAGTGAGTAATTCGCATAATCTTTAGCTCCATTCACTTCCTGCACAAGAGAAACTGTAATAGCTGCAAATTTTTCTGTGCCTATTTTGAACTTGCCTTTGTACTCTCCCACAATAGCTTTAGCACCGTCGTCCCACTGTTCATAATCAATATTTTTAATGGTAAATGTCTTAGAGCCTGTTTAAAATCTTTTTAAGAGCAAGGCTATAAAAGCAAGAGCCACCATATTCAAGCTTGTATTAAGCTTCCTTTCACAGTTTTTCCAGAGTCTTCTGCATTTTTCTAACCAAGCAAAAGATCTTTCTACAACCCATCTCTTGGGGATGATTTTAAAAGTGTGCAGTTCACTCCTTTTAGCAACTATGACTTCGCATCCAAGCAAGTCTCGAACTGCGGTCGCAAAATTTTCTCCTGTATAGCCACCATCTACGAGAACATTTTTTAATTTAGCCAAGGATTTCCTGTGTTGTGCAAATGTCTCTATAGCTCCCTTTCGATCAGTCACGTTAGCTGTTGTGATATGGATCGCATGAGGCAATCCTTG
>JAGRNW010000012.1 GCA_020440555.1 Chlamydiia bacterium
GTTCTCTCTCAAGTGCTCCTTAAGCTGCTCTTGTTGTGATTCTGATAGTTGGGCAGGACGTCCTTGATACTTCAATAAAATTAAGGTATCGATTCCGCCCTCTTGGAAAGCCTCAAAATATCGACGAGGTGAGCTTGAGTGGAGAAATAGAACTTCTGCAACCTGTTGATAGGATAGCCCTTGATCTAGAAGTAAAATGGTTTTATAGCGATCCCGTATTCGACCATCGCGTTCTCGCTTATGTTCAGTTAACAAAAGCTTGCGCTCTGAGGGCGCCAAAAATTTAGCTGAAGGTTGTTCCATAACCAGAATTTTTGCCATAAATGTGAAAAAAAATCACGCTATTTTCAAAAATCTTCTCAAACTAAATCCGCCTGAGTATACAAGAGTAGATTGAGGGGATTCTTGTTCGGGTCCTGGTACAAGAGTAGATTGAGGAAATTCTTGTTCGAGAGATTTTGGATTTGAAAAGCCTACTCTGAAAGGTTTGAGTTGAAAAGATCCTGATCGAGAAACAGATTGCTCTTTTGTTTTTTTACAGAGAGCTGCGATCCAAACAAGATCCAGGATTAAAACAAAAATGGAAATCCCTAAAAGAACCCCATTAGTCGTCGCCCCAAACTGAACGATAACATTAAAAAGTCCTGAAGGCGACGCTGTGAGTCCAATTATGTTCAAGGCAATTACAGTGATAGTCAAAAACACATGCAAACTTGCTATTGTCTTATTGAAAGGAGAAGGTGTGCCAATACATGAATCTTGAATAAGGTGTGCCAATACATGAATCTTGAATACAGTGCATATAACAAGTCTATAGTTTCTTTAAATATTTATCAATCAAAAAGTTTAGAAAGTTTAGTTAAATAAATTGAAAGATTTATTTGAAAAATATCCGAAATGACGTTGTGGCTGATTGTAGGCAACGCCGTTCTTTTCTATTGGATTAACTCATTAATTTCTTGATTGGAGAGAGAGCGATAAGCTCCCTGGGGCAGGGATCCTAGATGAAGAGACCCTATTCTGATCCGAATGAGTTCTTTAAGTGGGAGCTCTGCGTGGGCGATCAAATGACGAATCTCCCTTTTTCGCCCTTCATTCAGAAGGATTTTAAGTGTTCCTCGACGAACCTTTTTCACCTTCAGGGGAGTGATTTTGATTCCATCAATCATCATGCCTGCAGAAATTTGCTGGAGCTGCACGGGGCCTATTTCTCCCGCTACTTTGACAAGATATTCTTTAGTAATTCCCATGGAGGGGTGAGCAACATTGTGGGCAAATTGTCCATCGTTGGTAACAAGTAGAAGTCCGCTGGTTTCTTTATCAAGTCTTCCTACAGTAAAAAGATGATCCTCACTCCGTTTAAAGAGATCTAATACAAGTTTAGCATTTGGATGGGGACGTTTTGACGTGCAGTGATATCCCTTAGGTTTATTAAGGAGGAAAATTTTGCGTTCTGAAGGAAGGGGGAGAGGTTTATCATCGATGGTAATACCGTCGTGGGAGGGGTTAAGACGAAACGCTAAATCGACAACGGATCGCCCGTTAACTTTGACTCTCCCTTCCAAGACTAATGCTTCCATTTTTCTTCTGGAACCTGCCCCTCGACTTGCCAGTATTTTAGCTATTCGTTGTTTCATGACCAACTAGAATAATCTGAACTTAGCAAAATTGCAATCAATTGATTGAATACCTATGAAAGATTATACTCTTCCGAAAGATTCGGAGAATCAAAAATGACAAAGTTAATTTTATTGCGACATGGAGAATCCGAGTGGAATAGAAAAAATTTATTTACAGGCTGGGTTGATATCCCTTTGAGTGAAAAGGGGGTAAAAGAGGCATTTGAAGCAGGTCGACAAATCGCCCATTTGCCCGTTGATTTTATCTATACCTCTACGTTGATTCGTGGAATCATGACGGCCATGCTTGTCATGGTGGTTCATGAATCAAAAAAAGTGCCGATAATTTTGCATTCTGGGGAGGGTAAATTAGAAGAATGGTCCAAATGTGATAGTGAAGCGGCAAAAGGGCTGGTCCCTACCATTAAAGCTTCAGAACTTAATGAACGGATGTATGGAGATTTACAGGGGCTCAATAAAGATGAAACTAAGAAAAAATATGGAGAGGAGCAAGTGCAAATTTGGAGACGAAGTTATGAAACGCCTCCTCCCAATGGAGAAAGTTTAAAAATGACAGCTGCCCGTTCGATCCCTTATTTTGAACGAGAGATTCGTCCAAAGCTTGGTGCGGGGCAAAATGTTTTGGTTGCGGCTCATGGTAATTCGCTGCGTTCGATTATCATGAAGTTAGACAGACTCTCAGGAGATGAGGTCATGCAACTGGAGCTTCCAACAGGGTTGCCTGTTGTCTATGAATTTGAAAAAGGAAGATGTCAAAAGATCTCATGAAGTCCCTCTATTTTGACAATCATACCTCAAATGAGGGGACTGTATCAGCTCCTCACAGACAAGGACAAAAACTCTTATCAACCTGTGAAAAGGCCTACAAACAGCTCTATGAGGTTTGCGGGGCCTCAGACCATCATACATTTGTTTTTACTGCTTCAGGCGCTGAGGCGATCAATCAAATTGCCTTTTCAACCTATCTTGAGATTGCAAAGAAGCGGGGGAAAAATCATTTTGTCACTTCAATGATCGACGAAGCTCCTCAAGTGATGGCTTTTTCTCGTTTGAAGCAAGAGTTTGGGTGTGAATTTTCAATGGCCTCAGTGAGTGATAAGGGGGTTGTAACCGTTGAAGCTATTGCCCAAACGATCACTCCAAACACAGCCCTTGTCTCTCTTTCATGGGCTTCTGGATTAACAGGAGTGATTCATCCAATTTCTGACATTGCCTCCTTGTGTCGGGAGAGGGGGATTTTATTTCATGTCGACGCCTCTCATGTGATAGGAAAATTAGAGTTGAATTTTGATGCATCAGGATATGATTTCCTAACCTTTAACGGAGATCACATTGGAGCTCCCAAGGGAAGTGGAGGACTTTTTGTGAAGCAAGCAGTTCCCCTTTCTCCTTTGATTCTTGGTGGAAGCGAGCAGGGAGGATATCGAGGGGGTTCCTTAGACGTCCCCAATCTTAAAGCGTTAGCTGATGCGATGGTGAAGATGGAAAATTTAAGAGATCATTTTGGGACTGAAATCGCTCATTTTAAAGGGCACTTTGAAAGGAGACTGAAAAAAGAAATTCCTGGTTGTTGCATCATGTTTGAACAGACGCAGCGTCTGCCCCATATTAGTTGTCCCTGTTTTCCTAGAGTGAGTGGGGAAGCATTGGCCTTTATTTTAAACGATAAGGAGGTTTATGCCTCCTTCGGTGGAGGGCAAATGCAACAGATCTCTCATATTCTTCAATCTTCTCAGATTTCTGATAAGCAAGCTCTGTGTGCCCTTTCTTTTGGTTTTTCTTCCACACAAACTAAAGAGGAAATTGATCAAGGAGTGGATAGGATTATTGAGGCCTACAACCAACTCGCTAAAACTTCTCGTTATTTGGAGGATTTTAATGAGTCTTGAAGAGCTTCTAGCTCCTTTTCCTTGGACCCTGTCGAGTAAAAAAATGCGAGATAAAGTTCTCGCGCCTATTTCGGTGGGTCGATTCACTCAAGAAGAAGGAACTGCTCGGGAAATGCATGTTGCCAGCGGTAGCGAAGGTTTCCTAGAAGAAGGAAATACTGTTACTTTTTACCTTTTGGTTGATCCAGAAGATGGGATGATTGTGGATGCAAGATTTCAAGCTTTTGGTCATTCAGCTCTGTTGGCTGCTGCCGAATCTGTTTGTTTATTGATTGTAGGCAAAAATTACGATCAAGCCAAGCGGATAAACGCGGATCTTGTGGATAAACAATTGCGTGATAAGCCGGATATCCCTGCCTTTCCCATTGATTCCATGGGACATTTAAATTTAGTTTTACAGGCACTGGATCGAGCCTGTGATGAATGTACTCATATTCCCCTTCCAGAAAAATATGAGACACCCATTCCAATTGGCCAGGGGAAAGGGTATCCAGGATGGATAGACCTTTCTATAGGGCAAAAGAGGGAGGTGATTGAGAAGATTTTTGATGAAGAGATCCGTCCCTATATCGAGCTTGATGCGGGGGGGGTTGAGCTTAAGGAGATCAAGGGGGATTTTGAGGTGGTGATCAGCTATAAAGGTCAGTGCACTTCTTGTTTTTCAGCGATAGGAACCACTCTTTCAACTATCGGGCAATTACTGCAAATCCATGTTCATCCAAAGCTTACGGTCTCCCCTGACCTTGACTCCCTCATTCTGTAAGTGGAATGGATAGATGTCCATATCTATGTGTTGTATGACTTAAACTCACTTCACGAAGGTAATGAAGAAGTTCAAAGCGACCCGTTGTCAGTATGTTAGCATCAATCACATAAATTCCTTTTTTGGCCGCTGATTCAAGAAGACGAGGGCAGGAAGGATGAAGAAGGCGAACTCTTGATCCTTCTAAATGCATTAAAAATGTCTCCTCAGATTCATAGATCATTGTTCCATATAACGCTTTCAAATTCTGTCTTTGTACGTCACAGGAGATCAGGAGGGGTGTTTTACAAAAATAGCAAGCCAACATCACTGCTAGGGCATCACATAATTTGGTCTCTCTATCGATTCGAAGGGTCATTTTGTCGATGGGAACGTGATAAAAGAGATTTTCTTGCCCTAGGATGCCCGCTGGATCAACAGGCTCTAAAAGGATAGGGGCAAAGTAAGCATAACTTTGCGCCGCAGTAGTTAGAAAATCTTTGTCCGCTTTGGAAAGAGACCATTTGTCGATGGATTTTTCGATCTCCTTGGGAAGAGAGGCTTTTTGTCCGGGGAGCTTATTTTGTTTTAAATGGATGAACTGAAGTACATAATTGGGTCCTCCTGTCTTCCCTCCAGGGCCGTAACAGCTTGCTTTACACCCTCCAAAGGGTTGGCGACGAACAACTGCCCCAGTGATGCCTCGGTTGATGTAGAGATTTCCTGCCACCATGTGTTCTTTCCAGATCTTTTTTTCCCTTTCATCGAGCGTGTGAATACCACTTGTGAGCCCATAAGAAGTGTCATTCGCGTAGAGGATGGCTTCTTCGAGAGTTTCAGCTCGCATCAGACCAAGCAAAGGACCGAACAGTTCAGTTTGATGAGTGAAGCTACCCGGAGAAACTTCTAGTTTGATCCCAGGTGAGTAAAGATGAGGATTTTTTCGGTTTTGTTTGGGCATCAAAAGCCATCTTTCTCCTGGTTCGAGTTCTGTGAGTCCCCTTTTTAGAGGGCCGTTTGGAGGGTGGATCAGGGGACCCATTTTTGTAGCTGGATCCCAAGCGGATCCTACATGGAGACTGGAGACAGCATCTTTCAGAGACTCAAGGAAATGCGGATTGTCATAGAGGGGGGCATCGATGATCGCAAGTGAACAAGCGCTACATTTTTGTCCTCCGAATCCAAAGGCTGATTGGACAAGATCGGCGATTGCCAAATCGGGATCGCAAAGAGAAGAAATGATCAAAGAGTTTTTGCCTCCTGTTTCGGCAAAAAGTTTGAGATTAGGGCGTAGTTTAAGAAGGTGGCGAGAGGTTGCTGTGGCTCCTGTTAAAATCACTCCATCCAGTCTTGTATCTTGGACAAGTTGACTTCCTGTTGGATGGTCTGCGCAGGGAATAAATTGAAGTACTTCTTTAGGAATACCCGCTTCCCAAAAAGCTTGGATGAGAGTCCAACCAACCAAAACAGTTTCTGGAGCAGGTTTATAAAGAACACAATTGCCTGCTATTAAACTCGCTGCGATCCCGCCAACAGAAATGGAGCAAGGGAAGTTCCACGGGGGAGCAATTAATAAGGTCCCAAGTGGAATTTTTTCAATTTCACAGAAGGTTTCTATTTTTTCCCAGTTTTTTCGGTAGTACTCTACAAAATCTATTGCTTCTGAAATTTCAGTATCACACTCCGGAAGGATTTTTCCACAATCTGCGATCATTGTCATGATCAACTCTTTTCTTTTTTCTCGAAGGATATGAGCCGCTTTGGCAAGGATGGCAGAGCGTTCGATAACGGGGGTATGTTGC
This sequence comes from Chlamydiia bacterium, assembly GCA_020440555.1. Lineage (GTDB taxonomy): Bacteria > Chlamydiota > Chlamydiia > Chlamydiales > JAAKFR01 > JAGRNW01. The sequence continues at coordinate 6,074 of JAGRNW010000012.1, forward strand.
CATTTTTTTTCTGTTTTTTTTGCGCATGCGAGGGCTTGATCTATTTGGCCTAAATCAGCAAGGGAGTGGATATAGAGAGTTTGATGGGGGAACGAAGGGTCGATTCCATTGACCAAGGTCCCTTCTATTTCTTTTCCGTCGATCACAAGGGGGATTATTTGGGGCCTCATTTTCGAACGATGGGAGAGGATATTTTTTGCCCACTTTCTGTTTTCCAGAAGAGAAAAATCTGTATCGGGTTCATTGATAAAGGGTGTGTCAGGCTCTTTAAAGGATGCTTGTTTTTCTCTATTTTGTGTGCGTCTGGGTTCGTGGGAGACTGTTTTAATTAACAAGCATCCTTTTTTAAAAATCTCTAGTTGTTTAAACCAATTTTCAGAATTGTATTTTAAAGAAAAAAGATCTTTGAGAAAGTGATCTGGAGCCGTATTTTCATCCAAACGGCGGGTCAAATAGGCAATAGCATATTGAAAATTTTTCTCACTGGCCTCTGGGCAATAAAGGAGCATTTCTCCTGAAACTTTATGGATCACACGCTGCATCGCCTCTGCCATCCCTTCAAGCATTTCAAAGGAGATCTCTTTTTCCATCTTTTTTTCTGCGCGAAGGATCAATGCATAGGCGATATCAAAAAGATTGTGACTCCCTATGCCTATTTTCACTGCTTTGATACGCTCTTCTGTGGTGAGATATTCAAGCATCTTTTTAAAATTTGCATCTGTTTCAGATTTGGTTGAAAAGGTTGCTTGTTCCCACCCTCTCAACGAACTCTCAATTTTTTCCATGGATAGATTGGCCCCTTTCACCAAGCGGATTTTGATGGGTCCTCCTCCTAAACGGACCCTTTTTTGCGCCCATTCGGTCAGTTTTTGCAGTTTATCAAAAGAGTCAGGGAGGTAACTTTGAAGAGCAACGCCCGCTTGTAATCCATGATATCTCGGCTCACCAAGAACTTTTGTGAAAAGTGTGAGAGTTAAATCGAGATCTCGATACTCTTCCATATCAAGATTCACAAATTTGGGGAGAGCTCTTCCTTCGTGTATTTGAATGGGATATCGCAGGGCCTGATCATAGAGTTGTCTTAAACGTTCTGCAAGGATGCTGAGAGTGTTTTCCCATCCAATGAGATTGATTTGACTGTGAAGGGTGGAGACTTTCACTGAGATATAGTGAATAAGTGGATTGGCAAGATCTTCTAAATAGAGATTCAATCGACGATGAGCCTCCTTTTCTCCCAATATGGCCTCTCCAAGATGGTTGAGGTTGAGTCTAATGTCAGATTGTAACGATTCTTCGAGGTATTGTTTTTGGAGTTTTGAGTCGTTGGGTAAAAGAACACCACTCACTTCATCGCGTACTTTTTTTTGTGCCAAATGAACGAACAAATGGGGTAAGAGGGTTCCAAGATATTTAAAAAATAAGAGTTTTAAACGATCAAAAGGTGGCAAAAAACGGGGAATTCCGTATCTTCTAAGGAGGTAAGTGAGTTGGCTTGCTGTCCTTCTCACGCTTGGACTTCTAAAACATTGATCGGTCATGGCTGTTAAAAATTCCTTGCCAAGAGGATCCCTCACCATTTTGGAGAGCTTCTCAAGTTGTTTTTGTTCCTTTCTTTGGGTTTCTAATTGGGTCAATTCGAGCAAAAGTGTAGCGAGATTAATCGTTTTTTCCATTCGCTCGTTGCATGAAGGGGATTCTCCCCTGCAGCCATCAAGTAATAAGGCTATTTTTTTATATAAGCGTGAAATTCCCATAATTAACAATTATAACAAATTGATGACATGATTAGGTTTTTATTTTTATTTTTCTTCTGTATGGTTTCTCTATCTGTTCAGGCTCAATCCAGAGTGACCCTGGGAATTGATCGACTGCTCATGGAAGAAGAATTTTCTATTCTCTTAAAAAATAAGCAAATAGGTCTTATCACCAATCAGAGTGCCATCAATTGCCAGCTTAAAACAACAGCTGAACTATTGATGGATGTTGCAAAAAGAGAGGGCTTTGAGATCAAAGCCATTTTTGCTCCAGAGCACGGTTTTTATGGCGATGTTTACGCAAATGGAGCAGAACAAGATAGAAAAATCGGATCGATTCCTGTGTTTAGCTTGCACGGGACAAGGCGGCGGCCAACTGCAGTAGAACTGGAGGGGATCAATCTTCTGATCTTTGATATTCAAGATATTGGGTCAAGATCCTACTCTTATATTTCAACTCTTTTTACATTTATGGAGGAGGCCGCCAAGTACAAGATCGATTTTCTTGTGTTAGATCGACCCAATCCACTAGGGGGCAATCTGATCGATGGATTGATTGTGGAGAAAAAATGGTCTTCTTTTTTTGGTTACATCGATATCCCTTACTGTCATGGAATGACTGTTGCAGAATTGGCCGAGCTTTTTAAAGCTGAATATCAAGAAGATTGTTCTCTTCGAGTGATCCCTATGAAAGGATGGACGCGCACCATGACCTTTCAAGATACGGGCCTTGTCTGGATTCCCACAAGCCCGCAAATTCCCGAAATGGATACCCCTTTTTTTTATCCTGTGACAGGAATTTTGGGACATCTCTCTTTTGCAAGTATTGGAATAGGATATACGCTCCCTTTTAAAATAGTGGGAGCTCCTTGGATAGAGGGAGAGAAATTTGCTAAAGAAATGAACCAACTTGGTTTGCCGGGAGTGAGTTTCCATCCTTTCTACTTTCGTCCATTTTTTGGAATGTATAAACAAAAGCCTTGTCAGGGGGTAAAAATTGCCATTTTAAATCCTCAAGAATTTCTTCCCATTACTACAGGATATGCTTTAATGGGAATGATTAAATCTCTCTATCCTGGGCGGTTTCAGGCTGTTTTGGAGGATCTTATGGCCAATGTCAATAAGCAAGCTACTTTCCACAAACTCAACGGGAAAGAAGAGGTTTTGAAGATTATAGCGCAAGAGAAGTATTTTATCTGGAAGCTTAAGGCGCTTTGCAACCAAGACAGAGACAATTTTGCCAAAAGAAGGAAAAAATATTTAATAGCTTCCTATGCGGGTTAGCAGACTTTTCTTATGAGTGCTAATGTCGTCGCTTTCGTCCTTGACAGAAATGGAATTTGTCCTTAGTATTCTCTTTTTTGAAGTAGTTTTACCATAGGAGTGAAGAAATGAAAAAGATTAAGCCTCTCAATAACAAAGTATTAGTCAAGCGATCAAAAGCCGTGACTTCAAAAGGAGGAATTTTGCTTCCAGATTCTGCACAGGAAAAGCCAAAAGAGGGTGAAATTGTTGCCATTGGTCCTGGAAGTTTAGATGAAGAAGGGGTTCGCACACCTCTTGCTGTGAAGGTGGGAGATCGAGTTCTTTTCTCATCTTATGCTGGAACAGAAGTGAAGGGGGATTCTGAAAATGAAGAATTTTTGATTCTTTCAGAAGAGGATCTTTTGGGAATTCTTTCATAAATGATTTAAAGGAGAAAGCGTAACATGTCAAAGTTGTTTCAATTCAAAGAAGATGCCCTCAAGGCGATACAAGGGGGGATCAGAACGTTGGCCAAAGCGGTCATTGTCACTTTGGGTCCAAAGGGGCGCAATGTTGTGATCAAAAAAGGGTACGGTTCGCCCCTTTCGACTAAAGATGGTGTGACGGTCGCTAAAGAGATTGTCCTTAAAGATAAGTTTGAGAATATGGGAGCCCAATTGGTTAAAGAAGTGGCTTCAAAGACAGCCGATGTAGCGGGAGATGGAACCACGACGGCAATTGTTCTCGCCGACGCTATTTTCAATAGTGGGGTGAGAAATGTTGCTGCGGGGGCCAATCCCATGAGTGTGAAACGGGGTATTGAAAAAGCTGTTGAATTGATGACACAAACTCTTTCTGAGCTAGCCACGCCCATTAAAACTCACGATGAAATTAAGCAAATTGCGGCTATTTCCGCTAACAATGATCCCGAGATTGGAGAGATTATTGCAAATGCTATGGATAAAGTAGGTCGAGATGGAATTATTTCTGTGGACGAAGCTAGGGGGATTGAAACAACGCTTGATGTTGTGGAAGGGATGCAGTTTGATAAAGGATATCTCTCTCCGTACTTTGTGACCAATCCGGAGAATATGAGTGTTGAGCTTGAGAATGCAAAAGTTTTAATAGTGGATAAAAAGATTTCTTCTGCAAAAGAGTTGATTCCCATTCTTGAAAAAACGATGGAAAAGGGTCCTCAACCACTTCTTGTGATAGCAGAAGATCTCGATGGTGAAGCCCTTGCTACTTTAGTGGTCAATAAATTGAAGGGAGGACTTCCTGTGGCTGCTGTAAAATCTCCTGCTTTTGGAGATAGACGTAAAGCAATGCTCGAGGATATTGCGATTATCACAGGTGGACAAGTTGTCACTGAAGAGGTGGGTCTTAAACTTGAAGAAGTTGATCTTTCAGTGCTTGGAACAGCTAAGAAAATTAAGATTTCTAAAGAGGAGACGACCATCATTGATGGCGCTGGTGATCTTGCAAAAGTTACGGAAAGAGAGAATCAAATTCGTTCTTCAATTGAGCGCTCAACGTCTGATTATGACAGAGAAAAACTTGAAGAGAGGCTTGCTAAGCTTGTTGGTGGTGTGGCTGTGATTCGTGTGGGTGCTGTCACTGAAGCTGAAATGAAAGAGAAAAAGGCGCGTGTTGAAGATGCTCTTCATGCTACCCGTGCTGCTGCGAGAGAAGGCATTGTTCCAGGTGGAGGGGTCGCTCTTTTGCGCGCTCTTGGCTGCCTTGATCAGCTCAAACTCGAAGGTGATGAAGCCATAGGTATTAAGATTGTCAGGGAGGCAGCTTATGCTCCTGCGATTGCTATTGCTACAAACTGTGGAAAACAAGGAAACTTGGTGGCTGAAAAGATTTTAGAAAAGACGGATGTTTTCGGATTTGGGTATAATGGTCTCACAGATGAATACATGGATCTTGTTAAAGCTGGAATTATTGACCCCGTTCTTGTCACTAAAAGTGCCCTTCGTTATGCTGCGTCGATTTCGGCACTGCTGCTGACAACAGCTGCTATGATAACCGATAAACCCAAGCCAAAAGATTCAGCTGCTCCTCCAATGGGAGGAGGTGGAATGCCCCCAATGGGAGGCATGGGAGGCATGGGAGGCATGGGAGGCATGCCTGGTATGGGTGGTTTCGGTATGTAATTTGATACCGTAACGTACGGAGTTTTTTCTCTTGAATCGCATTTCGATGACTCGGGGGGTAGGTTTTATTTATCTCCTTTGTTTTCGATTTGCGATTTATACGTATCCCACTTTGAAATATCGCCCTACGCAAAAAATCTGCAATTCAGTTTAAGAATTTATTTTTTTCGAAGAGTTATTAAATATTTGCGAAGGGGCTTTGTCGTAGAATGGTGTAGGCTGAAATAAGTTCACAGATGCCATGATCCAAATTCTTTTCTGGAATCCAACCCAAACTTTCTAATTTCTCGTTGCTGACGATATAGTCTCGTTTGTCTGGATCTTCCCCAATCGGAGCACTGTGAATATAAAAATCGGGAAGATAAGTTTTAATCTTTTCCGCCAATTCGCGTTTACTTAGATTAGCCGAAGAAAGTCCTACATTATAGGCTTCTCCTTTCATTTTATTGAAATTTCGAAGTCCAAAACAAAAAGCATTAGCCACATCTTTTACGTGAATGTAGTTTCGTTTAAAATGTTCCTCAAAGAGGACAACGTATCGGTCGTTGCAGGCTCGATAGGTGAAGTCATTAACCAAAAGATCGAGACGAACCCTTGGTGAAACGCCAAAGACCGTGGCCAAACGAAAGCAAATGGCCTGATTTGTTCTAAGAAGTGCTTCTTCAATCTCAATTTTAAGTTTTCCATAGAGGGAAACCGGCCTTAACGGACTTTGTTCAGTACAATATTTTCCTTTTTCTCCCACCCCATAACCACTATTAGTATTGGGAAAAAGAATTTTATGGTAAGGCTGAAGATGAGTCATAATAAATTGAATAGCATCATAGTTAACAAGTTTGGCAAGAGTTGGATTCGCTTTACAGGCAGGAGCTCCCACGATCGCTGCTAAGGGGATGATCACTTCGTTTTCCGCAATGAGTTGTTTCATCAGGCTGATGTCGCATACATCTCCTTTGATAAAGCGAAAGTGGGGGTTGCCAAAGCAATCGAGGAGAGTCACCTGTTTATGAAACAAGTTATCAACGCAAGTGACAAAATGTCCTTCTGCGAGGAGTCTGGGAGTTAAGATAGAGCCAATATAGCCGGCTCCTCCAGTGACTAGAATTTTCATATTTTATACCTTTTTTTAAAAAATTTAATAGCATATGAATACGATTGTTTGGTTCCAATATCAATCAATGGGGCATCAAATGGAAGTGCATAAATTTCTTGTCCAACCAGTTTTGGAAACACTTCCTTTTCTAAGGAAAGAGGGATGTGATCTAGAAAGAAGGTTAGAAGGTTCCGTTTGAGAAGATAGATTCCTCCGCTGATGAGTCCTGGATGAGAAGTTTTCGATTTTTCCGAAAAAGCAAGGATTTTTTGTGTTTGAGGGTCAAGGGTGATTTTTCCATAACGAGAGACATCGGGAACGGTCAGGCAGGCGATGGTGAGCCTTGCTTGTTTTTCATGATGAAAATTGTAAAACGTCTCAAAGTCGAATTCAAAATAAGAATCTCCATTTAGAACAAGAAGATCTTCACTCTTTGTTTTGCTGATGGCAAGTTTGAGTCCTCCTCCTGTCCCTAAGGGAGTTGCTTCGTCTGAATATTCGAGGGTGAAGGGATAGCGGGTCCCTTGGTAATGATCTTTGATTTTATCTCCAAGATAAGAGATAGCTAACACCACTTTTTGAACATTCTCAATGGTGGCTAAATAAGCTAGCAAAATGTCCAAAAAAGGACGTCCCTCAATGTTTGCTAGAGGTTTGGGTAGATCGGGTACAACTTCCCGCAGTCTTGTTCCAAGTCCTCCTGCCAAAATAATTACGTCGATTGGTTTCATAAATAATTGTGCTTCCCTTGTTTTCAAAACGGAAATCGATCTCAGGAAGAGAAGCAAGGGCTTGTCTCACTTGATTTTGTTTATCAAATGGGACAACTAATGCTAAAAAGCCCCCTTGTCCTGCTCCACAGAGTTTGCCTCCGTAGGCACCTGCTTCAAGTGCCTTATGATAGGCTTCATCGATAAAGGGAAGAGAAATTTTGTTCGACAATTGTTTTTTTAAATTCCAACTCTTATGAAGAAGTTGGCCAAAAGATCGAATCATTTCTTTTTTGGAAAGATGAGTTAAGATTTCCTCAGCTTCGAAGACCATGGTGTACATTTGATCTAACAGTTGATCGTTCTGTTTTTGTATCGTTTTTTCGAGCTGTTCTTTGACGATCTCACTTGCTTGACGGGTCTTTTGAGTGTAAAACAAAAGAATTTGACTTTCCAAAAAATCTTTTTTTTCTTGTGGGAGTACAAGAGGGCGACAAATAATTTTTTCCGGTTTAAACTCGATCAGATTTAATCCACCGAAGGTTGCATGAAATTGATCTTGGGATCCTACACGTTCTCCGATCAGTTCTTGCTCGACAAAGCAGGCTTTTTCAGCAAGATGTTGTTTGGAGAGGTGGGTTCCCTGAAGAGCATAAAGAGCATTGAGAAACCCTACAGTGAACGAAGAGGAGCTCCCCAATCCTGTGCGGGCAGGAAGGTCACTAAAAATATTGATTTCAAGATTATCGGGAATGTTGGTGTATTTCAAACATTCGCGGATGCTTGGGTGGATAATATCGTCGATCGTATCGACTAGCTCAATGCACGAGTAGGCAATCCGGTAATTGTATTCAAAAAAGGGACTTCTGAGGGTTTTTAAGCTTACATGGGTGTATTGATTGATGGTTGTGCCAAGCACAGCCCCTGGATGGCGGTGGTAGTAAAGGGGATAGTCAGTGCCCCCACCAAAAAAGCTAAGGCGAATCGGTGTACGTGAAATAATCAACATGAGGTGTTGAAGTTAGCAAAATGATCGATTACTCTAAATGCATTTTTCAAGAAAGGAGGGTTTGTGGATCAACAGTGTAGGATATGTGAGTCTCATCGGATGACCCTTACAATCGATCTCGGAGATCAGCCATGGGGAAACCATTTTTTGACAGAAGAAGAGATAGGACAGGAACCGTTTTATCCATTGCAGGTCTTTGTGTGTAACAGGTGTCGAAGTGCAAATCTTGGCTACACTGTTAAAAAAGAAGTGATGTTTGCGAATCATACTTATCTCTCCGGAACAACACGATCACTTGCCCATCATTTTGATTGTGTTGCCAAAGAAGTAGATAAGAGGTTTTTCAAAAATCAAACAAAGAAAGCCGTCCTGGATATTGGTTCTAATGATGGAACGCAGCTTCTTGCTTACCGACGGCTTGGGTATGAAATTCTCGGAGTTGAATCGGCTAAAAGGGTTGCAAAGATTGCTAACAACGGGGGGGTGACGACCATTCAAGCTTTTTTTAATCTCGCTCTTGCAAAAACCATTCCTCTAAGATTCGATGTGATCAACGCCTCTGGAGTATTTTTTCATCTTGAAGAGCTCCATTCGGTGACAGAGGCCATTAAATTCCTTCTTAAAGAGGAAGGGGTTTTTGTCGTTCAGTTCCTCTATATGGGGAGCATTTTTGAAAATAAAGCGTTTGATCAAATCTACCATGAACACCTTCTTTATTATACTTTAAAGAGTATTGAAACTCTCCTTAACATGCATCGATTGGCTTTATTTGATGCCTATTGGAGTTCTATTCACGGGGGATCGATAATCGGATTCGTGGGACATCAAGGAGGGCGGGGCATGACGCAACGTCTCGAACAACTGAGAGCCAAGGAGGAGATCAAAGGGTACAACGAGCTTCAGTCCTACAAAAATTTGGCGAGAGAAATGATTATCCTCAAACAAGAAAATCGAGCCTACCTAGAGGCCAAAAAAAAGGAGGGGAAAATTCTTTATGGGATGGGGGCCCCTGTTAAGGGAAACACATTGCTCAATTATTTTGATATTGGAAGAGATTTTCTTGATTGTTTAGTTGAAAAAAATCCTTTGCGTAAAGGTCTTTATAGTCCTGGTAAGCATCTTCCTGTTGTTTTAGAAGACGAACTTAGTTCTCCTCCCGATATTTACTATGTCCTTGCTTGGAATTTCAAAGATGAGATTTTGAATAATCATCGGCACTTGATCGATCAGGGAGTTGAGTTTTATTTTCCCATCAAACAGGCTGGGTTATGCGTATTTTAATTTCTGGAGCTACCGGTTTTTTAGGAAGGTTTTTAACAAACGCGCTGAAAAAGAAGGGAGAAGACGTAGTGACTTTTGGATCTTCTGACTGTGATCTCACCCTTTCTGATTCTCTCAATCAATTTAATGGAATTCGCTTTGATCAGATTTATCATTTGGCCGCATGGACTCAGGCGGGGGATTTTTGTCTTAAACATCCTGGAGAGCAATGGATCATGAATCAGAAAATCAATACTCATATGCTCGACTGGTGGTGCAAGGAACAACGTGAAGCTAAACTTATTGCGATGGGAACGAGTTGTGGCTATGACCCGACTCTTCCTTTAGAAGAAGACAATTATCTTAAGGGATGTCCTATTGACAGTCTTTTTACTTATGCGATGACAAAACGGATGCTTTTAAATGGGCTACTTGCGCTTCACAAACAATACGGCCTCAATTTTCTTTATGTCGTCCCTTCCACTCTCTATGGGCCTGGTTACCATACGGATGACCGGCAACTTCATTTTATTTTTGACCTTATGAGAAAAATTTTGCTGGGAAAATATGAGGGAGAGACAGTTGTACTTTGGGGGAATGGAGAGCAAAAACGGGAACTTGTCCATATCGATGATTTTGTGAATGGACTTCTCATGCTTTCAAAAAAAGTAAGCAATACCCTTCTTAATATTGGGGCTGGAGAAGAATATTCAATTAAAGAATTCGCCCAGATTCTTTGTCGCCTCGTTGACTACCCATTCGAGAAGATAAAGTTTGATACAAATCGTTATGTAGGAGCTACCTCAAAAGTTTTGAATATCAGCAGACTTAGAGAGTTTCTTCCTGCTTTCAATACAATTCCTATTGAGCAGGGGCTTGCCGAAACAGTTTCTTGGTACAATACCCATAGACAAAAGCGTAGTGGGCCCAGACATAAGTGCGAAAAAGCCCTTGGTTGATTTGTAGGACGATTGCTAAGACAAGCACCGAAACAAGGAGAACAAAAAGAGTCTCTTTTTGTGTATGGTTCTGTTTGATGGCCTTGATCCCTTTCGACACTAAAGAGACAATAAACCCTGTCAATGCAATTAAACCAAACACACCCAAACTTGCCAACACTTCAGTGAAAATGTTGGAGGGTTCAAACAATTTGATTGGATTGGCGGCAAAGGGAAGTAGTTTTTCCTGATAAATAAAAATATAGTCAGTCCTTTCATTGAGATAAGCATTCATCATGAAAGAAGGATAACCTCCCATTCCAATGCCAAAAAAAGGATGTGTTAAAAATAGGTTGATACCGTTAATAATACCCGACCATCGCTCCACGACAGAATGGTGGGAAAATCCCGCGAAAAAAAATTTAAGAAAAAATAAGGACATCACTTTTCGAAATACAACGGAGAGAAAAAGAGAAAAAAGAAAAATTCCCCCTACAAATTTTGTTCCTCCTTTAACGAGGGTTGGAAAAGATCTTCTGATTGATGGAATAAGAGAGAGGATTCCAAGAATTAAGGCAAAGGTAGCATAAGCAAAATAGCAAGAGGTTGAGGTTGAAACTAGAAATAGTGCATTCACAAACAACACATGCCTTCTCTTAAGAGGGAAGGCCATCCAAGGGAAATTTTTATTATTGAGCACATAGTGAAGATTGACAATCACCACGAGGGGAGTGAAATAGAGAGCATAAAAAGAGGGTTCATAAGCAAAGGCGTTAGGACGATAAAGAGTACCGCTGATCCATTGTTGAACAAAAGGATCATGAATGCCTACAAGACAAAGGAGCAATTGGCAAAGAGCGTAAGAACCGACTATGAGAAAAGAGGCGAGATACATTTTCATCAATTTGTCAGCATCAAAACGCAGAACGAGCCAATAGGGGAGAAAGACATAACAGAGGGTCGTCAAACCGAATAATCCGAAAAAAAAGAAACAGCGGGTTTTGTAGGGCGAGAGAAGAAACGAAAAAAACATCGATGCAAATAGCAGCCCCACTGAACAGATCAAAGATCGATCGACAAAAATGAACTTGTTTCTGTAACGACTCAAGAGGTAGACAAGCAACAGAAGGGCAACTAAGTTGTTCAATCGAATCTTAAAATTTAACAGAGAAAAGCCAAGTTGGTCAGCATGCAGAGTGACGCAGTAAAGAAAAAAGAGGGGGTAGAAAAAGTCTTGAATGATCACACGTGGAAATACAAGGAGTCTTGTCCTTGTCACAGATAAGCCTCGATTGTTTCAGCAAGATGATCTTTTTGCCCAATTGAGAGGTAGTCGAAGCCTAATACATTCATTTCACTGGGCCGATACTGGTTTCTTCCATCAAAAAATGCATGTCCTTTCATATGTGGGGTAATTTTTGAAAAATCAACAAATCGAAATTGTTTCCATTCTGTGACAAGAACAATGGCATGAGCTGAAAAGGCAGTTTCATATTCGTCTTTACACCAAACGATTGCTTCCCTTTCACCTAAAAGCTTTTTTGCTCGTTCCATAGCCACCGGATCAAATAGGCGTAGATGCACCCCTTGCCTTAACAACTCTTCAATTAAAACAAGGGAAGGAGCTTCTCTGATATCATCGGTTCCAGGCTTGAATGCAAGTCCCCAAATGGCCAGGGTTTTCCCTGAAACTCCCCCTTTCGACTCAAAATAAGCTGCGATTTTTTTTGCCAATAGTTGTTTCTGAGAGTGATTCACAGCGTCGACAGCCTCAAGGAGACGAGAAGGTTGTCCTAGTCCCTTAGCTGTTGCCCTGAGCGCTTTAATGTCTTTGGGGAAGCAAGATCCACCATACCCTGCACCTGCGTAAAGGAAAGCATATCCAATCCTTTCGTCCGATCCCATTCCCTTACGGACCGAGGTAATATCTGCCCCCACTTTTTCACAGATCAAAGAAAGTTCATTCATAAAAGAGATGCGAGTGGCTAGCATCGCATTCGAAGCATACTTGGTCATTTCGGCAGAGGGAACGTCCATCACAATCATCCGATCATGATTTTGATTGAAAGGGAGATAAAGCTCTCGCATCACTTTCTCAACTCTTGGATGATTGATTCCAACGATGATTCGATTGGGCTTCATGAAATCGGCAATTGCATCTCCTTCTTTTAAAAATTCAGGATTAGACACCACATCGAAGGGGCAAAAGACATTGCGTTTATTCAATTGCTCTTGAATTGTTTTTTCAACAAGCGCTGCTGTTCCAACAGGGACAGTAGATTTATTGACGATCACCTTATACCCCTCCATGTGAGCGGCAATTTGTTGACAGGCCTGGATCACATACCCTACATCTGCGGATCCATCTTCATCAGCTGGGGTCCCAACAGCTAAGATACAGATCGATGTACTTTTAACCCCCTGCTGATAGTTGGTGGTGAAGAAGAGGCGTTTGGCTTTGATATTTCGAGCAATTAATTCTTCAAGACCAGGTTCATAGATAGGGATTTTGCCTGCATTCAGTTGTTCAATTTTCTTTTGATCGATGTCAAGACAGATGACAGTATGACCCATTTCAGCGAAACAGGCTCCTGCGACAAGACCGACGTAACCACTGCCAACGATTAAAATTTTCATACGAAGCATGATAACATTCTTTGGTAGAAGTTGCAATTTTATAGTCGTTTGAGTGTATACTTGCCAGATATGGAAAGTAAAAATATTCTAATTACAGGCGCTGCTGGATTTATAGGATATTTTTGTGCCACTGCCTTGAAAAGACGAGGTGATGGAGTGATCGGCTTCGATAATTTCAATGCTTATTACTCCCCTATTCTTAAACGAGAACGGTCGAGACTGCTTGCCAAAGAAGGGGTGACGATCATCGAAGGAGATCTTTGTGACAAAGAGCTTCTCATGGAATTGTTTAAGGAGCACAAGTTTACCCATGTGCTGCATTTAGCCGCTCAAGCTGGTGTGCGCTACGCTTTAAAATTTCCCAACGCCTACTTAAAAAGTAACATTGAGGGATTTCTCTCCCTGCTTGAAATCTTAAGGGAGGTTCCTAAAACAGAATTGATTTATGCAAGCTCTTCCTCGGTCTATGGAAAGAATGAGAAGATTCCCTTTTCAATCATGGATCAGACAGACAGGCCAGCCAATCTATATGCAGCGACAAAAAAAGCGAACGAGTTGATGGCCTATAGTTACCACAATCTCTTTCGTATTCCTATGACAGGACTTCGCTTTTTTACCGTTTATGGACCTTGGGGACGTCCCGATATGGCCTATTTTTCCTTTACTAAATCCATTTTGGAAGAAACCCCCATTTATCTCTTTAACGAAGGGAAAATGGAACGGGATTTTACTTACATCGATGATATAGTAGGTGGGGTGATCGCGGCGATTGATCAGAAGGAACGAACATTTGATCTGTTTAATTTGGGGAATAACCATCCAGTTCCAGTGCTTGAGATGATAGGGATTTTAGAAAATTTGCTGAAAAAGAAAGCTGTGTATGAAATGGGGCCAACTTCGGCGGGTGAGGTAGCAATCACCTATGCAGATATTTCAGATGCAGAAAAGAGGTTGGGTTACCGACCAACAATAAGGTTGGAGGAAGGTCTTTCTAGGTTCCTTGACTGGTATACCCATTCCAATTCTTGAAGTGGAACGGATAAAGACTTGTCTTTTCAGTTCTCTTTAGACAAAAAATATCGAAAAACAGCGGGCAAAGAATCCAACAAGTCTGTGGCTATTACACAATAGGAGGTCAAATTTTTTGCCGCAAACTCTCCTGCCATTCCATGCACATACGTGCCAAGGCAAGCTGCATCGATGGGTGGACACCCCATTGCTAAAAATGCAGCGATCATCCCCGTTAAAATATCTCCACTTCCCGCTGTGGCCATTCCAGGATCTCCACGTGTCATCAAAAAGGGGCTAATATGAGGACTTAATATCATAGTCGGAGATCCCTTAAGGACCAATGTGGTGTTATGCTTGACGACAAAAGCTGTACATTGCTTAAAAAATTCGAGTTGGGTTTCATTTTTTTCTTTTAAGTGCAGTAAACGGCTCATTTCCCCATGGTGGGGTGTTAATAGCGCGCCGGCCGGCAGGGGAAGGTCATGCGCAGCTATCAAGGTCAGAGCTTCTGCATCGATCACACAGGGTATGCTTAGGTTTGGTAAAATTTGTTTGAGCATCTTGGCGGTGGTCGGACTGGTTCCGATTCCTGGCCCTATAAATGCAGCAGAAGCTGAGTTGAGCTTTTCAATTAAAAAATCTATTTGATCAGATGTGTAGGGAATACGTATCATTTCGAGAGGTGCATGAGCAAATTCTAACTCCATGCCTTTTGGATGAAGAAGGCGACAGATTCCCGCTCCAGTTCTAAGACTTGCAAAGCTCGCCATTGTAGGAGCCCCTGGCATTCCCGGCGATCCTCCCAATCCTATGACATATCCTGCCTGATATTTATGTCTGTTCCAGACAATCTTGGGGAGCATTTGTCTTACGAGCTCATCGGTGAGAGTAATGAATTCTTCATGGGCCTCATTAATCGCTTTCTCGCCCAATCCAAAATCAAAAACGTAAGGACGTCCTACAGAATTCCAGGCGTCTCCAATAAAGCATCCTTTTTTTGGAAGGCCAAGAAAAACCGTTTCGGTTGCAACGATCGCTATTCCCCCTATCTCTCCAGTATTTCCATTGATTCCTGAGGGAATATCAATGGAAATGATGGGAAGCTTACTTTTGTTAGCCGCTTCAATGAGATGGGCAAAATTCCCTTTCACACTCCCCTTGAACCCAGTTCCTAAAATACCATCAACAAGAAGAGAAGCTCCAAAAAAATCGATGGAAGCCCCTTCTTTGATAAACTCGATCGTCCCTCCCAGATCGATGAATCGTTTGGCTTGAATCTGACAGAGTGGACGGCTCTTGTCAAGAGGAGCAATAGCCAGCGCTGTTACATGAAAAAAATGCTTAAGAAGAACTTGTCCCACAACATAAGCATCTCCTCCGTTATTTCCAGGGCCGCAAAGAAGAGTTGTCCGATGAGGCGGAGGGTATTTTCGAAAATGTTCAAACACCTGCTCGGCCACTCCCCGACCTGCTGTATGCATGAAGGTTTCTTCATTGGCCCCGTTGGCATAAGCAATTTTCTCAATCCTAGCCATTTCATCGGCAAGTACTACCTTCATCCTTCCTCCATGTTAAACCCAATGGGGGGGGTTACATAAACAAAACAGATATCTTCAATGGCTGCTGCTGTCGGTTTTGCTTCTAACGAATAGGTATAATCTCCTTCTTTTAAGGGGAATATTTTTGTCACAACGGCGACTTTTAATCCCGCAGGGAACACTCCATCCATCCCTGTTGTGACGAGCAAATCCCCCTCTTTAATCAGAGAAATCGCTTCCCCTTTTTTGAAGGGATCGGCGTAAGCTCCTGTTACAAGATCTCGAGCAGAACCTTCTGTGTCATCAAAATCATAGTTGAATCCGATCCCCTTAAGGGTGGGACTCCTTCCCCTCCATAAAGGGGGGCCCGTTCCTTGAAGAACACCTTTTGCTAGATACGACGTGTTTCCTCGGACGGCCCGCACGGAAGGATTGAGCCCGGAATCGGTGATCAAACGAACCCTCGATTGGGTTTTTCCTACATAATCAATGGCTCCAATGATGGAATCTCCAATCAGGACGGGGCTGTTTTTGGCCACAATCTGTTGGGTATGATTAGTCCTTTCTCCAACATCGATCCAAAATGAACTAGACCAGCTCATAGGATCTCGATAAATGACAGTTGCGGAAATTCCAATTTCATCAGAAATTTGCCTATTCAATTTATCAAGGCGTTTTTTCAGTACAGCGAGTTCACTTTTAAGTTTGGCATTTTCATCTTGATAGATAGCGGGGGGAAGAAATTGTCTGCAGGGAGAGAGAAAGGAGATCGCAAGGGCCCTAAATTTTTGGACGAAAGCAGCAGGGAGAACAAGGATAGAGAAAAGGCTAAGAGCCAGAAGGAAGTATCGACGGTACTGATCTTTGACCCTTGTCCTCATTTTTCTATACGCTACAGATCGCTTCTGCGATAAATGGAAGGTTAGAAGTGTTTAATCCGGCAACGTTGATTCTTCCATTTTTTGGTAAATAAATCCCATAATCATTGATCAATTGTTCTACTTGTGATGAGTCAAGTCCGGTAAAAGAAAACATTCCCTTTTGGTTTGCAATATAGGAAAAATCGGTTGTTTGGCGAGCGATAAGTTCTGTAACGAGGCTTTTTCGCATTTCTATGATTCTTTCTCTCATCATTCCAAGCTCTTTTTCCCATTTTTTTCGTAATACTGCATCAGAAAGAATTTTAACTACAATACGTCCTCCGTGACAAGGGGGGTTGGAGTAAGTACGACGGATGATCATTTTTGTTAAATCTCCTACACATTCAGCAATCTCTTCCCCTTGTGTCACACAAAAAAGAGCTCCAGTTCTTTCAGCATAGAGACCAAAATTTTTTGAGTAGGATGCAGTGACAAAAAACTCGATTCCGTTTTTGAGAAAAAGTGAAATTGCAGCAGCATCTTTATCTACCCCATCGCCGAATCCTTGATAAGCAAAATCTACAATCGGAAAAACCTGACGTTTTTTTAAAAGAGCGATAATTTCTTCCCATTGGTTAAGGGTAGGATCGACCCCTGTGGGATTATGGCAACATCCTTGTAAAACAAGGGCGCTTTTTGGGGGCATCTCCTGGATAGCATCAAGAAAGCCTGTAAAATCCAAAGTTCGCTGTTTTTCATCCCAGTAGGGATAATGAAAGATTTCAAACCCAATATAAGAAAAAATTTGATTATGATTGACCCATGTAGGACTAGATGTATAAATTTTTCTAATTCCCTGATGATACAGGATATGCCCCCCTACATTTAAGGCGGCCGTTCCTCCCACTGTTTGGGCTCCATAAATTCTACTTAAATCTTCCTCTTCTCCAAAAACCAATTTTTTAGTGAGATCTATAAAAGAGGGTTCTCCGTCAATAGGGAGGTAATTTTTGGAATATTCTTCCTCAAGAAGATGGGCTTCCGCTTTTTTAACCGTATTAAGAATGAAGGGTTTTAATTCAGCCGTCTGGTATTGCCCTACTCCTAGATTGACCTTGGTTTTTCGATGATCTTCACTAAAGGCTTTCACAAGTCCAAATATGGGATCTGGAGGGAGTTTTTCCAAATTTTCAAAAAATGACATCACACAACCTAAATTTTTAAAACAGTCTATCAGACTAGATATTTAGGAAAAAGAGAAGATATTCATTATAAATTTTTTTAAATTTAAATCTTAAATTTGGCTTAATTTTGGTTTTTTATAATCACTTTCATGGTAAGTATCAGGAATTTTTAATGCAGGCTCAGTCTCCAACATCTTCGGGATCACCACCATCCTATCCTTTCTCTTCGTTTGATGTGGACAAAAAGATTGCAGTAAAGGTGTTGTCTTCTTCTCCTATCATCGATTTGCCTAGAACACGTCCGGCTTCCAAAAAAACAAATCAAATGTGTCGGATTGTGGCTGCCAATGTGGGCCGCCTTTTTTTAGCCATCATGGGGATTGGTGGAATAGTCGTCGCGGTGATGGCGGCTTGTCATTTTCATCTTCCTTTCTGGACTGTTTATGCTGGAGGGGGGATCTCTAGCGGAGGTTTTAGCTTTTTAGTTTTAAGTGTGATTCCCTGGAGGCGCTGTTGTGTTTGTTTCAAAGATCGTTCTAGAGATCCCTTGTTCACAGATGACAAAGAATGGACACGTGGAATACGGCCCAATTTATACCCTGACAGAGGAGAGAACAGAGGAGAGAAAGAAAAGCTCGAAACATCTTTCAATAGAAAGAAAAAGCGAGATGAGTCCGACGAAGAGTGTTTGCTCAGCTTGAGAGGGCGTTCTGTGCCGACAGCTGAGAGTACAAAAAATCAATTTTTTGATCAAATGTTTGATTACTGTGATTTAAAAACACAAGTCATTCTATTGAGTCTAAAACGTGAGGGTTGTTTTGGCACGCGTGATGAAGAGGCATTCTACCGGGGTAAATGTCAGGAATTGGGGATTACAGTCCCAGATGGAGTCTCTCCTAAAGAGAGATATAAAGAAGCTCGTGGATTTTTGCATAATGTGAGGATAGTGAAACCGGTTATTACCGAGATTGATAAACGGGATGCTATTTTCCCTTCGTCCGATCCAGATTATGAATGGTTTAGTGCCCAAGACGAGCAACCTCAGGCAATTGATGGTGAGGATCTTCTCTATTTACGAGAACAGGGTTTGTTCAAAACATTTGAGATTGTTAATGAAGATGATGATCCTATCTACTCTAGAGCAGCCACCCAATCGACAAAAAATTGGACGTGTGGGGATTTACGTTCCAAGATTTTGATCGCAGGGAGACAGGACGGGGTGGTTGAGATTATTGATAGGATCAATAACATCTCCGTTTGTTGTATTAAAATCGGTAAAACACCCATTCGGTCGGTCTCCTTAAGAGGGCATCTATTGACCATCGACATTGGCAGAACAGATGACAAGGTGATATGCTATGATTATATGCCTCGAAGAAGAGGTTAACTTTCTTTACTTTTTGCTTTCTAGTCGCTATCCTTCACTCTGATTTTGGGGCGTTAGCTCAATTGGTAGAGCGCAACAATGGCATTGTTGAGGTCATCGGTTCGATTCCGTTACGCTCCATTTAGAACCTGTCTTCACAGTCAAAATCGAGGAATTTTTTGACTGTGAAGACAGGTTTTTAACCCGTAAGAGTGTTTCTAAAAAAATATCAAATGTCTAAGCGTTTTTTGACAAATTTTTTAGTTTTTTTGGCCATCTGCATTGGAGTGATTTGTGGTATTTCCAAAATAGATTTTATGGAAGGAATGGCGGTTCTTACCTCTGATGTATTTTTGCGTCTTTTAAAGCTCATTAGTCTTCCGATTATTTTTCTATCAATCACATCAACTATTTCTGGAATGAAAGATTTTTCTGAAATGCGAAAAATAGGGCGGAAAATCTTAACCTATACGATTGGAACAACGCTTACTGCTGCGACCGTTGCCCTTGTTCTTTTTGTGCTCATCCATCCAGCCCGAATAGGGTCCCTTGCAGGCGCTGAGGATGTGGTGACTGTGACTAAGGGAGATTCTTATCTTTCGTTTCTTATCAATATTATTCCTTCCAATATCTTTGGTGCTTTTGTTGAAAACAATATTTTGGGTGTCGCTTTTATTGCTTTTTTTTTGAGCATTGCGACTCTTTTTTTACCTATGGAACAAAAGAGTTTTCTTCATCAATTATTTTCTTCGCTTTTTGCCGCTATTTTGAAGATTACTGCGATGATCATCAAGCTAATCCCTTTAGCGATCTGGTCTTTTGTTACTTTATTGATCAAGGAACTGAGAGAAGGACACGGGGATATGAACCAACTTTTCCTTTACTTGAGTTGTGTGATCGGCGCCAATCTTATTCAAGGAATTGTCATTTTACCTCTTTTGCTTAAATTCAAAAAGATTTCCCCTATTGAGAGCTTTCGAATCATGATTCCCGCCCTGACCTTGGCCTTTTTTTCGAAATCATCGACAGCGACGCTTCCGGTGACCATGCGAACGTTGGAAAAAAGTGGGGTCTCTCGGAAAATCTCAAGTTTTACTCTCCCTCTTTGCTCTGTGATTAATATGAACGGATGTGCAGCCTTTATTTTAACGACAGTTCTTTTTGTGAGTATGCTGAATGGAGCGACCTATACGCCTATTGAATTAGTAGGATGGATTTTGTTAGCGTCTATCGCTGCGATAGGGAATGCAGGTGTTCCGATGGGATGTTACTTTCTTACATCTGCCTTTTTGATAGGAATGGACGTTCCATTGCATGTGATGGGATTGATTCTGCCATTTTATACTGTAATGGATATGTTGGAGACAGCGCTTAATGTATGGTCAGATGCCTGCATCACATTGTCAGTTGATAAGGATTTAGCGGCTGTGAGTGCCCCTGTGTCTTCTTAATTTTGAGTGATACCCATTCCCCTTCAGGAATTGGGATTTCGGCAACGCAAAAGCCCAATTCCTGAAGGGAAATGGGCGTAGAAGGCCTGTAAGCGCATAGAGGCAACTTGCTTGCTGAGTCAAAAACTGTGGCCACATTGGGCAAACTCTTAAAAAATAATTGTCCATATTCCTTATTCACAAGTCGTGTGTCCAAACACAGCACACACCCCCGATCTCTTTGATTCCGTATCAATCGACCGAATCCTTGTTTACCTGAGTTTTGGGTTGTCTTCCTCGGAAAATCTTGGGATTTTCAGACGAAGTAAATGGCCAAGGGCCCTTTACGAGTCTAAAAAGCACAAGAGGTGCAAGCAAACTCCTCTGAATCCGAGGGAGAAAAACCCAAAACTCAGGTTAACAAAGTGATGATAGGATGATTAAATTCTTTTTTGAATACGGCGGTTGCCTTGGCAAACTGTGTTTGCATATTGCGTATGCGTAAGCAAATTTCTCCAAGATCAGTTTCTGTTTCGGCACAAATGTTTTAGGAAGAATAGAAGGGAATCGTTTTTTTTCTGATATTCATTCCAAATTGTTTGAAGTTCGCGTTCATACGCAGAAAGCAATTGTTGAGTCTTAAGGGATTTTGGATTTCCCATGAACGAAATAGGAAAAATTTTACATCCACATGGTTGAGGAGCGTCAATTCCAGTGTAAGTTTCTGTCCACTCTGGAATCGAGCCATCTGCACGCTGTGTATCTTGATAAGCTTTGGCTGATTCTTCACCGTATCCCAATAATATTCCTAACAAAAAATCACTGTGGTTTATTAGTTTAGTTAGAGTTTGTCCTTCTTCAAGCTTTTCAATAAACCAATCGGGTGAAAATTCTTTTCCAAGTGCATTTTTAAAAAGATTGTCGTGTGTAAGCAAACATTTATAAAGGGCTATCTTGTTGACGATATAAATGTCTAAAATTTTAATTTCATCTTGGTTATTCAACTCTTCGCAAAAAATAAAATTTGGATGAGGAAATAGATGCTCGTTTCTTTTGAATGCTAACCATTCCTTATAACATGGAAGCGCTTTAATACGATGCTTGTATTTGATTATAACACCAGTCAAACACATGGGCTTATGATCAAAACATAAAACATGAGCTGCATTATCCAATTTAATGGCATAATCAAAAAATTTTCTCATAAAAATCTTATCACGCCAGGACACATGTTTGAACCCCTCTTCTACATTATATGCTCCGAACAGGGGCTCAAATGTGCCAAAAAATAGAACGAAGATAAAAATTAACTTCTTCGTTATTTGCCGCATCTCATGCATTTAAATACGCCTTGTGGATTGTAATAACCGCAATTTCTACATTTCCAAACATAATAATTGTCACATCTTACTGCTTCCTGTAAAGGGATCCATTCCCCATTTTCTAGGACAAGAATACCTTCAGAGGTTGCTTGCATTCCTTGAGTCCCAAGCCAACATCCGTCTATCAGTAAAAAGACACCCTGTTCATCCGCGACCACCTGATCGATGCATTGTCTTTTGATTGAAGAATTTGTCGAGCAACTTTCCCATGAAGAAGCTTGAAGGATTCCTAAACAACACAATGTTAAAGCTAAAGAAAATACATATTTCATCCAAGTTTTCATATTCATATCTACCTGTTTAAAATTTTAACCGTCTGCATACGGGTACTATAAGTAGATTAAAATTTTAAGGGAGTATAAAGAAAAATTTAAATTCTTTTCGGTTACTTGAAGAGGTCGGAGTGAGAGCCAATCCGGATCAAAACTAGTACTTTTTCTTTCTTGTCAATTTGATATACCAATAGAACATCCGGCTTGATATGGCACTCTCTGGCCGGATTCCATTTTCCTGAAAGAGCGTGATCTCGATATTTTTCCGTCAGCTCCTCCCCGTTGGCTAATATCTTTAGAACTTCGTCCAGAGTCTTAAGAATAGATTTATCATGCTTGAATTTCTTCAAATCCGTTTTGAACTTGCTGCCGGGTTTAATCTTCAACATGCGGATTCATTCCCATAGCATTCCAGAATTCGTCTACCGATTCAAAAGTTTCTCTTTCACCCCGAGCTTCTTTTAATGCCATTTGGGTTTCCCCATTTGGCTCGTGACTCTTTGTGCATTTTGGCATTTCCTTTCTGGCAAAGGAAAGTAGATATTCACTAATAGTCATATGAGACTTTGTGGCCAGCATCTTAATGTACATTCTCTCTTCCTCAGTACAATCCACGCTAAGCCTGACTTTATGATGATGTTTATGGGTACTCATAATCCACCTAATTTACTTATAATACTATTATACTTAAATTTGTATTTTAAGTAAATAAGTATATTTTTTTGAAGCTCTATTGCAAAATTCCTCTCCTAAGTATAAGGTGTCTGCCTACTCAATTTAAAAAGGCTTATATATGTCTCATTGGCTCCATTTTCCACCGGAAGAAATTTTGATTAACTGTGCCCATATTGTTTCTATTGAAACGGTAACATCGGATGGTTGTCCTGAGAAAGATCAAATCGATGGATTCCATACGATGAAAATCACAATGGCAAACGGAAAAGAATTTATTTTCCCCTATCACGAAGAAAGCGATGGAGATTGGGTGATAGAAAAAGAGCGAGAAATTGAAGATTTTATATCTTCAAAAGAGGGCGGTTGGGTCATAGTACTGTAGAGGCAGTGTAACGACTGAAGAGGGAAGGACTCTGGGTAAATATCAACCTAAGTAAAGGAGACGTCGTGTGGGACTACAGAGCCATTCAGAGACGAACACAATATTGAAAAGGATAACCTTTGTTCTAACCATCAAGTCTGGTGAAGGGTATTTATCTTGAGCCCGTTGCCTTAATTGGGCACGGCGGGTTCTAACG
>JAGRNW010000130.1 GCA_020440555.1 Chlamydiia bacterium
TATCCGTTAGCTTTCATACCTACCTCGGAAAAGTAGAAGCTGTGAGGGATTTCAGTTTGACTATTCATCCCGGAGAAACGGTGGCGCTTGTTGGAGAATCGGGATGTGGAAAAAGTGTAGCAGCTCAGTCGATCATGCGTCTTATCCCCTCTCCTCCAGGAAAAATAGAATGTGGAGAAATTTTATTTGAAGATCAAGACCTTTTGAAAAAAAAGAACAAAGAGATGGATAGGATTCGGGGGAGCAAAATCGGCATGATTTTCCAGGATCCAATGACCTCCCTTAACCCAACAATGAAAATTGGCAAACAAATTATCGAAATGCTTAAGAAACATCAAAGGCTTTCAAAGCATGAAATGTATCGAAGAGCCGTCGAGATGTTGGGATGGATGGGTATTTCCAATCCAGAAAAACGATTTTATCAGTATCCTCATGAATTCAGCGGGGGGATGCGACAGCGAGTGATGATTTCAATTGCCTTAATATGTGAACCCAAGCTTCTAATCGCTGATGAACCCACAACATCCCTCGATGTGACCCTACAGGCTCAAATTCTTGATTTGATGAAACAAATCCAATCTAAATTGCAAACTAGCATCATTCTGATCACCCACGATCTGGGAATTGTAGCAGGGATGTGTGATCGGGTCGCTGTCATGTACGGGGGACAAATCATTGAAAGTGGTCCGATTGGAAAGATCTTCAAAGCTCCCTCCCATCCCTATACCAAAGGGCTTCTAAGTTCTATTCCGCGTTTAGATTGGGAAAAAAACAAAAAACTCATCCCGATTGGAGGAACTCCCCCAAATCTTCTCAATCCACCAAAAGGATGCGCTTTCTGCGCTCGATGTGATCATTCAATGCAAATTTGTGCTAAAAAATCTCCTCCTATGACTCATGTCGAAAAAAATCACTATTATAGTTGTTGGTTAAGCGAAAAGGAGAAAAGTTTATGATTCCTTTGGTTGAACTCAAAAATGTAACAAAACGATTTAAAATGGGGAAGAGGGAGCAAATAGCTGTCAATCAAATCTCTCTTTCCATTTTTCGTGGAGAAACTCTCGGCCTCGTAGGCGAAAGTAGTTGCGGAAAGTCAACTGTTGGGAAATTAATTTTGCGTCTCCTTGAACCTTCTTCGGGAGAAATTCTCTATAATAACAAATCCTTGTCTACATATTCAAAAAAAGAAATACAATCCCTGAGACAGCAAATGCAAATTGTCTTCCAAGACCCTTACGCTTCTTTAAACCCTCGTATGACGGTTCAAGATATCATTGGAGAGCCGCTTGATATCCATCGAATCGCAAAAGGAGAAGCAAAAAAACAACGCATTCAAGCTTTGCTTAACCTTGTCGGATTAAACCCAAGTCATATGAGCCGGTTTCCTCATGAATTTAGCGGCGGGCAACGACAACGAATCGGAATCGCTAGGGCGTTAGCTGTGAACCCAGAATTTTTGATTTGCGACGAACCCCTATCTGCACTCGATGTTTCCATTCAAGCACAAGTGATCAATCTTTTAAAAGATCTTCAAAAAAGGATGGGACTCACCTACCTTTTTATCGCTCATGATCTTGCCGTAGTGAAATACCTGTCCGATAGAGTAGCCGTGATGTATATGGGAAATTTAATGGAACTTGCAACAGCCGAAGAGCTTTATCAAAACCCCCAACACCCTTACACCAAACTTCTTTTATCGTCGATTTTCACCCCCGAACCAGATGTCGAATCTAAACGAACACGTATCATCATGCCAGAGGGGATGCCTGACCCTTTGTCTCCTCCGAGTGGCTGCATTTTTAGAACACGATGCCCTTTTGCAAGCAAAATCTGCCAAGAAAAAACACCTTCCTTGGCACAGATCTCACCAACTCATTTCACAAACTGTCATTTCACAACTTCGACGGAAAGAATTTCAATCGGTTTGGAAGGAACATCCTGATGCCCCCCTTTTGCCGTTGTTGGGACCTTTTTAATTTTATCCACCACATCCATTCCAGAAATCACCTGACCAAAAACACAGTATCCATAACCCATGGGGGTTGTATTCTTAAAATTGAGGAAATCATTGTCCGCTACATTGATATAAAACTGAGCTGAGGCTGAATGAACATCCGAGGTACGGGCCATGGCAATAGTTCCCCTCTTGTTTTGTACGTTGTTATCGGCTTCATTTTTAATTGGAGCTTTAGTAGGTTTTTCCTTCATCATTGGCGTGAAACCCCCTCCTTGCACCATAAACCCATCGATCACTCGATGAAAAATCGTTCCATTATAGTGACCATTTTTTACATAATCGAGAAAATTGCTGGTTGTTAAAGGAGCTTGATCGGCAAAAAGCTCGATCTTGATTTCTCCCTCAGTTGTTTTCATCAAAATAGTTGGATTATTTATCATTAACTCTCTTTTGAGGGTTG
Organism: Chlamydiia bacterium; assembly: GCA_020440555.1. Classification (GTDB taxonomy): domain Bacteria; phylum Chlamydiota; class Chlamydiia; order Chlamydiales; family JAAKFR01; genus JAGRNW01. The sequence continues at coordinate 2,418 of JAGRNW010000130.1, forward strand.
TATCAGATTGTTGTGCACATCCCAATAGGGGTGCGCAAATTAAAACACATAAAATAAATAAACGCATCTTTTTCATTCCTTTAAAAAAGTTTTTTTAATCTTGATATCTGACAAAAATAGCATTTTGAGATAGAGTGAACCTGATGATTGTAATTTTTGACAAGTGATGGAAATTGGACATATCTTAGAAGAACTTGCCTTTGATATGGGAACTCTACCTCGAGAGGCCATTGAAGCGGCGATTGCCAAAAAAGAGCAGATCACACCCTACCTTCTTGATGTATTGAGTGAAGCAACCAA
>JAGRNW010000131.1 GCA_020440555.1 Chlamydiia bacterium
TTTTACGGGGAGTTAAAAAGCTTATTGGTTCAAAAATTTTATATCATAAATTCTCAAACTAAAATCACCTGAGTATAGATTACGCTATCTTCTCAAAATGTAGTGGCACACTCGGATTTATTTCTCATAACTCATTACAACTAAATCTATTACAAAAATTAACTGTCAAACTCGGGAAAAAGGTTGCAAGATCATAATGACAATTTTCAAAAAATCGAACTCAACCCACTCCAGACTTCAACTTTCTAGAGTATATCATCCTAACTTAGCCTGTCAAACTTGACCGCAGATACCCCTAAGAGCCTATTTAAAATCTTTGAAGAATTTCTTAGAACCTGTCTTCAAATTAATAAAAAATATGAATTTTCTTCTGATTGCGAGCCAACCAGTCAATTGTCAGATCAAAATACCAATCACATGCTTGTTCGAATGAAATTAATTCAGAGTAATTTTTATCTATTTCAATCACATTCAAAAGGTCTTGGGCCACTCGTGGATGATCAATCACAAATATCATCTCATAATCGCCATGGTGACTCTTCATTCCTAGGTTATAACTTCCTATGATGGAGAGGCGATGATCGATCACCATCATTTTTTGATGATAAAGAATATTGGGCAAATGAAATTCATAGATCGAAACAGGACACACTTTATCCTTTTTACATTTTGATTTTTGCCAAAGGTGGTAGTGTTTTCCGCAAAATAAGGGAAGAAAAATGCTCCGATTGGCCCATCCAAAGTGGCTACAAAAAAATGGACTATCGTCGTAATATCCATTGGTAATCAAGGTAATAGGAATTTCTTCTCTCCCCTTTTCCATCAAATACTCAGGGATATTTCCCATCGGAAAAGAATAAAGATTAGCAATGACAATATCCTCTTTAGCCTCTTTGATCAATTGTTCGTATTTTTGCGTAATCACATTATTTTTTTGGTGAGGACCAGAGAGTAACATTTGGATGGGAACATTATCGATGACACGAGAAGAATTTTCAAAAACCTCGATATCTAGAACCTGCGAGAGGTCAACCTCGAAGTAGTTTGTTTGATCAGAAAAATAGTCAGGATCTTGAATCAACTTTCGTTTACATCCATAGTGTTTCCAAAGAGCAAAAAGCTTAAAAAATTCTTTGCGCATCTCAATGGCAATGGGACCTTTCCCTACCACATCAGTGTCCCTTTGAGCTGACGGTAGGGTTGCCCCAATAACTTCTCCTTTATTGTTGGTCGGACCGGGTCCAAGACCATCCGTAGTCATGGTTTCATCAAGATTAGTAGCTCCAGCAGAAAAGTAAGTTCCATCAACCACGACCATTTTCACATGATTATCAATCGTTGTAGTATAGGGGAAGAGTATCACTTCAGTGATCGACAATTGAAAATGAAATCGTTTTGGGTACTTCTTTTCAAGTAGATGGACCATCTTGAAATCCTCGGACTCGAGAAGGGGAACACAGCTTAAAATATGCGTTTGAAGATCTGGATAAATCTCCATCCGACAATCAATCACACGAAGGCAATCTCTAAAGGAACTACCTCCACAAAAACTCCCGGAAATCTCAATCGATTGAGTAGCATGAGCCAAAAATTCAAGATCCCATTCGAGCATTTCAGCCCCGTGATCACACACAATTAAACGATTGCCAGAAATAATCTCTGTTTCATAAGCAAAAACTAAACTACTCAAAAAGAAGAAGATGAAAATCAATTTTCCCATTCTTGAAATATCTCTATTAATAAATTTTGTAATTTTTCTCTTCCAGCAATCATTGCTTTGCGAGAAACTTGTGCCCCTAAAAGTGGAAATGTATTAGCAACGATCGCCTCTCTGATGTTTGAATCTGGATGAAGTAAATTTTTTTGAGATTCTTCGTCTAAAAACGAGAGAAAAATTGATCCTTGATGACAAAAGCCAGCTCTTGTCCTCCTTTGAGCCGCTCCAGCAACTTTTTTTCCTTCAAGCATCACATCATATTTGGTTGGCTTAGCCATACAAAAGTGTTTCGAAGCTACGTTGTGCGCCAGGGGTTCTTGAGGCAAGAGACATAAAGCTTCTTGACCTAAAAAACGTTTAACAACTTCAATTACGCGATTATTAACAAAGGCATAATTTTCGAGAGTATTAAGAGAAAAAGCCGGATGATTTCTTGGAACAAATACTGAAAACGCAAGATCACAAGCATGAAAAACAATTCCTCCTCCCGTTGGGCGCTTTGCAATCTCAATGTTCCTTTTTTGAATTTCATCAAGATTAAGCCACTTTTCTGGTTGAATAAAATGCCCATAAGTGATCGACTCTCTTTCCCAATCATAGAGGTGCAAAATGAGTGTTTGATAAGCCTCCAATTTAGACAACAAATCGGAATCGAACTTCATGTTTTTTTCTGCCGATCTCTTTCCTCTTTGAATGATTTCAATTTTCATAAGGCGACTATATTAACTTAGCATGAATAATCATGGCAAGTTACTTTAACTTACTGAATTAAAATTTAGATTGATCATTCTTCAGTTTCCGAAGTAAAATGAACGTTGGATATTGTTTAAATAATCTCCATGTTTTATATATACTCAGGCGGATTTAGTTTGAGAAGATTTTTGAAAATAGCGTGATTTTTTTTCACATTTATGGCAAAAAT
>JAGRNW010000132.1 GCA_020440555.1 Chlamydiia bacterium
TATAGCGATCCCATATTCGACCATCGCGTTCTCGCTTATGTTCAGTTAGCAAAAGCTTGCGCTCTGAGGGCGTCAAAAATTTAGCTGAAGGTTGCTCCATAACCAGAATTTTTGCCATAAATGTGAAAAAAATCACGCTATTTTCAAAAATCTTCTCAAACTAAATCCGCCTGAGTATAAATAATTGAAGGTTTCTTTAGAAATTTTATTGTAGTTCATCCACAAAGCCTCCTATTAAATTACTCCAAATAAAGGAAGTAGGAGACCATCCTACGTCCTTGCTGCATTTTCTAGCTAATCCAACGAGAATCGGCTTTAAAAATATTTCTAATTCCCCCATTAATTGCGGAAATTCTGGAATCCCCTCAAAACGGTTCTGACGATAAAAATTCTTCCACTGTTCCTGCTTGATGGCATGTGTCCAAAAGCTTGGCTCAAAAATATTCGGTCTTTCAGGTACTTCGGTTTTCCTTGTAGTCAGAGTCGCTTTAAGGGCTTCTGTGAGTGTGCTCATTTTAAAAGGGATACGGTGAGCTAAATACCAGACATCGTAAAAATCTTTCATGCGACTGTTCAACTCTCCAAGTTGGAGCATAGCATCCACTTTTTCTGCCACTACGCTCTCTTGGGTATAGCCTAAAAGCCGCGGCGCAGATAGCTCCAAAATGGTCGGGAAAACAAACGCGGTGGGTTTTGGATATACTGCATCGGCAAAACCAATGTCGACACGCATATGTAGCTTTGTAGGACCGAGTACGCCCTTAAATTTGACTTGCACGCCTTGGTAATCGTTTTCCGGTCTGATGATTGAAGTGGCGATTGTAGTAGGGTCAAACACAATCCCATCTTGTGCGTCAAAGGAACAGAGTTCTTTGCAGATTTGGGCAATATTTTCGGGTCGATTTTTGGTGAGACCTAGAAGGTCAATGTCTTGCGTAACTCGAAAATTATTGAAATTCCAAGCTGTAAATAATAGACCACCCTTGAGAATAAAGCGGTTGTTGTAATCAGACACAGATAACCGATAAAGGAAACGTTCCATAGCATAGTACTGCAGAATTTCTTGAGAGGAGCGTTTGCCCTCTTTTGCGATTCGAATCAATTGCTTTCGAATATCAAGGGCATCAGTCATGAATAATCGCCTCGATGTAGGGTTTCATGACTTTTTCAACGCGGCATATGCGCGCGCTTTCCATCAGTTTATCTACATTTCCTCTTCTTTCATTCCAGTAGGTCTTTAGAGTCTCAACTGCAACATCAAGACCCACGCGATTCCGGTACTTGAAGCAATCTGCCAAAGTCTTTTCGGGTGAGTACATATGCACCTTTACTCCATCTAATTCGTACTCTTGCACACCAAACTCAAAAGCTTCACCTGAAAAGTAAAAGATGCGAATAGGAGGGTATTCAAGAGAAGGGTGCTTTGTGCCTCTCAAAAGAGCAATGTCTACTAGCCTTGGTATCTGGGATGTGAGGTCGTAATGACTCAAAGCGGAAATCAGACAAATCACACCCTTTGGAATCGCTAATGCGACGGTGGCGAGGTCCGTGTTGTCAAATGGGGGCAAATCAGATAAACGGTATATACCTCGGGTCACCTGTTCAATTATCCCATCCGCTGCCATTCGATAAATCACTTCAGGGTGAATCCCTAAATGCATGGCTTGTGCAGTTCTTAAAATGCCTTTATTTGCTCTGAAAATTGCGAGGGCATTTTGGATGCGCTTAGAGTAAGTCATGATTCCGATAATATGGTCTACACTTATTCATGAATGTAGATGATTTTATCGTTTTTGAGCAAATTTTTCTTTGTAAATCCTTTATTTTACTGAAAATTTTGCCAATGTATGAGCTATTTCCGATAAAAAAGTAAACAGATATGCATAAATATAGACCTTTTTATCGGGATTCATCAACCCAAGGCTTGGGTGGAATATCGTTATAATAGACCAGTTTAATCTCAGGCATTTGCTGTTCAGCTGGATGTTTATCCGAGTAGCCACATCGGGACTTCATTAAAAAAATTTGAGCTGAAGTATTGTTATGACGCGTTGCATTGACAAAGATGCTGCGCTTCAAAGAGCATGTGCCTATGTGCCGCCCCTCATCGATGATAGATTTAAACCATCGAGTCAATGTTGAAGGGTCGCACTTGCAAGCGAATGGAAGACATTTCACCGTCAACATAGAGAACTTTTCTTGGCTTTTGGATTCTCCAATCAAAGAAATTTTGCCCGCATGCAACATGAGCCGCAATCCATAATGAAAGAAAGGTTTTTCCCAGTCCCCTTTCAGCGTGAATCATAGTAACTCACCTTACGCAAGCGGAGGTCATTGATCAAAACTTTCCATGATTGAATCGCCATCTTCCAAGTTCTAAAAATGCAGCTCGGTTTGCTTTCATCAACAGCATATATTTCATTCCAAAATGACTTAAAGACGTTTTGGTTTTCAGAAATTCTAGCTTGCAATAAGCAACGATTGATGCAAAAATATGATTCTTCTGAGATCGCACGACCTTAGTCGGCGATTTCGCAAGGCTAGCGTTTCGCTTGTTCGCTTTGCGAGATTCT
>JAGRNW010000133.1 GCA_020440555.1 Chlamydiia bacterium
AAATAGCTCGCGGAGACGATGCGAACAAGAAGTTAAATTTTATGTTCTTCTTGTCCGAAAAAAGGTTGCAAGATCAATTCACACCGTTCCCATTAGACAAACGACCCTAACACCCCTCTTTAGGTAGCAGTTCAACTGCTATTTCATCCTTGAATTCTTTCTCTTCCTTTTCCTCGCAACCTCCATTGTCAGATGTCAAGAAAATTTCTTCTTCGGCAGCGGGCGGGAAAAAAGTATAGAATTGCTCTTCGGGGATAAATGGAGTGTAATGTTTGCCAGAAAGAATAAAGTGAAAGTGAGCGCGTGGATTTTTCTTTTCACCAAATGAATGAGGGTGTGTAATAATCACTGCGTGGTCTGCTGAAGTTGTTGATTCTGTGTTTTCTTTTTTCGAATTTTTGACATAGACATCGCATTTGATGTTAAATTTACAACCAAGTGCATGGATCACGTCATAGCCAACATAAACAAAAGGCTGGTCATGAAATTCGAGGTAAAATTCAATCGCTTTCTCCAATTTAGTCATGGTCTTCGATGTTTTTTCAATTTGATCATCAACGTGTTGCGGAATTTTCTCTGAAAATTCCAAAATCCGCGACGCACACTCCTTTGAATCTGAGGAAGACAACTCAAAGCTCAGGTTAGGATGCAATGATGCAGAGGGAGAAGTTTCTGATTTCGATTGATCTTCCAAATTTTCAAAGATAGACTCAAAAGTCTTACTGTCAATCTGCTCACAATTAGAAAGTAGGTCTCTGATTTTGTCCCAAATAGCTTCAGTGAAGGAGACAGAAGAGAGCTGCGTCTCTAGGAGCCCAATCTGCGATAGATAAAGAACCTTAAGTTTTTGGGTTTTAGCTCGTTTTGCTGCTTGTTGTTTTGTTGAAGCAATTTTATGTAGAAGATCTTCGCGATATTCGTCCATTCCATGAAGAATCCAATATAGGAGATGAGAGTCTGTTCTCCAATTCTCTCTCATCCAAAGGATAATTTCGTGACGAAGGTCTGTAGGGGTTTTCGGAACGTCGATAAGACGATAGAGGTTTAGAAGATAAAGAAACGTGATGAATCCGCAATCCCCATTACCCTTGACGCTGATGGATTTGCCATAAATTTTATGTTCATCCACTTGACTGTATTGATAGTTTGCATTCGTAATACGTTTTTTAAGAAATTGTGTTGAAAGAATTCCTGTAGAATAAAATTCGGCTTCTTCAAGATGGGAAAGGAGTTCTTTTTTAAGACGTTGATTATTTACATCAAGTCCTTGACAAATAGCTGCGCGTTTTTCAGGTGTGTAGTTTGCAAAAATCAACAAATAATAAAAATTGTCATCCAATTCCTCATAAGAAAATTTTTCTCTTAGATCATTGATCTGATCCATGTAAAGATTGGCTTCAATTTCATGAGGGGAAAGAATTTTGGGCTGCGGCTTGAAATTCACGTCTTGATCCTGATTGATGATGGGGGGAGGATTTTTTTCCTCTACCTTCTCATGTTCGAAAGAAAAATTAGCGTTGTGGTGGCTTGTATTCTCAGAAATGTGGAGATCGGGTTCTTTTTCATTCTGTTCTGCTATAGGAGATATCTTTTCTTTCTTTTTCATTCTCTGTCTTACTCGATGCATAGAATGCTTGCGAGAAAGAATGCGTCTTTGTGGAGTGACATTTAACACAACTGAGTCCGGATTTGCATTTGTTTTTGATAGTTTTTTTGTGCCTGAGGCATTCTGATGCATATTAAAAAGAGCGCTTTGAGTCTTCAATTTTTTCCATTGCTGGGCTTTTTTTCCCTTGTCGTTAAGTTGATGTTGATCGAAGACTGCATGTGTTTTTTGTTCTTCAGAATTTATTAATTTAGTGGATGAAGTTGTTGATGTTAAATTTTGATGAGTCGTGTCTAAAACGATTTGGGGAGGAGGCGATGCCGTCAGGTGTTTTCGAGAGGAAGGAGTGTCTGATTGAAGATGGTCTGTGGCGTCAACAGCTTCAACTTGAAGAAGACAGGCTTTCCATTTTTGCAGCCTTTCTAGTCGTTCTTCTTCTGTCTTTTCGTTAGGTCGAGGTGTTTCATCACTGGTAGGCGATGGCTCCCCTCCTGTCGGTTGAGTGGAGGGCGCAATGCAGCAGCTGGAAATGGCTTTAATAGGAACCCCCAAGCAAAATAAAAGTGCGGATGGTAAGAAAATAAGGACTACCGTGATTGAAAGAAAAATTCTTTTAATCACCTCTATACATTTTTTTTCAGGAGGAAGAGTTGAAAACACTCGCTTGGTTGTATCTAGCGCCCAGAGAGAGGGACGGATGAGGGCATGACCCACAAGTTCCGGATTTCGGATCAGTCCTGGCTCTGTCATAAATTAACCTTTTAACTTGCTCATCGTTATTGTAAACTAGACATATTAAGAATATATGAATACTTGTATATTTATTTATACTTATATTTTATATTTGTCGAGGTATAACCGAAAGTTGTGTCCAGGAAAAATAAATTGAGCGTATCCTCGAAAATTTAAACTAAAAATAAATCT
>JAGRNW010000134.1 GCA_020440555.1 Chlamydiia bacterium
GTGTGTTGAAAATAAAGAAGTTATGAGCGTTGGGAGGCCCGATCGAGGAGCCAATGGGTTTGTTTTTGTTTTTTATTGTCCGTGTCTCTTCTTGAATTTCAAAAAATTAATTGCGGGAGCAGCTGTATCTTGATCCTTGATATTCGAAGGTAAATCCGATATTAAAACCGAAACTGAGCATTAACATGCAATGCTTTTTCATCTGCAAAACGTCCTTCAACAGTGAGTCCTGTCTTACGGCAACCTACAAGTGTCACTCCTACGGCATATCCCCAAGCTCTATCATTTTCAAAATTAACCAATGTTAGAGTTGTCAAATCAGGCATAAATATTCCATTTCCGAAATTAACAAGCGCTCGGTTCCATTTAACAGCAGCATAGGGAACGAGGGCTGTGGTATTTGAGGCAATATTGATTCGATAGGCTGCCCCAAGACCCAATTGCCACTCGTGATATTTAACGGCTTCCCCATTCAGGCTGTAATCGGGAAGGCTATTTTCCATTTTTGTAAAATTAATCTCGAATCTAGAACGAAAATACTGAACTTCAGCCCCAATCCCTAGACAACCATACTCCCATAAGGTAGCACGTGCTCCCAAACTCCAAGAGAAATCGGTATTGGTATCAACAGTGATGCGATTTCCCGTTCCTCCTAAGGGTTCCTGTCCCGTAATGATTAACATCTCGGTGGCTCCAAGAGTGGAAAAAATATCTAGACGGTCGAAGAAATTTAAGGCGACGTACCCCGCATTAGTATAGATCTCCGTTTTATGAATCGTCCGGTGATTGGTATATTCATTGGCTTGTAAATGTCTTTCAAAAACGTAGTCACCGTAAAAACCAACTCGTAAATTCCACGCATCATACCATTTTGTATGTGAATCGCAAGGGTCTTTGCAACAAGTTCCTTCACAAAAAATGCCGTTACAAAGAAGGCTTGCATCCCAAGGATTACCAACTGGAAGGGAAAAAATTGCTCCTGGTAAGGCAAGCGTCAATAAACTGATCAGCCTTCTCTTCATCACTCACCTCACTGAATTGTTATTTAAATTTTAGTTTGGTATACATGTCTCTACATTTATTGTGCAATGTTTTAAGTCTCTTTTGTTATAAGGGACAGCTATATGGTCAAAACGAAGTCAATTTGGTGCTGTGTTGAATGTGGGCATAGCCAGTCCAAGTGGTCTGGTCAATGTTCTAGTTGTGAAAAGTGGAATACTCTGCATGAAGAGGAACCTCTTCCTGTTAAACGTTTTGATGACGAAGAAGTAAAAGGTGCTAAACCTGTCAAAGTGGATGAAGCTTCTCTTATTGAGGAACCCAGAATGCTATCTCATATTGGAGAATTTGATCGATTATTAGGTGGGGGAGTTGTTAAGGGATCTTTGTCTCTCGTTGGAGGAGATCCGGGTATTGGAAAGTCGACTCTGATGCTGCAAGTCTCTTCGAGCTTCGCTAAACAGGGACTGTCTGTCCTCTATGTATGTGGAGAAGAATCCGTCTCCCAAGTTTCAATGAGAGCTAAACGACTCGGTATCGGGAGTGAATCACTTTATCTTTTTTCAGAAACCAATTTGACTACGATTAAACAACAAATTAAAGCCCTTAACCCCGATGTTGTGGTGATTGATTCCATTCAAATCTTATATAAAAATGAGATCTCTTCGGCTCCTGGTTCCGTTTCTCAAGTCCGTGAGACAGCTACAGAGATGATGCACCTGGCCAAGGGGCGGAACATCGCCACGTTTTTAATTGGTCATGTGACAAAAGCGGGAGAAATTGCTGGACCAAGAGTTTTAGAGCATATAGTGGATACCGTTCTTTACTTTCAAGGGGATCACAAACAAGGGTATCGATTGATGCGAGCGACTAAAAATCGATTTGGAAGTGCCGATGAAATAGCTGTTTTTCAAATGGATGCCCGAGGACTCAAAGAAGTTCCCAATCCTTCTAAACTTTTTTTAGAAGAACGGCGAGACAATCATTCAGGATCGGTGATTATTCCCACCCTTGAGGGGTCTAGACCCATTTTAGTGGAAGTACAAGCTCTTGTCACAGAAAGTCCCTTTTCCACACCCACTCGTCGCAGTACAGGAATCGATCCCAACAGACTGGCGCTTCTCCTGGCAGTGATGGAGAAAAGAGGGGGATATCAACTCTATCATCACGATGTGTTTGTCTCGATTGCAGGAGGCGTTAGGATTGATGAGCCAGCTGCTGATTTAGGGATTTTAACAGCTATCGCTTCTTCGCTTCTCAATCGGCCTTGTCTTCCCTCATGTGCTTTGATTGGGGAGGTGGGACTTGGTGGAGAGGTCCGTTCGGCAGCCCGAGTAGAAAGTCGTTTAAAGGAACTTGTTCAAATGGGTTTCACTTGCTGTATTCTTCCAAGTAGAAATAAAAAAGGGATCGCCATGGGTAAAGAAATTGAGCTGATTGGAGTAGAGCATGTGAAAGAAGGGATCAATGCAGCGCTTTGTTGAAGTTTTAGCAAGAAGTTCTCTGCTTTCCA
>JAGRNW010000135.1 GCA_020440555.1 Chlamydiia bacterium
GAGGAAGCTCTCCTTGTTTAACGGCGGTTGCATTTTTGATTGTAGAAAAAAGAAAGGAATAAACAGAGGGAAACTTTGGATCGAGGATTTTTTTCCAAGCATATTCAAAATCAAAGGCAGATAAAAGGGCTCCATTCGACCAATAACTTTCTTTCAGGGTAAAACGGTAAGTTTTTTTATCAGAGGAGATTTCAACAGACTTAGCGATGGAAAGTTCTGGAGTGCCGTCGAGACCAATTCGCATCAGCCCGTCGTAGAGCATTTTGATGATGATTGCCGAATTACGGTCGGTCCCTATACGAGGATCCAAAGAGAGGGGGGCTCTTGAGAGGTGAAGTTTGAGAATTTGCAAGTTTTTTTGTTTTCTTTTCCAACGCGTCAAAGCACCATGAATTGATTTTAAAACTTTACTTGCCGAACCTTTTGCATTCATGATCACTCCCAGGTAAAAATGTCCATCTGATTCGATGGATGTCCAACCCAGCCCTGTTCGAGTTTTCTGATGCAAAACATCAGTCACGAGGGTTTTAATTTCTTCTTGATTGCATTTGATGACAAGACAGAGATCACCTTTATAAATCTCTTTTTTAATGAGATAGTCTGTATGAGCAGGTAGCTCCTCTTCCAATGTGGAGAGAAGAAGAGAGAACAAGACGCACGCATGATCGACTGAAAGTGTAGTTTGCAAAATGGAGGGAGTGAGGGAATAAAACAGATTTTCGACAAAAAGTTCATGCCGCCTATCATGATCGTCAAGCTGTTCCTTGAGTATTTCTAATTGCTGGTTTTGCTTGTGGAGAAGACCTCCATTATAGTCTCGATAGGGACCAACTAACATTTCTACTACCTTCGCGACAAATTGTCTTGCTTTGACAAGATCTACTGAATAATTTCCTCGAAGGAAAAGATGGGTTTCAATTTCAAGGGAAAAAACATTGGCCTGCTTAGGATATTTTTTTCGAAGAGTCCCTACCGTGGTCACTTTTTCATGAGTAAATCGAATATGGGGGGGGAGTACTTTGGCTTTATCAACAAGTGGAATCGTTTTTAATGAAAGAAGGCGAAGTAAAATCACATTAAATTTCAAGTGATTTCCCTTCTGCTCGAGGAAACTAATCATCGCTTGAGGGAGATCTCTAACATATTTGAGTTCACGGCTTAAACTGATGATATTTCGGTACAGTTCCTCTTCATTCCGAGGAATGAAAAGAGAAGGAGCCAAAAGTTCAATGCTTTGCTTGAGTTTGGGGCCCAATTCTTTTTGAAGTAACGAGAACTCTTTTAAAAAGAATTCTTCTCCCCGCGTTTTTTCAATTTCAAGATAAAGGGTTTGTGTGGTTTCATGATGCACCTTATGCGAATAAAAAGAATTTTTTATAGCTCGTGCTGAGGGAATAAATTTTTGGATGGCGGAAATGATATGGGGCAAAGAAAATCTTTCATATTCTTTTAATGCATTCATCGCGATCACAATTGCCATGACTTTTTTGAGACCAAAAGGATAGTGAAGAAAGGTAGGGCGGATCTTTAAGAAAAGGTGTCTTCCTTCTGGTGTAGTGCGGATCTTTTTTTCCATATGCCGTCGAAAAAGGTAATGAAATGAAATGATTCGACTGATATGCCTCACATCTCGAATGGATAGGAATTTTTCTCCACAATCCAGCAAGAAATGTTGGGCTTCATGAAGAAGTTCTTTTTTAAATCGTTTAGGAAACCGTTGCATCCAAGCGTAGAGATTTTCATAGATACAATTACTTTTTCCTGGAATTGAGAGACGCTTCATTTCTAAAATTGAACGGATTTGACCGGAGGAGCCCATGCCTTGACAAATTTCCTTAGCAAGAGGGAAAAGATTTTTTCTAGCCGCATCCACTTGATCTTTTGTCTCTAGTTTAACAAGAAGGGTAGCAAAAAAAAATCGATATCCCTTGTGTTGAGGAAGGCTAAATGTATGGTTTTGGGCTGATAAAATGGGAAGTCGCATCCCAGGGATTAACCATCTGGAGATCAATTCCTCAAAAAAAAAGGGGATTTCCCTTGATCGATGCGCCAGAGAGAATAAATAAATAGGAAGGCCTCCTCCTTTCTTTGGAATGGGCCCCCACCTGAGCAGTGGAAGGAGAGACGGCAATTGTTTATGAGAGAGTTGAGTAGAATAAACCCTCCGAAGCATTTCTTGCATCTGTTTGTTGTGATGCTCCAAACAATCGGTGACAAGCGAATTGGAGAAAATAAATTTTTTTTTTGTATTTTTTGTGTAGAGGTCAATTTTCATAACAGTTGAATCCACGCTAATGAATTTACTGATTTTAAATCAAATTTTTTAGAAAAATTAATCTCGACTCGAGATTTTATTTTCTTGAAGTTTTAATTTGCTTATAGTGATCGCGTGCAGTCAGTGAGAGGTAATGTATTTAGATTTTGGTACTGACCCCTTTTTTTATCCCCTTTAGAAAGGGCAATTAATCGATTAGCTTTAATTCCAAATATAAATTTCTTTTTCATATCATA
>JAGRNW010000136.1 GCA_020440555.1 Chlamydiia bacterium
TATGATTCTATGGTTCGCGAAGAAAATTTTTGGAATCATTTGATATAGAGGAGGATTTTTTTACCGGGAATTACTGGTGCGCCGCGAGGCGCACATTAACTAGTCACTGAAAGAGTGATCAGAGAAGAATGACCCAATTCACTCTGTACCGAGTCTTGGACTCAAGGAGATCATAACAAAATGAGTTAAGCGTAGATAGGGAGATTGTAGGCCGTAAGGTGAAAGCCGAGTCATTGAGCCTCGAAAAACCGGATGATGGGATAGGCCGATGGTGTCAGTAACTCAGAAGGCAATATCATCTAAACCGATATGGGAAGGAATAGATGACGCCCCGGGGTCTAAGAGCATGGCATGCAATCAAAGTTAATGTGTGAACGCGGGAGACCCTGTAAGCCCTTCAAAAGAAGTATCGGTGAACAAGTATAAAAGCGAGGAAACCGAAAAGGCTGCCAGGGAGTCAGAAGGGTCATAGTACTGTAGAGGCAGTGTAACGACTGAAGAGGGAAGGACCCTGGGTAAATATCAACCTATACCCATTCCACTTCAAGAATTGGGATTTCGGCTGCGCCAAAGCCCGGGCTTGAACGATCATAAATGACCCCATATTTCTAATATTGAGTTATTTATGATTGTTCAATCGCGGGAGCTTTCGCGTTGCCGAAAATCAATTCTTGAAGTGGAATGGGTATACACACCAGGCTATGAAATTATTATTTTACATCCTGGCATCGACATTTAAAATTCTTCAGAAAATACGTTCTCTATTCCATCGTCAGATAACAGAGAGGCCGGATAAATCTTGTCTTTCCCCTTTTTCTCTTTCTCCTCTTTGGGTAAAAGCCCTTTAACTACTACATGAACAGCCGAAACATGAAGCCCTGTGAGATTGGTAATTTCAGAGACAATCTTTGATTGCACTTCTTCCGTTTTTTCAGGGATCGAAATACCATAGAGAACATTGATTTCTACTTTTACTTTTACAGAATGTGTCTTATTTTCCTGTTCAACGTGAATTCCTTTAATTCGGTCAATATCCCGTCCAAAAAGGGTATCGATCAAATTTCCTTCTAAAAGCCCAACACCTTCGATATTGCCAAGTGTTTGTAAAATAATAACCTGAATAACCCGAGTTTCGATATCACGACTGAATGTGGTGGCGGGAATTTCGAATTCTTTGGTATCAACTTTTGATTGTTTATCTTGCATCATCTTATGTGTCCTTCAATAGATCTTTAGAAATTTGTTCTCATAATAAAGAAAGTGGGATATAATATAAACCTGTGATTTGATTTGGGGTAAGGTTATGTCTATGGATGTTACATGGCTTCAGGGTTTAAATATAATTTTATTTTGGGTATTTGCCGGTCTATTATGTGCTTGGATTGCTCCTAAAAGAGGAAGAGACCCTCGTATTTGGTTTTTTCTTGGGGTTTTATTTAGTTTTTTTGCGATAGGCCTGATTTTGCTTCTTCCTCCATCGAAAAAGAAAAAATTGAAGAAAAAAGCTGAACTGACTCCATTGCCTCCATCGGAGGTAGCAATTAAAGTGTGGTTTTATTTAGATAAGGCTCATAAGCAGCAAGGTCCCGTGGATTTTTCAGCGATATTGAAAGAGTGGAAGGACAAAAGTCTGACGCGGGACAGTTACGTCTGGTCCGAGGGAATGGAAAAGTGGGAGCAAATCGCTAAAATCCCCGATGTTGAAAAAGAACTTACAACTTCTAAATAATTCCTATTATACAAAAAAGCTACTTATGAAAATAAGAATATTAGCTACGGTGTTTCCGCTATTTCTTTAAAACATATTAATAAAAATATGAAAAAATAATGATATGGAGCGTTGATCATCAGGATTTTTAATGAAAAACATCAGAATTAGGCATTTTAGACTTCCTGACTTGTTAAGATTGAAGGGGTGGATCAATCAATCAAAAAAGTCATTTAGTAAAACTTTTTTTGAAGAGATTATTTATGCGATTGTGAACTATTTTAAGTTCAAGGCTAAGCGGGGGTGTATTTTAACTGCTACAATCAATGGAAGGCCCGTTGGAATGATCAATCTTCACATGCCCATATGGAAAAAGCAAGGGGGACAGACAATGTTTGATATTGTGGTCTCCGAAGAATCTCGAGGTAAAGGAATTGGAACCCTATTGATTGTAAAAGCGGAACAATTCGCGAAGGAGACTTTGGGGGCCAAGTTGATGTATCTCGACGTATTTGAGGACAATCCAGCACAAAATCTCTATCAACGACTGGGATACACCAAGGGGGGATTTATCCCTGACTATTTAAAAGATGGACGTGGCAAAGTCGTCATGTACAAACACCTTTGACCTTCTTTTCTTCCTCTATACTGAAATATACCCATTCCACTTCAAGAATTGATTTTCGGCAACGCGAAAGCCCCGGGCTTGAACGATCATAAATCCCGAGTTTGACAGCTAATTTTTGTAATAGATTTAGTTGTAATGAGTTATGAGAAATAAATCCGAGTGTGCCACTA
>JAGRNW010000137.1 GCA_020440555.1 Chlamydiia bacterium
CTTGCAAATCTTGGGATTTTCAGACGAAGTAAATGGCCAAGGGCCCTTTACGAGTCTAAAAAGCACAAGATTTGCAAGCAAACTCCTCTGAATCCGAGGAAGACAACCCAAAACTCAGGTTAGTATAGTTTTTTACCAAAAACCGAGAAGTTTCCACCAAATACTACCGAAGCCAAACCAGACAATAATATTGAGAAAACTAACCATTAGTGCTACATACCACCAGCTTTTAACTGAAACATATCCTGATCCATAAAAAAGAGGGGCTGGGCCACTTCCGTAGTGAGTAAGCCCTCCGAAAAGTGAGCTTGAATAGGCCAGGACAGGAATTGCAAGACCTGGTGGTGTTCCAACGCCAAGGGCAACCATCAAAAAAGCAGGATACATGGCCCCTACATGAGCTAAATTGCTCGCAAAGAAATAGTGAGAATAAAAATAGATAAAGGCAAGAAGAGCAAAAGCCCCTTGCCAAGGCATCCCTCCCACTGCAACCACCATTTGTTTAGAAAACCAACTCACAAGACCTAAATTATTTAAGTAAGAAGCTAGCATGATCAAAGTGGCAAACCAAATAAATGTGTTCCAAGCTTTATCGTCCTTAATTACATCATGCCAATGAATCACGCCTAGTATAAGGAGAAGGGAAACACCAATCATGGCAGCAACAGTGGCATGCATGGAAAGAAAGGGGCCAAAAATCCAAAGAATCAATAGTAAGATGAAAATTCCTAGCATCATCCACTCTTCCTTTTTTAAAGGGCCCATTTGGGAAAGATGCTCCTTAGCGATCTTAGGGGCATCCGGAGTATCTTTGATCTGAGGAGGATAAATCTTATAAATGAAATAGGGCATAAAGATGAGACTAATTAGACCGGGGACAAGGGCTCCAAGTGCCCATTTTCCCCAAGAGATAGAATAACCAGCTTGTTTGGTTAAGGTAACTACGACAGGATTTGCAGCCATTGCCGTTAAAAACATCGTGCTCGAGATAACAGAAGCCTGATAGATCACTTTAGTAAGATAAGCGCCAATTTTCTTTTGAGTTTGATGTTCTGGATCGCTTCCAAATGATCTGGCAAGAGACTGAAGGACGGGGAAAACAACCCCTCCGGCACGAGCAGTGACGCTGGGGATAGCAGGCGAAAGAATAAATTCCGTTGCCACGAGTCCATAACTCAAACCCAATGTCTTTTTCCCCAAAATAGCGACAAAAATGTAGGCAATACGGGTACCAAGACCAGTACGAATAAATCCTCGTGCAATAAAAAATGCAAATAATACTAACCAAACGACGTTGTTACTAAAACCCCCCAAAACATTTTCAAGAGTGAGGGTTTTTGTGAGCGTAGCAAAACTCATGGCAATGATCGCAATCGCTCCGATTGGAAGCGGCTTAACAACTACTCCAACTATTGTTGCAACAAAAATAGCAAGAAGTTGCCATGCTTCGGCCGATACTTCATCGGGGTGAGGGATGATCCAAATCACAAACCCGATAAGGATAACAATGAGAAAAGGAATCACTTTTTTATGAAGGAGTCGTTTGAGTGAATGAGGCGGAGAAGGGGACGTCTGCTTATTCATAGGGACAACTTACATCAAATCTCTTTTTTTCACGATGAATTTCAATATCTATAATTTTGCTACCACTTACATTTTCTTGTTTTTTTTAGCTTTCATGTTGATTGCTGTATGACTCTGGCAAAAAGCCGATTCAATCTGATAAAATGGAGGGAGAGGAGGGGAGCCATTTTTCCATCTCCGTGACCGTGTCATCGATCAATTCGGCTGTTTGGTGAAGACGGAACAGATGGCTTTCTTTTTTCTCATTTAAGATGGCCTTAACATCTTCGAAACTGATGAAAGTGGGGTCGACGAGATTTTCCTTAAAAACTTGGTGAATTTCAAGTAAGAGCTCATCAGGATAGAGATCGCAACAAGAAGAAATTAGATTATCCCATGCAAAAGAGGGACAACGCTCCAATTTCCCATTAAAGAGGCTTCCAAAATAATCGATAGCATAGCTTCGAGGAAGAAGAGAGCTTCCAACTAAGATAACAATAGCAGTTTGTGCAGCTCCTCTGACGTATTCATTAAGATGTGGTGTTTCAATCAATTTTTTAATCGGTTCAAGATTATAATCACAAACGCTGGCCAATATCCGCGAGAGGTCTTCAGTCAGCACATCTCCTAGAATAGCATGAGGAATTTCTCCTGGGAATGAAATAAGTTCAATCAGAAGAGGATAAGATTTGGGTTCCCGAAATTGGGCAAGCAGGTACATAGCATAGAGATGTCCCTGGTAATTATCATATTCAATGATATCATAAATTCTTTTGGTTGCTTCACTCAATA
>JAGRNW010000138.1 GCA_020440555.1 Chlamydiia bacterium
ACCTCAATATGGCTGCTCATTATTTTGAAAACGTAGCGCTATGGAGCGAACTTGTTCTAGAAAAAAAGAAAGTGATTGATGAAATTCACAAGAGTTTCTCTCCTGTGATTTCGCATCTTTTCATTTATCCTGAACTGATTGACCCTGTTTTTTCCATGATCCAACTTCTTGGCAAGTGGCAAGAAGAGTCTTCGCTCAAACTCCTAGCACATGCCCTTGGAGATGAAATGATTCTTTCTCTTGAGAGAGATCTTGATGAATTGCTTGCTTTTTGTCAGCTTTTTGGACAAACATTTGGAGGCCATCTCTTTCACTCACAAGTGATGGAGCGCTGTTTTCTTCAATTCTCAGAACGCCTTAAAGAACGGGATACGACCACCCTGTTGCCTATGTGGCAACTTGTCAACGCCTTATCAGAAACTCCCACCCAATACTGTGAGACAATTGCGCGGTTGGCTGAAACTGAAATCTATACAACTATTATTCTCGATACCCCTGCTCTCACTCGCACACAAATGACTCTTTCCTTCTATAAACAAATGGAAAAAGATCCTGCAGCGCATCATCGGCTTGCTTCCCAACTTCTTAACTATGGAAAATTACTTTGGCAACGAGAAGGGCAAGAAACCAAAGGAACCCATTTGATGGATTTAGCACTTGCTATGACTCCTCAAGAATATAAAGAGCATTTTCACCGAGATCTCGAAATCTTTCTGAGCGATCTTTTCACACTTGCGGAAAAGGCTAATACCGTTAGAAGACTTTCTCTTCTTCATGATACTTTGGCTCACTTCCAAATCAGCAGACAAAGTCAAGCTTCCCCGATCAGAATTGCTAATTACCTTGCTGACGGATTTTACCTCTACTCAACAAACCAATACTATGCTGCTGAGGCTCATGCTGACTGGGTTCTTAAACTTGATCCTTACAATCAGGAAGCCATTCGTCTCCAGGGACTGACTTATTACCATCAAGGAAAGTACAACCAAGCACTTGCCAGCTTAAAGAGATTAGAGTCCCTTGATCAAATTTCTTTAAAAGCACTGATTTTAAGTGATGTTTTCTCTTCTCAAGAAAATCAAGGACAAATTGCCCAAACAGATGTTTTTGAAAAACTTGTTGTTACATCCCAGCCATGACTGGCTGGGTTTATGGGTACAAAATGAGAGATTTTTCATTTTAGTCGCTTGAGTATATAATCGCCTGAGTATATCACATCACATAAAACATCATGAGCACCACTGCCACACATTCTCGGATTCGGTTTAATAGACGAGCCTACCATGAACAGGTGGGACTTTTGGTCGAACCTGTTCTCAATCGCCTTCACCGCCTTCTGTCCATGTATGTTTTATTTAATGGAACCTTTATTCTACTGGGGACTTTTGAAATAGGCCTTTTTCTCTCTTTTTATGCCCTTTTAAAAACATCTCAGGCTCTTGCAATTATTTTAGGATTATTTTTTCTCACATTATTTTCCTATTTAGTTCTTCGTCTTTACATTCTAGCAAAAAAACCCGAACAGCTCCTTGAAGTGTGTGAACAATATCTCAGAAAATGTCGAGAACTGATTTGCTACCAGGAAGGACTCCCTGAACACCACATAGCCCTTTCAGGAGCCGCAAATAAATTAGCTTCCGCTCTTTCTCAAAAAGAATCTACTCTATTCCGTCCATTTTATTTCATCAAATCGCTACGTCCTATGCTTGAAAAATTTAGTGCTAGGTGCCACTTTGAAGATTACTATCGAATGAAGGAATACCTTTATCAAATATCCATTGAAGAACATATTAAGGTGGTCAAATGTGAGCCGACTCATCTTGAGGTGCACGCGGCTTTGGCTAATGCTTATGTACGCCTTTCATCACTTTACGCCACAGGAAAGGCTGGAGGCGAGGAACCTGCGAGCAAACACTATTCTGAAGAGATGGAAGAAAAATTTAGACAAACAGCCAAAAGAGCCATAGAGGAATTTAAAATATTATCCGATTACGCTCCAAACGATCCTTGGGTACACGTGCAGTTGGCTTATAGCTATCATGATTTGCAAATGCCTCTAGAAGAAATACGAGAGTATGAAATTATTTTGCGATTAAAACCAAATGATCAGGATACCCTATTTAAATTGGGATGCTTGTATTTTGAGCAGGGAATGAATGCAAAAGGGTTGCGAATTTATGAAATGTTAAAGGATTCCCACTATCAAAAGGCAGCCAGTTTGATTAAATTTTACGGGGCAAATGATTTACCCTACTAACCTGAGTTTTGGGTTGTCTTCCTCGGATTCAGAGGAGTTTGCTCCGCAAATCTTGGGATTTTC
>JAGRNW010000139.1 GCA_020440555.1 Chlamydiia bacterium
AGTATATAGCTCGTCATGCTGCAACAATCAAAGCCATAGATCTGGATAGAATGACTGTAAGTGAGTATCATGATGGGGGTTCAAGTCTTCCTGATTATCCCGAAACAAGCTGTATCAATTATTTTTTTGATGTCCTTCTTGAGGAGACAGGAAGAAGAAGTTTTTAAGTTGTTTCTGTAGGGGTATCGTTTGAAATGTTCTTTGAATTTTTTTTAGATGAATCCCAGCGAATCCAGATTACAGATCCTCCTATCACAACACAAAACCCTGAAATACTCGCAATTGTAGCAGAAGCTGCTACACCTCCTAAGAGTTCTGTTGGAAAATAACCCGCTGTAGTTAAAACGGCAAATACAGCAATAGGTGTCAACGCGACAACTGTGATAATCGCGATAAGTTTAATCCAATCAGTCTCACGGTTATCGAAGAAACGTGAACGAAACTCGGACCATCGAGACACCGATTCGTCTTCATTTGTTGAACGGGAAGATGTCATTTAATCCGTCCATATAACATTTTTAAAAGGATATCTTGTGGCAATTAAGATCACGTCGATTAACCAAAAGATCCCAAAACCACCAAAAGTGATTAATTTTATGAGGCCGAGCCAGATATGTCCCATGATAAATCGATCGACTCCCAAACTACCAAAGAAAATTGACATCAAAAGAGTTAAAATCCAATTACAACTACGCTTAACCGCCATCTGTACCTCTGACTTCCTTCATTTTACATTAAAAAGCAGTTTTAGTGGCGATCTTTTTTTCGCTTGAGTATAAACTGCTCAAACAATTAAGGGTGTTTTCTTATGCGAGATCCACGACTCAATCGAATGGCTGCAGTCATTGTTCATTATTCATTAGAAATTAAACCAAAAGATCTTGTTTGGATGGTAGGTGAGATGGGAGCTCTTCCCTTGATGGAAGCAATTTACGAACAAGTTATACGAGCGGGTGGAAATATCAAAACCGATTTTCATCCTCCTGGTTGGGATGAAATTTTTTTTCGTTATGCGAATGAGGACCAACTCAAACATGGTTGTCCATTTTCTCTTTATAATGCCACTCATTGTGATAAACGCATTCGCATTATCGGTTCAACTAATACCCGTTCTCTGGCTGGAGTAGATCCTATTAAGCAAGCGCTTGTGTCTCAAGCAAATCAAGTTATATTAAAACAGCAACTTCAGAGATCGGCCAAGGGAGAGCTCGATTGGATCGTTTCTCTTTGTCCAACTCCGGCTGGAGCCCAAGAAGCGGACATGGGGACTCTAGATTATGCGCATTTTGTCTATAATGCCGCCTATGTTGATCAGGAGGATCCTGTCTCATTTCTAAAACAAATGGAAAAAAAACAACAAAAGATGATTGATTACCTTTCAACAAAAAAAGAACTTCATTTTCAAACAAAGTATGGAACTGACCTTCGCGTCAATGTTTCAGGAATGAAATGGATCAATTCTTGCGGTAAAAGAAACTATCCCGATGGAGAAGTTTTTACAGGACCTAATCTTGATGCTGAAGATGGAGGAGTTAATGGAGTCATCAAATATACCTTTCCTGCCATTTGGCATAATACCATTGTTGAAGAGGTCGAACTTACTTTTACAAGGGGTGTTGTGACAAGGGCAACTGCTTCGAAAAATGAAACTTTTCTCCGTGCGATGTTAGATCAAGATGAGGGAGCAAAGAGACTTGGTGAAATTGCGATTGGGACTAATTTTAATATTCAACGGTTTACGAGCAATATCCTTTTTGATGAAAAAATTGGGGGGACATTTCATGCTGCCTTGGGAATGGGATACCCTGAAACGGGCAATACTAATCAATCGGCTCTTCATTGGGACATGATTTGTGATTTAAAAGAATCGGGAGGAGAAATCACGGCGGATGGGGAGGTAATCATGAAAGATGGGCGATTTATCTTTCTTGGTTGGCCAGGAGTGGAATAAATTTTTTTTTGGTAGATCCTTCGTCTTAGGAGGCTGTCAGATAAGTCAAGTTGTTGAATTGAGTTTTGCGTAGGACAACTCTTTTACCCTGCCGGCAAGATTGAGAATTTGCTTGTGCTTTTTTTGTAATCTTTCCATGTCTTTCAAGAGAAAATCCCCCAATAGCTTTGGGACGATATAGAAATTCTCCAAATTTAATTTTTTCAGGTCAATTTGGAGAATAGTTTCTTTTAATGATGCATTTGCGGATGGTTGCTTAAGAATGAGTTGTTTACATTCATTGATTTCTTTTTCACTTCTAAATAACTTAAACTTGTTGACGGAATATAGCAGCATCTCCTTATTAGCGCTTTTTAATATAAAAAATT
>JAGRNW010000013.1 GCA_020440555.1 Chlamydiia bacterium
TAACGGGATCGCTATTGATCTCCCCTCACTCAAACAGATTGATTCAATCAAACTCTCTTTAATTGAAAAATTAAAAGAACGGGGAATTGACCAGTATTGGAATGTCACCTCTTATACCGATTATGAGCTCACAGCACCAATTCTACAACAGCTTAAAAGTGATAAGACTCTATTTAGTTTAATTGCAATGATTATTTTGATTGTGGCTTGCTCCAATATTATTTCGATGTTGATTTTGCTGGTCAATGACAAAAGAAAAGAGATAGCTGTTCTTCAAGCCTTGGGGGCTTCTCCCTTACGTATTGCCACTCTTTTTGGTTTATGTGGATTGATCACCGGATTTTTAAGTAGTCTGATTGGGACATTGGCTGCCCTTTTCACTCTAAGAAATCTTCAATCTCTTGTGGGTTTTTTAAATTTCTTACAAGGGCATGAAGCCTTTCATCAAGCTTTTTATGGAAATGTACTGCCCAATAATTTGAGCTTAGGAGCACTTGGGTTTGTGACTATTGCCACCATTATTATCTCCATTCTGGCTGGGGTCGTTCCAGCGATCAAAGCGGCTAAAATTCGCCCTTCTCAAATTTTGAGGTCAGAATAAGTATGGTTCAACCAATTCTAAGTGCCAAAAAAATTAAAAAATCCTTCTCTTATCCCAATAAGATAGACATTCTGAAAGAAATCTCCATGGATCTTTATCCGGGCCAAAGCATTGCTATTATGGGTGCCTCCGGGGAGGGAAAAACAACCCTTCTTCATATTCTAGGCACACTGGAAAAACCTACAAAGGGTGAGTTATTCATCCAGGGGAAATCGAGTATCAAAAATCCTTCCCCTATTTTACGCAATAAACATATAGGGTTCGTTTTTCAAGGATTCAACCTTTTAGAAGATTACACAGCCATCGGTAATGTGCTGATGCCCGCCTTAATTGCAGGAGAGTCGATAACTAAAGGATCTCCTATCTACAGGCGAGCTGAGAAACTCTTGAGTTTGGTAGGGCTTGAAAAAAGAATGAAATACACTTCCAAGCTTCTCTCGGGGGGGGAAAAACAGAGAGTAGCCATTGCTCGAGCCCTTTGCATGAACCCTGAAATCCTTCTTGCCGATGAGCCCTCTGGCAATCTTGATGAACAAACTTCGAAAAAAATTCACGAACTTTTATTTTATTCGACCAAGGAGCTGGGCAAGGGATTGATTGTTGTCACCCACGATAAGGAACTTGCCTCTCTCTGTGATCAAATTTTTTACTTAAAAAACGGCTATTTACAACAGAATATTTCATAAAAAAAATCATGGATTCAAAATTTTTAAATCATCTTAACGAAGAGCTCAAAAATCTCAAAAAAGAAGGACTTTATAAAGAGGAAAGAATCATCGCTTCCCCCCAACAATCAAATATCGCTCTTAGTGATGGAAATTATGTTCTAAATTTTTGTGCTAACAACTATTTGGGACTTGCTAATCATCCTAAAGTTATTGAAGCAGCCGAAAAAAGCTTCGAAACATATGGATTTGGGCTTGCTTCTGTTCGTTTCATTTGTGGTACCCAGACGGTTCATATTGAACTTGAGAATAAGATCTCTGAGTTTTTGGGAACTGAAAAAACTATTCTTTATAGCTCCTGTTTTGATGCCAATGGGGGTCTTTTTGAGACGCTTCTCACCTCTGAAGATGCCATTATTTCAGATAGTCTAAACCATGCAAGTATTATTGATGGAATCCGCCTGTGTAAAGCAAAGCGGTTTCGGTACAAAAATAACGACATACAAGACCTAGAAGATAAACTTAAAGAAGCGAACGACTCTCGTTTTAGAATCATTGCTACAGATGGAGTTTTTTCTATGGATGGAGTCATCGCTAATCTTCCAGCTATTTGTGATTTAGCAGATCAATATCAAGCCCTTGTGATGGTTGACGACTGCCATGCAACAGGATTCATGGGGAAAAATGGTCGAGGAACCCATGAATACTGGAACCTTGGGAATCGGGTGGATATCATGACGAGTACTTTAGGTAAAGCTCTTGGAGGGGCTTCCGGTGGATACACCTCCGGGCGAAAAGAAATTATTGACTGGCTCAGACAACGCTCTCGCCCCTATCTTTTTTCAAATAGTCTTTCTCCGATGATCGCCTCTGCCTCTTTGGAAGTTTTTAAAATTCTAGAGGATGTAGGAGATAATCTTCGCAAAAAACTCTTCAATAATGCAAACTACTTTCGTGCAAAGATGACTGATTTGGGTTTCGAATTAATCGGTAAGAATCATCCAATCATTCCGGTCATGTTACATGATGCTCCTCTTACCCAGGAATTTGCCAAACTCATGCTTAGAGAGGGGGTTTATGTGATCGGATTTTTTTATCCAGTGGTGCCAAAAGGGGCGGCCCGAATCCGAACCCAAATGTCAGCAGCTCACTCGAAAGAAGATCTTGATCGAGCTATTGCTGCATTTGAAAAAGTAGGAAGACAACTTGGAATTTTATAAAGGGAGAATGTATGAAAGCCATCGTCAAGGATGAGCCAGCTCCTGGTCTCAGCTTAAAGGAGCGACCGTTTCCTCAAATTGGGGATAAGGACCTTTTAATTAAAATTCAAAAAACTGCTATTTGCGGAACCGATATTCATCTTTATAAATGGGACGAGTGGGCCTCTAACACCCTTCCCGTCGGATCTATTATTGGGCATGAATTTTTGGGCGTTGTGGAAAAAGTTGGCAAGGATGTCAAGGGATTCAAAGAAGGAGATCGAGTTTCTGGTGAAGGTCACCTCACCTGTGGAATCTGTCGTTACTGCTTAACGGGGCAGCGAGTCCTTTGTCCTAACACTAAAGGTGTGGGCGTCAATGGAGATGGATGCTTTGCCGAGTATCTCGCTCTTCCTGCCGAAAATGCTTTTAAAATGCCAGACAAGATCCCCGATGAAATCGCAACAATATTTGATCCTCTTGGAAATGTGGTTCACACAGCTCTTTCCTTTGATCTTGTAGGAAAAGATGTTTTGATCACAGGTGCGGGTCCTATTGGTTTAATGGCTATAGCTGTAGCTAAACATGCAGGGGCGTGCAATGTTGTGATCTCTGATCTTAATCCGTATAGATTGGAGCTTGCTAAAAAATTCAAACCCACAGCTGTCGTTAATCTCAAACAAGAATCAGTGGCAGATGTTGCCAAAGGGCTGAATATCAATAGCACTGGTTTTGATGTTTGTTTAGAAATGTCAGGAAGTCCTCAAGCCCTTGAATCTCTCGGAGATCTTACAGCTCATGGGGGAAAGATTGTGATCTTGGGACTCCTCCCTTCCTATGCCCCCATAAACTGGCATCAGGTGATCTTTAAAATGATCACAATCAAGGGCATTTACGGGCGAGAGATTTTTAATACTTGGTTTCAAGCCCTTCATATGCTTCAAAGCGGGCTTGATGTTTCTCCTGTGATTACCCACACATTTCCCGCTCTTGAATTTCAGAAAGGTTTTGATATGATGCTTTCTGGAAATTCTGGAAAGGTGATTTTAGATTGGACCATCTGATTCATAAACAACTTATTGAGGAGCGCTTAAATCAACTAGTCCCTGCAAAGGAGCTTCCTTATTTCTCTTTATTTGAGGGAGCAAGGTATTCTCTTTTAAATGGTGGTAAGCGGATTCGCCCCCTTTTAACGCTTGCCACAACAGAACTTTTAGGCGGAGATCTCCAAAAGGCTCTCGATCCTGCGTGTGCTATAGAACTTATCCACACCTATTCCCTAATTCATGATGATCTTCCCTGTATGGATGACGATGATTTTAGAAGAGGTCAACCTACCCTTCACAAACTGAAAGGAGAAGGACAGGCTGTGCTAGCAGGAGACTATCTTCTCACCCATGCTTTTGAAGTCATTGTCAAAAGCCGTTGCTCTCCAGAGGAAAAAATAGAACTCATCTCCCATCTTACTCAAGCAGCTGGGGGAGATGGAATGGTCGGAGGACAGATGATGGATCTCATGATGACGAACAAATCCATGACCCTAAATGAACTCCAGTTTCTCCATCACCATAAAACTGGAGCTCTCCTTCAAGCCTCCGTCCATTTTGGAATCATTCTTGGCCAGACAGGCCCTATCGAAAAATGGCAACTACTCCGATTTGGTGAAAAACTTGGCCTTCTCTTTCAGATTATAGATGATATTATTGATGTGGAGATGAGTGAAGAAAAACATGGGCAAACAATCAGCACAGATAAACGCAACCAAAAAACTACTTATGTGACTCTTCTTGGCCCTAAAAAAGCAAAAGAGGAAGCCATTTCTTTGTTTGAAGAAAGCCAAAGACTGCTTGAAACGCTTGATAGAGAAACAAGTACCCTATCATCACTTCTCAATCAAGTGATTTCACCTCTCGAACGTTACTCGATTATACAGGAAGAGAAATTTCGATAGAGTGGTGGTAAATGAAAAAACAAACGGCAATATTGCATTCTAATCATTGGATTATACAACATATTATTCTCAAACGTTTATTCGATATCATTTTTAGTTTTTTTTCCATTCTTTTTCTTTCTCCCCTTTTTTTGATCATCATGATCGGTATTAAGCTTTCATCCAAAGGCCCTGTGATCTTTCGACAAGTGAGACTTGGAAGAGGAGGCAAAACATTTGAATGCCTCAAGTTTCGAACCATGGTCCAAAATGCTGATCAATTGTTGGATGGGCTTCTTGCTCAACACCCTTTTTTAAAAGCCGAGTGGACTCACCATCAAAAATTAAAAAGTGATCCTCGTATTTTTTGGTTTGGATCTTTTTTGCGCAAAACATCATTAGATGAGTTACCTCAATTCTGGAATGTTCTTAAAGGAGATTTAAGTGTGGTAGGTCCTAGACCTTATATGGAATCTCAAAAAAAAGATCTGGAAATTTATGCCTATAAAATTTTATCTGTTCGACCAGGGATCACGGGCCTCTGGCAAACCTCTGGAAGATCCTCTCTTTCTTTTAAAAAAAGACTTGAGCTCGATGCTAAATATGTGGATAGACGTTCCTTTTGGTATGATTTAACCCTAATTTTAAAAACAATTCCTTCAATTTTATCTTCCAAACATGCGTGTTAATCGGGCTGCTTTTTTTTTGTCACTCTTTTTATTTTTCTTATCTCCTATTTATTTTCCCCGTTTGAAACTACTTTTTTTCGCTCCCTATCTCATCCTTGTGATGTATAAAATGGATTTTTTTTCTCTTCTTGTAAGAGCTTCCTTCGCAGGCATTATCATGGACCTTTTCTCTGCTCATTCTTTTTTTGGCCTTTCCTCTCTTCTTCATCTGTTTACGGCAATGATTGTCTATACAATGCGGTTGAATTTTTTTGAAGATAAGCTGACTACTCTTCCCATCATGACTTTTATCTTTTCAGTCTTATTTTCTCTTCTTGAGCTTTTTTTTTATCCCCTTCTAGGGGGTTCTATCTCTATCAATTTCCGTTGGATCCTTTCAGATCTTTTTTGCATGCCTTTTGCCGACGCCATTTTGGCGTTGTTTGTTTTTTCTCTCCCCTTTCAATTAACAAAAGCTCTTAGTAAAATGTTCAGAACGAGGAGATGTCGCAGATGATCATCGATGGAAAAAAAATAGCCGCCGATCTTGAACAAGAAATCAAAGAAGCCCTGATGAAAAGTAAGAAAATAAGAATTCCCAAGCTTGCAATGGTAGTTGTTGGAGAAAATCCTGCTTCTATTTCTTACGTCGCTTCAAAGGCCCAAGCATGCAAAAGAGTGGGCATTGAAGCGTTGGATCTTTCACTTTCTGAGACAATTACCCAAGAAGACTTATTAGATCACATTAAAAAACTCAATCTTGATCCTACAGTCGATGGCATTTTAGTCCAAGTTCCTTTGCCTTCTCACATCAATGAAGGAGTGATAGATGAGGCTATTTCTCCAAAAAAAGATGTTGATGGTTTTCACCCCATCAACATGGGAAAACTTCTTCTTGGATTTGAAACGGGATTTACTCCTTGTACTCCTTTGGGTACAAAAATTCTTTTAGAGAGGTCTGGAATTGAAGTGGCAGGCAAGCATGTCGTGATTATTGGACGAAGCCATATTGTAGGAAAACCTTTAGCGACTTTGTTGATGCAAAAAAAAGAAGGAGCCAATGCCACTGTCACAGTCGTTCACAGTCAGACTCAAGATCTCCCTAAAATCACACAACAAGCCGACATCTTGATTGCTGCCATGGGTGTTCCCCACTTTGTCACTGCGAATATGGTTAAAGAAGGGGCTTATGTGATCGACATAGGAAATAACCGAATCCCTGATGCACGTAAAAAAAGTGGATATCGAATAGTGGGAGACGTTGATTTTGATTCCGTCAAACAAAAGTGTCGCGGCATCACTCCTGTACCAGGAGGAGTGGGACCTATGACAGTTGTTTGCCTTCTTAAAAACACTTTTAATAGTTATATGCAGACGATTATAAAATAGTCATTGGACAGAACAAACATTTCTAAAACGATGTGAAAATATTCTTGAGAAAATAACAGCCATAATGATTGCTCCCAATGCAATGGTAGCTCCTCCCTCAATAGCCGTCCCAAAGGGTAAAATTACACCCATCATACGACTACCTGAAAAAATGCCAGAGACCAATAAACTACCGAGAATTATAAGAACTATAGCCATAATTAGAAAAATTATATCCCCACATGAGACTTTTATATTTTTATACGAATAACCACAACCTAAACAACAATTATTTCGAGTTCCTGGAACTGTCATAAAATTTTACATTTTTTTAAATTCCTTATCAGAGATTAACGCATAACACATTTATACACAACATTCTATCAAACACAAATCAACGAAAAAGCTTCTATGCACCCTCCGTATTCATTGACCTTGTTTTTTTAAAAAGTTCATTATAGATATGTTGGTATAGTAGTTTGCCAGGGCCATTTCCATGCACCACGCAAGGAATGCGATCTGTGATTAAACATTTTGCTTGTCTGTTTTCAGAATCAAGCTCTACTTCATTCTCCTCCACAAGATAAAGAGATAAAAATAAATCTCCAAAATAATCGAGCTTTAAACTTGTTGGATGATAAAGATAAAAAGCTGAAAGAAGTCCTTGATCATCCGTTTCATCAGGAATGGGAGAAACAGCATCAAAAACTTCTTTCATATAAGATACATACCCCATATAAGCCCCTGAATTGAGATACTTAAACTTTGTGGGAGCTTCTTCTCGGTAAAAATAAGAAAAATGCGGTAATGGATGACAGTTCACCTCGGTTGAACAAACGCAAGGAGCGTTAAATTGTGCAAACTTTTCCAAAATTTTCTTCTCATCCGCTAAAATCAAAATATCGTAAGCATCAATGAAAAGAACAACATCATCAGGATCAATTGTCTCTAGATATTCTCTAAAATCACGCATCACCTGCCCAAAGGAAAAGGGTTTATCGAGCCCCAATATGATCAAGTCATGACCAAAGTAGGTACATGATTCTTTGAGTTGTTCCAACTGAGGCCTTAAATCGGAGGCATAAGTACAAATATGCAACTTTGAAGAATGACTCTTTTGGTTATAAGAAGAAAGTTTCCTAATCTCCATACCTGGAACCTCCCAATGAGGCACTCCCCATTTATCTTTGGCAAAGTTTGTGATTTGCACCCCAGCCTTATAATAAAAAAGATTTCTACTTAAAATTTTCCTTTGCCCTTCATGAAGGGAAGGATTTTTCAATATCCCCTCAACAAGATCGATGGCTCGATTAAAATACCCTGCTCCATGCAAAGCATGTGCAAACTCCCAAGGCATTCCATAGTCGATCATCCACCCTGTTTGTCCTAATTCAGATAATGACCGAGAAAGATTGTATCCCATCTCAGCCATTAAGTAGGCCTCATGAAATTTCTCTCGTTGATAATAGTATTTACTCAAAGCGAGGAGAGGCTCAAGCCGATCTGAAAAGGCTATATGAACATCTAGATAGCGTTTCACAGTGATTTCCTCAGGTAAACCTAAGATTTCTGAAAGCTGGGCAAGCTGGGTCAAAAGGCTATATTGTTCAACGGGTTCAAGAGCTTTTCCTTCACATTGACAAAGAACTTCAAGAGCTTTTCTGTAGGATTTTTTTCCTAATAAGCGCATTCCATAATTATAAAGGCTTGAAGCAGAAATATTTTGTGGCTTTATTTCTAACAAATTTTCTTCAGCTTCAGATGGCTCAAAATAAGCAAAGTTGGTTCGTTCTTTACAAATTTCACTGAAAATCATTTGTTCTGCTTTCAAACTTGTCGCAAAGGGAACATGATAAAATGTTCCAAAATCCTTTTCATTACAAATATATTGCTCGATGTTGTGTTTGCGAACCGAGCGTCCAAAAACAACGGCCTCTTCATCTCTTGTTGCATCT
Source organism: Chlamydiia bacterium (assembly GCA_020440555.1). GTDB lineage: Bacteria > Chlamydiota > Chlamydiia > Chlamydiales > JAAKFR01 > JAGRNW01. The sequence continues at coordinate 8,387 of JAGRNW010000013.1, forward strand.
AGATAAGATAAACCCTCTGCAAATTTGAGATCGACCAAATAGATTTGTTCAAGATACGGAACCTGGATGGTTCCTATTTTTTCTCTGTTAAAAACTTTTAAATAATCAGGATGGTCTTTGGGGTGGCCTTTGTCGTCAACCTCAAGGGAAAAATTAGAATAGGTTGTTTCAAAATGTGGAATAGGTTGTAAAAGGGGAGCAATAAGCGCTTTATTTTTAAAAACAAGGTCTTTGAGTGTTGACGGAGCGATAAAATCATTGCAATCGATGGAAAAATAATAATCGCAGCCTAAATCTCGGGCCTTTTTTAAACACTTGTCTCGAATCATTCCAACATTCCAAACCTCTCCCGTTTCAAAAAGAACAAGATGATATTCAGCCGCATGATCATTCACCCACTTTTCCAATATTTCTTGAGTCATATCCATATTGTCTCTTGTCGTGACATAAAGAGTGATCAGATCTTTATCATAGTCAAGGTTGTCGATACATTTCAAAAAAGTTGGAAGAACATGTCCTTTATTCTGCGCAATCACCGAAATCATCACTGTTTTTCCTTCCTGAGAGGAGACAAACTGTCGATTGGACAACACTCTTTTTCGATAATTACAAGGAAGTTGAGGAAGCGCTAAGAGGGATTCGCAATCTTCTGCACACTGGCGATGATAACCAAGATAATAACTTGCTAAAGATCGCTCAAAAAGAAGGCCATACTCTTCAATCCATGTATCCATGAATGAAGATTCTTGAGTTTTTGGCTTCGGGAGAGACTCCCACCCTTTAATACTTTCATAAGCAAGAGAGAAATTGCGTTCTTTGTTATAAAAGACTGCCAAATAGTAAACAGGCTCAAATCGATGAGGACGAAACCTATGAGCGGTAAGGTAACTTTCGATGATCTCATCTCTGGGAAAACCAAGCTCATCTTTAATCTTACCAATTTGAAAAAGCGACCAAAATATCTCATTCTCCTCTCCATCCACTCTAGCCAGCTCCTCGTACAAGGAAAGTGCTTGCCTTTTTCTTCCTTCTTTATAGAGTTTTTCTGCTGAAAAAAAAAGTTTCGCTTGATTGACATAATCTGCATCTTGCGCAAGCATCAAATGAGAAAAAATTCCCTGGAAACAGAGCAAAAAAAGAATAAATTTCGATTTCATCGTATGCATCTTCATTGGAAATTAATAAATTTGAAAGTTTATAGTCGCTTTGCAATTTTTTCAATAAATTTTCATCTAAGAACAAATGTTTGCAATCCCATGACTTTTTTTGCTAGGTTTGTTGTACCGAAACAACCTGAAGGTTCGAAATGAGCACAGTGATCCTCACCATTATCGCCGCCATTTTTTTAATGGTTGGGGTTGTGATTTTGTTGGGCCTTAGTTGGATTTTAACAGGAAAATCCCGTCTTAAAAAGGAATGCGGCCAAAGGCCTTGCGACAAAAAAATCAAAACTACAGACTGCATGATTTGTGGCGCAAAAAAAATTTCTAATGATGAGAAAAAGACCAGTGAAAAAAAAGAATGATCATCTAAAACATGTGACCTACAAAATCCAACATGATGTGCGTCTCACCAAAGAAGAAGGGCTTAAACTTCTTGAAATCAAGAATCCTGATGAACTTCTCGAAATTAAAGAACTTGCTGATCATGTGAGGAAAAAAAAAACGGGAGAAACCGTCTATTTTGCTTCGACTCTTTTTCTCTATCCCACAAATTTATGTGAACTCAGCTGCCCTTTCTGCTCCTTTTACGCGAAACCTGGATGGAAAAAAGCCTGGTTTTCCACTCCGCTTGATATTGAAAAAAAGATCCGTTCCTTTCCCTCCGACACCTTTAACGAAGTCCATATCGTGGGAGGGCTTTGGAGAGAGTGCGATCTTAATTATTATCAGGAACTTTTCACTCGCATTAAAGGAATCGACGAAAAGATCCATATCAAGGCCTTAACGGCCGTAGAGTACGATTTTCTGGCCAAATTGCATGGAATTTCAATTGAAAATGTTTTGGAAAAAATGATCTCTTGGGGACTCGGATCTCTTCCCGGAGGAGGGGCTGAAATTTTGGATGAAGAAATCCGCCCTAAACTCGCTCCAGGAAAAATTACTTCAGATGAATTCTTGAACATTCATAAAATTGCTCACAAAATTGGACTTCGATCCAATATCTCGATGCTTTTTAACCATGTTGAAACAAATGAACATATCATGAATCATCTTCAAATGATCAGAGATTGTCAGGATGAAACAAAGGGTTTTAAAACATTTATTCCTCTTAAATTTGGAGAAGAAGACAATGCCTTAGGCCGACAAAAGAAAAGATTAAATAAAAAAAACGTTCCCCTCATCTTCGGAGTTGCTCGTCTCTTTTTGGACAATATAAAACATATCAAAGCCCTTTGGAACTACCTGGGAGTTTATGAAGCCCTTGAGATTCTTGACTGGGGTGCCAATGATCTTTCCTCTACTAACCACGAGGAAAAGGTGATCGATATGGCTGGAGGTTATAAAATCAATATGGATCGGGAGATGATGGGAAAGTTGATTCTTCACAAAAAAAGAATCCCTCAATACGCCCATTCGGGAGAATTGCCATGTTAAAAGTAGGTTTTGTAAACTACATAAACTCTTATCCTTTGAACTACTCTTTTAAAAAAGGAATGATAGCCCCTTCAGTCGAGCTTTATTATGCTGTCCCTTCACACCTCAATGCGCTGATCCATCAGGGAAAACTTGACCTCAGCTTTGTCAGTTTGAAAGAGTTTCTTGATCACAAAAGGACAAAGTATGAGCAAATTCCGGGATATGGAATCGCAGCTGAGAAAAAAATATTAAGCGTCAATCTCTATCACAAAGGAGCCTTAAAAGAGCTTGATGGGGCACGCGTTGGACTGACTCATCATAGTGCCACCTCAGCAGCCCTGTTGAAAGTTCTTTGTTATCATTTTTGGAACATCTCTCCCTGTTTTGAAATTCTTGACCGTTCACTTCCCTTCGCCACTTATCAAGGAATTCTCTTAATCGGAGATGAAGCTCTTCTCAATCTTGAGATTCCTAATTTTACGACTGTGGATTTAGCTGAAAGTTGGTACAACCAGACACATTTGCCCTTTGTCTTTTCCGTCATCGCCAGACAAAAAGAACTCCTTTCAGAAAAAGAACAGGCCGTGGCTCATTTTTTATGTCAACTAGAAATGAGTCTTGCGTATAGCGAAAAACATATTGAAGAAATTGCATGCTTAGCAAAAAAACAATGCGCTCTCCCCTTGGAACTGATCAAAACGTATTATAAAATTTGCCACTACAGGCTCGGGGAGATTCATTACAAAGCCATTTCACTTTTTAACCAATTGATCCATGAAATATCAAGCTACAACACCCAAGACCATCCAATCCCTGTTTAATGATATTGCCCCAGGATACGATAAAACCAATAGTCTCCTCTCCTTTGGGTTATACCGTTTTTGGAATCGCTCCCTTATCAAAACACTCGAAAAAGAAGGGGTCCTAAACCTTCTTGATCTATGTGCTGGAACGGGAGAGATTGCTCTTGGTTTTCTAAAAAAAGAAAAAAAAGGGAAGAGCGTTCTCCTCGATTTTTCAAAAAACATGCTTGAAATCGCCAAACAAAAGGGGGAAAAAGTTAAAGATCGTATGGAGTGCCTTGTCGGTGACGCGATGCATCTTCCCCATGCAGCTGAAATGTTTGATGGCGTGAGTGTCGCCTATGGGATTAGAAATGTCTCTCAACCAAAAAAATGTGTGAGTGAAGCATATCGAGTTTTAAAGCCTCTAGGAATCTTTGCCATTTTAGAACTCACTCGACCCACTCTTTTCCCTTTAAATCTTTTCCACACTCTTTTTCTCAAAACTGTTCTTCCTCTGGTTGGAAGGATGGTAACAAATAATAAAGCGGCCTATCAATATCTTTGCGACAGCATCCATCATTTTATTTCTCCAAAAATGTTGAGTTTGATTTTGCAAGAAGAGGGTTTTATCGAAGTTCAATCTAAGAAGTTATTGGGGGGGGTAGCTACATTAATTGTGGGAAAAAAACCCCCGCTCAACGTATCCTGAGCCTCTCAATTAAAAAATGAAGACAAGTTCTAACTATTAGCTAAATCATGAAATGGTTATGTATTCTTCCTCTTCTTTTCTACGCTCCTCTTTTGGGAGGCTTTTCCCCAGCACAGAAAGGAAAAATCCTTTACGCTCTTCATATTGGAGAAACAAAAAAAGCCCTAGATGCTTACCTCGAGGGGGTTGACGAGACGAAAACCCAAGATTTTGACCTTCTCTCAGAGATTGCCAAAATGTTGATTGAGAAAGGGGCTAGAAGTTCCGACCCAGAAACACAACTTCTTTCCATATTTGGAGCATCCATTGCCCTCGATTCGACCCTTCTTCCTATTTTTGAGATCGGCCTTAATTCCAAGCAAATGCTCACACAACTCGCCGCCCTAGATGGTCTTATCAATCTTCATGATGATGAAGCTGATCTTCTGATTCATCAAGCTCTTTCCTCTCCTTTTTTACTCGTTCGACTGGAGGCTGCCTACAAGTTAAGTGCAAAAAATGACCCAAACATCGCAGGCCATATGCAAGCCCTTGCACTCAAGGTCCCCCCTCCCATTCTTCCACTTTTTCCGCAGATTTTGGTTCAATTACAATATCCAAGTGCAACCCGTATGTTACGTCAACTTCTTACCGACAGTGATGTCCAAGTACGAATTGAGTCCATTCGATTCATTGCTAAAGAGAAGCGAGACGATTTTCTTCCCCAAATTCAAAGACAACTAACCAGTCCCAATCGTGGAGAACAAGAAGCATGCGCTCTTGCTCTTGGTCAACTCGATGATCATTCCTCATTGCCCTCTTTGAGACAACTTGCAAAGGCAAGTGAGATTGAAGTGAGACTCGCAGCATTAGCTTCCCTTGTCACATTGGGAGAAACAGAAACAATTGAGGGAATTATCGAAATCGCCAGTCAAAAAAATCTGTTCGCTGCTGTTTTGTTAGGAGAACTTGGAAATGGCTGTGGAAAAGAACGCATAGAAAAAATCGTTCAGTGTTTAGAGAATTTACTTCAAGAGACCGATTACTCGATTCGGCTCAACGCAATGCTAGCTCTGTTAAAGCTCAAAAGGTTGCCCAAGGGAGCTCCATTATCAGAGTTTCTAATCAGAGACGCTCGAGATCTTGGCATGATAATCAATCGTTCTCCTGGGAGAGGGCTGGCAGCTGCCTCTGTCCACCCATCGGCTACCTGTTTAACCAAACGGCATCCTGGAATGATAGCCCAGACCCAATTGATTAAAGAGGAGATTTTGAGAGAGACTTTGGAACAATCGGAAGAGGTATTCCTGGAGACTGTTGCCACCATTTTCCAGCACAACGAAACAACTTTAATCCCCCTCTCCGTCGAACTTCTCTGCAATCATAAATCGGAAAGAGCTCTCAATTTTCTCAAAAAAATGGAACAAAAAGCCGGTGCTCCTTTTATCCGAACGTACTGTACTCTGGCTCTCTACTACGCTGGGGAAGAAGAGGGGTATGGAAAAAAGATCATCACTTGGTTAGATCAAGAAAAAAGTTTGCCCCCCATCCGATTTCGAGAAGATAAAATTGCCTCAGATCCCGATCGAATGACGAGCTATACTCTCTCGCCCGAAGAAACCTCCCGATTGATGATTCTCGCCCTGGAACTTCTCTTAAAAAAAGAAAGTGAAGCTGGGGTTTCAGCCCTTGTTAAAATGATGTGTCATGACACTTCCAAAAATAAATATGCCATCGCAGGCTTACTTATTAAAGGAGTTGAATGACGATCCCTTTCACTGATTGTTTGAACAGGTTAAAAAACTATTTATATATTTGTATTCTTGCTGTTTCATGTCCTTTACTAGCTGATGAATTGACCACAGACCCTGCTCAACCATGGTCTGTGGAGTGCTTCCCCTGTGATGCAGGAAGGTACCCTCCTCTACGTGAAATTGTGGAAATAGAAAATCAAGTCGTAGTCGATTTAACAAACCCTATCTATGAAGATGGTATTCTATCTACCCATGAAGGAGGAGTCCTCAGAGCGCCCGACCTCCGCGTTCAGGCCAAACATATTATTTATGTGCGCAACTTAGAGGCCAATCCTCCCGAATTTTCTCTTTATTGTGAAGGAGATTTACTAATCGACTACCGAGACAAAGCGCTTGTGGGACAGTGCTTCTATTATGACTTTATTACCCACAGTGGGATGCTCATCAACGGAAGAACAGCCTCTCCCCCTTGGTATGTGGGAGGAAAGCAAATCTACTTTCACCCCGATCAAGAACTTGTGATTTACGATGGATATATCTCGACCGATGAAGGGCCCGATAAAAATGTGCTCGTTACATCTCCTCGGATCACCGTCAATCGGAACCGGATCATGACCGCCCAGCACATTAATTTTCGGATTAAGGGAGTTCCCCTCTTTTGGTTTCCCAAATTTAATCTTGATCTCAAAAGCATTGGTGAGTCTCCTTTGGCCGTTAAATTTGGTTGGGGAGGATTTTTAGGAACCCACCTCTCTCTTCGTTATCGATTTTTAACATTAGGAGAGTTTTATGGCTTTTTGCGCCTTAGTGGTTACTTTGGTCGAGGGCTCGGAGGAGGGATTGAGACAGAGTACAACCCTCGCAACTCTTCTACAGAATTTTATACTCGCAACTATTATGCCCATGATCTTTCCATCAACGATCCCGAAAAACGTGATCGATACCGTTACGAAGGCAGCTACTTCACTTGCTTAGGAGATGATTTAACGGTGAAAGCTACCTATGATTTTGTGAGTGATGGGAATATGGCCGCCGATTATGCAACCGAAGACTTTGATTTAAAAACGGCGGGAAAAACACAACTTGAGATTCGAAAAAACGCCTGTAACTGGATCGCTGCTCTTTATGCACGTATAAGAGTCAATGATTTTCAATCCATCAACCAAGAGCTCCCTACCCTCACTTATACCTGGCGTCCATTTGAGTTTGGAACAACAGGGATCATATTTGAGAATTTTATTCGTGCAAGTTACCTCGACTACCGTTTTAGTGACGATGTCCAAAACGCAAAAGATTTTCATTCAACCAGATTTTCTGTTGCCCCTCGCATTTATCGTCCTTTTTGTTTAGGAGCAGTGACCTTCACTCCAGAAGCTTCTCTGATAGGCATCGCCTATGGCAATAGTCACGGAGGAAGCGGCATTGGTCAAGCTGTTGGTGACTTCGGAGCGACCATTGAGACAAGTCTTTCTCGTTGTTTGGGAGGAATAAAACATGTGGTAAAACCTTACCTACTCTACCACTACCTTACACCACCAAAGGTCCCCTTAGGGCTCCCCTACATCTTCACCATGCATGACGCCTACAATGAACTTTCAGTCGCTCGTATTGGAGCGAGAAATTCTGTTTTTGTCAAACAGAGCACCTGTATCAAAAGACCCCTCACTTTTGACATTTGGACAAATGTCTTCGTCCATCGAGGAAAAGTAGGGCGAACAATACAAAAAGGCTATTTTGAATTTGAGTGGGTCCCAACCGACTATCTTTTTACAGCCGCCCACGGAGCCTGGAACTTTGAACACAGGCAGCTCGATTACATCGATGGACGGACCGAATGGAGCGTTTCACAAAATCTGGCATTTGCTTTGGAATATCGCCATCGTTCGAAATTTGATTGGAGAAAAGCCGATTTTTATAATTTTTTGCTCGAAACTGTCAGGAGTGAGGCAGCTCTTCTTGCTTCTCCCCTTTCAGAGAGACGTGATATTCTTCTTGCCCGTCTTTTTTATAGATTTAATCCCAACTTATGGATGAAATGTCAACTAAGAAAGGGTTGGAACCTGCGAGGGATCCTCGATACAATCACAGAAACACAAGGAAATTTACCCAACTACACGGAGTATGAGATGAATTTAACCCGAGTGATCTTTGACCATTGGCACGCTACTTTTACCTATGAACGCCGTTTTGTTGATCATCGTTATTCATTCACCCTCAAATTGGCCCCTTCCCGTCCTTCCTAACTCACATATTTTTATATTGTTGTTTGATTCGTCGTAACTCAGGTTCAAGGACTGTACGCTGCTTTCCTTTGATACGGTCGATAAAAAGTACACCGTTGAGATGATCATTTTCATGCATTCGGGTCCGAGCAGCATAGCCGTAAGTGGTCTCTTCAAAAAGATGACCATTTAAATCAAGAGCCTTAGTATGGATAGTCAGCGGCCTCGAAACGGCTGCGTAAAGTTTGGGAATGGAGAGACACCCTTCATTCATCTCGACAGATGTTTCACTCGGATTTGAAAGTTCCGGATTTATAAATACTTTAGGCTCGCCTAAGATGAGTTCTCCCTGCTCACTCACTCCTTCAACAGGCGTAATAAAAATCCGAACCATATACCCCACCTGGGGAGCGGCCAGTCCAATCCCATTATGAGATTTCATGACTTCAATCATTGATGCGACAAGCTCTCGAATTTCATCTGTGATTCCTTCGACCGGGCGCGCTCTCCTCCGCAGGAGGGGGTTGCCATAATAAAGAAGCTTTAAATTCATCATCGTTGCCTACTGATCAAGATATTCTGTTTGGTTCATCATTTTTTTGCTTTTTACTCGTGATAATGAAGCCGTCCAAAGAGAGAGCACAACGCAGCCCACCAAAAAAGTAACCGATAAATAGGCAGTGAATTTCTTCAATACCTCAGGAGTTGATGCTCCGAAAAGCGATTCTCCTGAGTCTCCACCAAGTGAAGCCCCCAATCCTGAATGTTTACCCTCCTGGATCAGGATGACAAAACAAAGAATAAAAGAGACCAAGATAAATAAAACCAGCGTTAAGTAATAGAAAACTATCATGATTCTACTCGTATATTGAAATGAATAATTTGATTAAATACTTCAGCTGATAAAGAGGCCCCCCCCACAAGAAGGCCATCTATATCGTTTTCTTCAAGTAAAACGGCTGAATTTTCAGGTTTAACGGAACCTCCATAAAGAATCGGGAGCATAGAGGCAATCTCGTCTCCAAACTGCTCGGAAAGAACTTTGCGACAAAAAGCGTGGGCCTCTTCGGCTTCAGAAGGACAAGCCACTTTACCTGTTCCGACTGCCCATACGGGTTCATAGGCCAAAATAAGAGGTTTGATCATATCAGCTGAAAGATCTGCAAGGCTTTTAGAGATCTGTTCCTCCAAAATAGTCTTCATCCGCTCTCGTTCTTCGAGGGTTTCTCCAACACATAAGATGGGACGGAGTCCCGATTCGAGAGCCTTATGAACTTTTTTATTGATAAATTCATTTGATTCGCCGAAATGAAGCCGACGCTCAGAATGGCCCAAAATCACAAAACTAGCCCCTACATCCTTGAGCATCTCGGCTGCGATCTCCCCTGTAAAAGCCCCTTCCTTGGCATCGTGCATATTTTGAGCTCCAATCATAATGGAAGAATCAAGCTTTTTTACAAGCTCCACACAAGAAGCTATGGCAGTAAAAGGAACGCTGAGGTAGATCAAAACTTGACTCTCCTTGACGAGGGGTGCTAAAGTCTCGATGAAATGCATTGCCTCATTCCGATTTTTATACATTTTCCAGTTGCCAGCGATGACGACCTCTCTTCTTTTTTTATCTTTGGCCATGGCTTACTCCAGAAACATTGTGGTGATGCATTGATAACATACATAGGCAATAGATGACAACTCCCTTAACCGTCTCCCAACTGACCTTTGCTATCAAAAATCAGCTTGAAAACAATTTTCGTTCATGTTCTCTCACGGGAGAGATCAGCAATTTTAAACCCCACTCGGGGGGACATCTTTACTTTGATATCAAAGACGAAGGAGCCAAAATTCCTGCTGTGATGTTTCGAGGACAAAAGGAAAATATTTCTAAAATGCCAAAAGAGGGCGATTCTGTCATTGTCACAGGAAGCGTTACCGTCTATCCCCCTCATGGAAGATATCAATTCATCTGCCAAACTCTCACACTTAAAGGAGTAGGAGATCTCCTCCTCAAATACGAAAAATTGAAAAAAAAACTATATTCTCTTGGGTGGTTTAAAAAAGAACTGAAAAAACAACTTCCCCTCTTTCCGAAAAAAATTGGAGTTGTCACCAGTCCTACAGGGGCCGTGATCCGAGATATTATCCAAGTCATTTCCCGTCGTGTTTCCGGATTTCATCTCTTGTTGTATCCGGTCCGAGTACAGGGGGCTGGGGCTGCTCAAGAAATTGCAAACGCCATCGAACTCTTAAATCAACAAAAGCTCGTTGATGTGATGATCGTAGGGCGCGGAGGTGGAAGCCTGGAAGATCTTTGGCCCTTCAACGAAGAGTGTGTAGCGAAGGCAATTTTCGAAAGTGAAATTCCTGTGATTTCAGCAGTTGGTCATGAAACCGATATTGTTCTCTCTGATTATGTAGCTGACGTTCGAGCTCCAACCCCCTCAGCCGCCGCTGAAATTGTTACAGAAGAGTTAATGAAACAACTCGAAACATTAAAAAGGAATCGGCAACAACTGAATTATACTCTCAAACATTTGATGCGTCGGGCCAAGGAAAGATTGACGCGGTATGCCACCCATCCCCTTTTCACCTCTCCCTATAATTTAATTGGCCCCCCCATGCAACGACTCGATGAACTAGAAACTCTTCTTAACCATAAAATCAAACAAATGCTTGAATTGAAAAAACAATCCATCATGACTTATTCTAAAAGTTTAACTGCGCTGAATCCAAAAAAAGTTTTAGAAAGAGGGTATTCCATCCTCTTTGCGCAAAAAACGGGTTCGGTTATAGTGTCAGCGAACCAACTTGAAATGGATCAAACAATCAGAGCTGTGTTTAAAGACGGAGAGAGTTTGCTTACCGTTAAAGAAAAGGTTATAAGTGGAAGATAACAAACCAGTTAATTTTGAACAGGCCTTTAGACGTCTCGAAGAAATTCTTGAACTTATGAATCGAGGAGAGATCTCTCTTGATGATGCTTTAACGCTCTACGAAGAGGCCGATACCCTCATCTGTTCAAGCTCCAAGAGACTCGCTCAGGCTGAAAAAAAAATTGAGCAATTAATCAAACAAAGGGATGGAACGACGATCAGCATCCCGCTCGATCCAGGGGTTACAATGAATGCTTAATACACTGTCCACTCCTTCTGATCTTCGATCGCTAACTTTTTTAGAGCTCATCCATCTTTCCAAGGAGATTCGACAACGAATCATTGATGTTGTCTCGGTCAATGGGGGACATCTTGCCTCCAATCTTGGATGCGTAGAACTCACCATTGCCTTACATACAGTCTTTTCATCTCCTCAGGATCGTTTTATTTTCGATGTAAGCCATCAAACTTATACTCATAAACTTTTGACTGGCAGAAACGATCGATTTGATAAAATTCGAAAATACAAAGGACTTTCAGGTTTTTCTCACCCGGAAGAGTCAGTTCATGATCACTTCCATGCCGGACATGCAGGGACGGCTCTATCATTAGGTTTGGGGATGGCCAAATCACGTGATTTGAATCATGAAAATTTTCATATAATTCCTATCATCGGAGATGCTACTCTGACCTGCGGACTTTCCTTAGAGGCTCTCAATAACATTCCCAAAAAATTAAAAAAATTTATCTTAATTCTTAATGATAATGAAATGTCGATCTCTAAAAATGTCGGAGGGATTACGGGAATTTTAAGTCGTTTACTCAATAACCCCCGCACTAATAAATGGAAGCACGATTTTGAGGAGATGCTCTCAAAGCTTCCTTTGTATGGATCTCAAATTGCCAAACAGGGTGTCAAAATCGCTGAATCGATGAAAAATCTTGTGAGTCCAGCCCCTTTTTTTGAACAGTTCGGTCTCTCCTACATCGGCCCCATCGATGGACATGATCTTAAAAAATTAATTCCTCTTTTGGAAACATTAAAAAATTATCCTCTTCCAGTGATTGTTCATGTGATCACGAAAAAAGGACAAGGACTTAGACAAGCAGAAAATGATCCAATTACTTATCATGGGGCTAAGCCTTTTGACCCCGAAACATGTGAATTTCTCCCCACTCCCACAAAAAAATCAACTTTTTCCAAAATCTTTGGCAAACATATTCTTAAAATGGCGGAGCGTCACCCAGAACTCGTTACCGTTACTCCTGCCATGTCTCTCGGTTCTTGTCTTGATCCTATGATGAAAGCCTACCCCGATCGTTGTCTCGATGTAGGAATTGCGGAGGGTCATGCTGTTACATTTTCTGGCGGACTGGCCAAGTCAGGTAAAAATAAAGTCGTGTGCAGCATTTATGCGACTTTCCTCCAAAGAGCTCTCGATAACCTATTTCATGATGTTTGTTTACAAAGACTCCCAGTTGTCTTTGCTATCGACAGGGGTGGACTTTCAGCTGCCGATGGAGCGACCCACCATGGGATTTTTGATATCGGCTTTCTAAAAACGATGCCCAATATAGTGATTTGTCAACCAAGAGATGGCCATCTTTTAAAAGAACTTTTTGAATCTTCATTCAACTGGAATCGTCCAACAGCCATTCGTTACCCTAATTTGCCCACCGAAGAGCGGACTGCCAAAATTAAGTACCGTCCATTGGGACAAGGGGAAATTCTTTCTCACGGCGAGGATGTGGTCATTTTTGCTTTGGGTCATCAATGTAGCGCTGCCTTGAAAGTGGCAGAACTTCTTGAAGAACAGGGAATTTTTGCGACTGTGGTCGACCCTGTCTTTGTTAAGCCTCTTGATTCTGATCTTATCACTGAACTAGCGATGAAACACACTCGTTTTGTCACCATCGAAGAACACTCTTTAGCAGGGGGGTTCGGCAACGCCATCAATCACTTTTTAATTTCTCAAGGATTCGCCTCCATTTCACTCCTTAATTTTGGAATTCCTGATGCCTTTTTTGAACAAGGTGGATACCAAGATCTTTTAGAAGAAATTGAATTGACTCCTAAAAAAATGTTTTTAAAAATTTTAAGACACTTCTTTTTCTCTTCTAAAAATGAAAAAAAATACCAAGAAGTTTTATGAAAGTAGCCCTTTTTGCAAACATCACTAAAAAAGAATCGTTTGAATTGGGCAAGAACATCATTGCTTTCTTTCGTGATCATGAGGTAGAGGTTGTCACACGAGAAGATGAATCTAAAAACTTTGGAATTCCCTCCCTTTCAACTGTTAAACCCGAAGAAATCGATTTTCTCATCTCTTGCGGGGGCGATGGAACTATCTTACGTTTGGTCCATCACTTTCCTCACATCCTAGCACCTATTGTAGGCATCAATTTAGGTCATCTCGGCTTTATGGCTGACATCCCGCTCGAAGATCTTTACGAAAGCTTGGAGGACTTAATTAAAAAAAAAATTATTATACAAAATCGACTGATGATGGAAGGGATGACAACTTCGGGAGAAAAATGTTTTGCTGTCAATGAGATGGTCATTCATCGAGCAAAAAATCCCAGCCTTATAGATCTCTCGATTCATGTTGACGGAACCTACCTAGACACTTTCTCTGCCGATGGAGTGATCATTGCCACCCCCAGTGGGTCAACAGCCTACTCTCTTGCGGCAGGAGGTCCTATCTTAACTCCTGAACTTGAAGCCTTTGTGATCACCCCCATCAGCCCTCATACAATTTCTAACCGTCCCATTGTCATTTTACCGAAGGAGAACATCGAGGTGCAATACTTAAGTCCCTATGAGCCTGTAGAGATTACTTACGATGGCATTTCTCGATATAACATTGCAACCAATGATGTGTTCACAATCAGTCGATCTTCACGTACTTTTAAAATGGTTTCATTTGCCAGACGGGATTTTTTTTCAACTCTCCGGAAGAAAATGGGATGGTCAGGGCGTGTTCGTTATTCCAGCCTCAATAAAGAAGAACTATCTTAGAACCTGTCTTCACAGTCAAAATCAAGAGACTTTTTGACTGTGAAGACAGGTTCTTAATTCATTGGAATCACCCTTTCTATAGCGATGGCAGCAGGTTCGCCATTGATATCCCACTGGGTACTCTCTGGAGAATAATCAAAAAAAAGCTCAAGAGCCAGCACCTCCTCTTTCACATAATCTCCGTGAATCAATAAGGTTTTTTTCACTCGATCTGTCGTCCCGATTCTCACATTCACTCGATCAGTTACATCTAAATTAGCCTGACGACGCATCATATTGATTTTATTCACAAGCTCTCTGGCAATTCCTTCTAAAAGGAGTTCCTCCGAAAGCTGTGTGTCGAGGGCAATTGTTACATTTCCCGCATTCATCGCAATCCACCCTTCACGTGCAGTGTGAGAAATCTCCACATCTTCCGGAGTCAAAAGAAATTCGCCTCCTTTATCCAAATGAAGAGAAAGGTTTCTTCCATGGAGAAGTGTATTGATTTCCTCTTCCGTAAAAGCCTCTATCATGAGCTTTACCTCCTTCATATGAGCCCCCACTTTTTTTCCCAATACTCGGAAGTTAGGTCGGATGGTATGTTTTACAAACTCTCGCGGCTCCTTGTGTAGTTTGACATCCTTTACATTAAGTTCATCTGCCACAAGGTGCTTTTGGTGAGAAAGAAAATCAATGATAAGGGGATCTCTAGAAACGATATGAACAGCTGGGAGAGGTTGACGCACCTTGATTTTGTGTTCTTTACGAAGCGAATGACCTAAGCTTACTGCCACCATCAAAGAATTCATTCCCTCTTCGAGAGAAACGTTACGATTTTCTTCACGCTCCCTAGGAAAATCACATAGATGAACAGAAATAGACATTTCCTCGGCCCGAAGATTGCCATACATCGCATCGCTGATAAAAGGAATAAAAGGGGCAGCAATTTTACATATATCCAAAAGACAGGTATGAAGGGTTTCAAATGCTTGTCTTCGATCGGGAGTGTCTTCATCAGCCCAAAACCGACGGCGCGATCGCCGGATATACCAATTCGTTAATTGATCAATAAAACCAACGAAAGGTTCCACCGCTCGGTTGAGATCAAAATCATCCATACCGCTTCTGACTTCTTTGATCAATTTGGCCAATTGCGACAAAATCCACTTATCGATCACTCTTTCAGGAGAAGCATGATGGCCCGAGGGTTTCCATTTGTAGATACGTGCGTAAGTGATAAAAAAAGCGTAAGCATTCCATAAAGGAATCAAAATTTGACGAAGAATGAGTTCCACTCCCTTTTCAGAAAATCGAAGATCATCTCCTTTAACTGCTGGACTGTAAAGCAGATAGAGTCGAACAGCATCGGCTCCGTATTTATTGATCACACGTTCTGGCTCTGGGTAGTTTTTGAGCCGTTTAGACATTTTATTTCCATCTTCCGCCAAAACGATTCCATTCACTACCACATTCTTAAACGCAGGCTGGTCGAAAAGGGCTGCTCCAAGAACAGTCAAAGTATAAAACCATCCCCTTGTCTGATCAATACCTTCAGCAATAAAATCGGCAGGAAAATGCTTTTCTGTCATTTCTTTATTTTCAAATGGATAGTGGTTTTGACCGTAGGGCATCGACCCCGATTCAAACCAACAGTCAAATACTTCCGCGATCCGTTTGAAAAGCTTTCCATTTTTTTCGAAATAAAGCCCATCGATGTGGTGACGATGAAGATCGGTCACTGTGGCTCCTGTCAATATTTCAAGTTCCTTCACACTGCCGACCACATGAATCTCTCCATCATCAGCACGCCATATGGGGATAGGAGTCCCCCAATATCTATTTCTACTGAAAGCCCAATCGCGCGCTCCCTCCAACCAGTTACCAAACCTTCCTTCTTTAAGATGGCTGGGCACCCAGTGAATCTGCTCATTAGCTTTTAACAGCTTATCCCTGATCTGTTCAACCGAGACAAACCAAGTGGTCACCGCCCGATAAATCAAGGGTGTGTCTGAACGCCAACAAAAAGGGTATCTATGGCGGATTGTCCCTCGTCGAACAAGACGGCCGATCTCTTTTAACCGTTGGATAATCGCTTTATCTGCATCTTTCACAAATTGCCCTTGATACTCTGGAACCTCTTTGGTGAAACGTCCATTTTCATCCACGGGACAGACGATGCCGATATTAGCTTTTTTACTTGCTTCAAAATCGTCTTCTCCAAACGCAGGAGCAGTATGCACGATACCAGTTCCTTCTTCTGTAGAAACAAATTCACCAGGAATTACTTTGAAGGCATCTTCTCTCTCAGCAAAATAGGGAAAAATAGGGCTATATTTTCGTCCAATGAGCTCTTGACCTATCATCGATCCGATGATTTCGATTTTGTTCTGGTCGGGAAACAAATAAGAAACGGCATTTTTTGCCAAAATGTAACGCTTGCTACTCTCTCGTTCGACTAGAGTGACATATTCAATTTCCTCTCCAACCGTTAGGGCAAGATTAGAAATTAAAGTCCAAGGAGTCGTTGTCCAGGCAATCAAAGAAGTTTCAGGATTGTCCCTTAAAGGAAAAGAAACAATAAGTGAAGGATCATCAATATCTTGATAATTTTCCCCTGCTTCAAAATTGGAAAGAGGGGTCCCTAATTTAGCAGAAAAGGGCATAACCTTAAACCCCTCATAAATAAGTCCCTGATTGTAGATCTGTTTAAAGACCCACCAAACAGATTCCATAAAAGGGAGGTCCATTGTTTTCCAAGTACGTGAAAAATCGACCCAACGCCCTATTCGAGCGACGATTTTTTCCCATTGTTCCTCGTATTGAAGAACTATATTTCGACATTCTTCATTAAATTTATCAATTCCAAAAGCCACAATGGAAGGAGCACCTGATAGGTTATGTTTTTTTTCTACTTCATTTTCAACGGGAAGACCATGGCAATCCCATCCAAATCGTCGATCGACTCTTTGACCAATCATGGTTTGAAAACGACAGACGACATCTTTGATGGTTCCAGCCAATAAATGTCCATAATGAGGAAGACCCGTCGCAAAAGGAGGGCCATCATAGTAGGTGAAGACACTTCCCCTCCGTTGTTCAAGTGATTTGAAAAAGATTTGTTCTTTTTTCCAAAACCTTAAAATGCGTTCTTCTCTGGCAGCAAATGATTCGGATTCAATTTCTTTAAACATGGCTCACTCTTAAATGAGTCCACAGTGTAAAGGATCATTTGTCTTTTAGTCAAAACCAGCGTAATTTCCAGTTTATGAAAGAGAGTTTTTGTATGTCAGACTTCCCCATTCGATTGAGGGTGGTTTTAGCAAAAGAACAGATCTCTAAGGAGGACCTTCAACGATTAGAAGTTGGAGATGTGCTGTTGTTTAACCAAAGGGTTAATAACTTCGTTGAAATTGAGATAGAGAGAATTAGAAAATGGAAAGGTACTCCAGGTTATATAGGCGCGAATAAAGGAGTATTAATCGATGGATGAAATAGAACCGTTATCAGAAATGTTATTTCCATCCTTTGATGGAGAATTTCTCCGGGAAGTGAATGAGATTACTGATGAAGAAATGCATGAATGGGAAGACCTCCCCTGCGAACTTGAAGTGGTGTTTGGAACAACAACAATTTCTTTGAAAGA
>JAGRNW010000140.1 GCA_020440555.1 Chlamydiia bacterium
AATCAATTATTAGTTCTAGATAAAAAATAATATAATACAAGTCATTTTTTATTAGCTAATTGAAAAGTAAGAAGAAATAGTTTGTCGTCTTGTAATCCTTCCCTGCAAAAAGAAGGATTATAAAAATGAAAAAACAAGATCTCCTTACTCAAAAGATATCCAAGCATTTTTCGCTCCATCCATCAAGACAGAAAACACTGGCTTCCATGATTTTTAGCGCCTTATGCAGTAATAATGTTCACCATCAAAGCCTTGCCCGTTATGTTGATAGCCCCAACCCTAAAGCGGGCTTAAGAAAAGTAGAGCGTTTTTTTGTGAAGAGCCGCTTTCCATTGAAGAATACGCCCAAGCCATTGTCAATCTTGTTAGGAGAAAAGGAAAATTTGACCTCGCCTTGGATAGAACCAACTGGCAATATGGTGACAAGGATATCAATTATCTTGTCTTAAGTTGGCGGATTACCAAGAAACTCTCTGTCCCCCTCATGTTCGTTGAACTTGATAAGGCTGGAAATTCGAATACGGCAGAACGCATTGATTTGTTGCATAAATTTGACAAAGTTTTTGGTTTTCATCGAATTCGATCCTTGATGGCTGATCGAGAGTTTATTGGCGAAAAATGGTTTAGCATGCTGAATAAACATAAGATTCCTTATACCATCCGCATCAAAGAAAACACCCTCTTACCTTGGGGAAAGGAGACGATTCCAGCTAAAAATCTCTTTGGTCATCTTATACCAAAACAGGCAAGACTTGTGGAAAAGCAGATGTATGGAAGCACGGTCTATTTTGCAGGTACGCGGAGCAAGGCTGGCGACCTTGTTATTGTTATGACAAATCAAAAGTTGAAAGCAGAGAAGATTCTCTCTCGGTACCGCAATCGTTGGTCCATCGAGGAACTGTTTCGAAAATTAAAGACATCAGGCTTTCATTGGGAAAACACCCATATGACAAAATCAGAGCGTTTGGTGACTTTGTTGATGATCCTGAGCTTTGCTTTGTTTATTGCTTTTCTCATGGAACAAGGAGACAAAATCCCCTGAAAACAAACCCTGGGGTATCCGCTCTATTCGGTTTTTAAACAGGGACTTCTTCCCTTCCAATTCCTCATCTCTCACTCTTTTACTGACACCATCAATACCATCTCTAACCTATTGAATAGGATCATAATATGAGTCTACTTGTAAAAATGACGGGTAGCGTGCATAAAATTTTAGATCTTTAGTTTGTTAACAAGAAAAAGAAAGAAAAAACTATGGATCTCAATACCCTTCTTAATCAATATCAAAGCCTATTACCCTGGAACTTGGCAAGAATAAAATGCTTTGTTCAAATAATTCTTGGCCTTATCGTGGCAGGAAATGTTCAGCAACATAAGTGTGCCCTTGGTTTTACGGGAGCCTCAAAACAAGAATCCATCTGCCGTAGGATACGGAATTTTTTCAGTAAGTTTATCTTTGAGCCAGCAGATATTGCACGTTCTTTAGTTGAGATCTGTAACCTTAAAGGGAAGCTCCACTTAGCAAGTGACCGTACAAATTGGAAGTTTGGGGCCATAGATATCAACCTTCTGGTTCTAGCCGTTGTTGTTTCAGAAAAATTTTCTATTCCCCTGTTTTGGAAAGCTCTCCCTAAAAAAGGGAATTCCAATACGGCAGAGCGTATTGATGTACTGAACCTCTTCATTGATACCTTTGGAGCGGAGCGCATTGGATCTCTAATGGCCGACAGAGAATTCATAGGAAAAGCGTGGATTGATTTTTTGGTACGCAAAAAAATTCCTTTTTTCATTCGAATCAAAGAGAAAAGACTTGTGGAATGGGGAAGAATCCAACGTCACCTTGGTGTCTTCTTTAGACATTTAAAAGTTGGGGAAAAGCGTCACACTCAACATCGTCTCGATGGTCATCGCCTTTATTTTGCTGGCACACGGAGCAAAGACGAGGAACTGGTTATTATTGTTTCTAATCAAGTTGCTGGGTTTAAAATATTGGAAATCTATAAAAAACGCTGGACGATAGAACTGCTGTTTGCAAATTGCAAAACCAACGGGTTTAATTTGGAAGATACACACCTTAAGGATTTAAGGCGAATCGAATCTCTCGTTGCTGCTGTCGTCTCTGCCCTTGCGCTTGTTTTTTTAGTCGGCAGACAAGAAGAGGCAGATTGCCCAACTCCTTACAAAAAATCTACACAATGTCCAGCAGTTTCAACATTTAGGCGAGGATTTGACTGCCTCAGAAAACTTTTAATTCAAGCCCAAAACCAAGCTTTTTC
>JAGRNW010000141.1 GCA_020440555.1 Chlamydiia bacterium
ATATGGCGGCCATTGTTGATCCAGATAGAGGTTTGGCGTCTGTTAGGAGAGCGGCAGCCTTTGGTAACGGGTATTTGAAAGGCTTATTGGCAATGATATTTTTGGATAGAAATGAGTGTTAAATCTTTTTAGTGAAAACTCCCTGGATACTGTGAGTAGCTGAACAAATGCAACCGCTATCAGAACTACTTTTGTCATTGTTTTTCTCCTAATTAGAATATGTCTCAATGCATCACTGATTTTTTTTCTTTTTTTTAGTGATCGAGGGCATATCTGTCAAACGCGTCGGCGACCATGCTGTCCGAAGCGAATTCAAAATCGCTAAAACATCAATCACTTCCTGAGAAATAGCCCCTGCAACTGGAGGAAGAAACCCAAATGCTGCAATGATCATTCCCACAATAGAAAGAAAAATACCTCCTAGAGCACTTTGCAAGCCAATCACGCGCATGCGATGGCTAAGATGGAGAAATTCATCCACCGTTTCCAATGAATTATCCATCACAACAGCTCCTGCCGCCTCAGCCGTAATGTCACTATTTTGCCCGAGTGCGATCCCAATTGTGGCTACAAGGAGAGCCGGTGCATCATTGATGCCATCACCCAAGTAGGCCGTTTTCGCACGTGCTGTTTCCCTCACGACAAGATCAACTTTTTCTTCAGGGCTTTTATTCGCATGGATTTCAGTAATACCTAAAGAGTCAGCCAGATATTTCACTTCGTCCTCACGATCGCCAGAAACAATCATCGTTTTTTTAAAATGGTGCTGAGGAAATAAATGTTGAACAAAGATACTACTTTCTTTGCGAGGCATATCCCTAAAGCGATAATATGCTACAAGGTTCCCATCCAAAATTACCAAACATTCAAGCCCCTGTCCTTCAGGCAGTAAAATATTTTTATTTGCTAAACCTAATTCATCGAGTTGTTTTCGACTAGTGAGTATAATCTCATGGCCACCCACGAACCCGTTTAAACCTTTTCCTTTTGGTTCACTCACTTTTTCCACAGTCACTAAATCGAGCTTCTCTTCAATCGCTTTTTTTATGATGGCAGAAGCTAAAGGATGTTTAGAATACCTCTCAATGCTGGCGGCTATCCTTAAAATTTCTTTGGGATCAGAGTGATTAAATACCATTTGTTCAGTTAAAACAGGTTTGCCATATGTTAAGGTCCCTGTCTTATCAAATATCATTGTTCTGCATTGATCAAATTGCTCCAAAACAATGGGATTCTTGATCAATATTCCGCGCCGTGCAGCCAAAGAAATCGAACCGATAATTGCGACGGGTATTCCAATTAACAGAGGGCATGGGGTAGCGATGACAAGCACTGCCAAAAATCGCATAGCTTCGCCGGATATTGACCACGCACAAGCTGCGATCAAGATCGACAAAGGAGTATACCAAGCACCCAACTGATCGCCTAAACGACGCATATGGGGCTTTTTTTGCTGTGATTCTTGCATAACCTGCATAATTTTAGCATATCGGGAATCGACAGCTAATTTAGTCGCTTTAATGGTTAACGATTCATCGCCGTTGATGGCACCGGAAAGTACCTGTGAACCTGGCGCTTTTGAAAGAAGAAAAGGTTCCCCTGTTAAATATGATTCATCCATTACTCCTTTCCCTTCGATAATTTCGCCATCAACAGGACAAATTTCGTGAGGAAAAATCTGAATAATGTCTCCAATTTCAATTTCTTCCACAGGAATGTCTTCCATTATTATTTTCTTCTTCCTGTGGGCAATAGTAGGGGCTCTTTTAGCCAGAGCTTCAAGTACTTTTGAAGCAGTTCGAATGGCATACTTTTCGAGAGATTGTCCTCCAGAAAGCATAAGAACAACGAGAGACCCTGCCAAATACTGTCCTAAGATCACAGAGGTGACAATTGAAACCCCAGCAATGAGATCTGAGCCAAATTCCAAGCGAAAAATATTTCTTAAAAGAATGAAAAGAAGCGGTAATCCACCTGCAAATAAGGCGATATATAGGGGATAGTTAGCGAAAGGAGCCCAATCCGGGATTAAAAATCTGAAAATAAGAAAACCAAAGATACATAGGAGTGTTAGAATTGCGATATACTCAGGCGGATTTAGTTTGAGAAGATTTTTGAAAACAGCGTGATTTTTTTTCACATTCATGACATAAGGTCTGTCCTATGGAACAACCTCTATCTGGATTTTTGACTTCTTCA
>JAGRNW010000142.1 GCA_020440555.1 Chlamydiia bacterium
AAGATTTATTTTTAGTTTAAATTTTCGAGGATACGCTCAATTTATTTTTCCTGGACACAACTTTCGGTTATACCTCCATCGAAGTCCCCTACCGCTGCAAAAACTTCTTGCCCTTGCCATTCGATATTCGCCACAAAAAAGGCTTCAGGGTTGTAGCGCCAGGCCGCATAGCGAGGATCATAAGGAGAGCCTGAGTTATAAAAGCGACGAACTGAAAGAGGCTGGCAACCTGCAACGACAAGATCAAGCTCTTCCTCGCAATACTCTCCAGTGATGGGGTTGACTTTGGGGGTGATCTTGTTATCTGTTGAGGTGAGAAAATAGTTCTGGCGTTTGTCAAGGGCGTGTTCTGTAGCAGCCTCAAAATCAAAGCACTCGATTTCTTCCTCTGACCATAGGAAATGGGACATCAGGAGAAGAAATAAAACTAGCCACTTTTTCATCGCTGAGCTCTCGTAGCAACTTTAGGGAACGGTTTTATGAAATTTTTAAATTTATATAAAGGAAATCTTTTCAGGCTCTTAAATCCGGTGAACAGGCCGCAAGAAGTCACAAAAATCAATTGATAAAGCCACAAAAAAATTTTTATTTCTTTTATATTAAATCTTTTTCTTTTAAAATGTTGTTATGAAATTATTTTTAAATCTCTACAACTCTGTATGTTGTCGTTTCTATCAGAGTTGTGATCTTTTAGAGGCAATGATAATCATCCAGCTTGTAGCTAAAACATTGGCCGCGTTAGTCATTTTTTCCGGTATCCTTGGAATCGTGGGCGCAACAACCCTTTCCCTTGCTGGGCTTAAGGCTGTTTTAGGAGGAAGCCTGATGCTCTATGGTTCTACTGCCTTATTGATATGTGGAGGAGGTGCGATGATGGTCTCGTCATTCGCCCTTTCAGTAGGAGATAAAAAATATCATGTTCAAATGAAATGGGGTAATCAAATAGCCATCAATAATTCAAAAGAAATATTTAATAACAATAAAATTCTTCAAAAATTTGGATAAACTATTTTGAATTGTTTCAGATGTTTTCTAACAAGCGATGAGTAATTCAGAAAGAAACAAAACAACAGCAACAGGTTACGAAGGCTAACAATGTGTGAAATCGTGAATGAAGTTAAGCGTGCTGCAGAGGCCGTTAAAAATCATGTTAAAAAACACTCCGTCATTTACAGTGTGATTACAGCGCTTTTCTTCGCAGCTCTGTTTCTAGCAGGAGTTGGGGGAAGCTTACTCTGATTGGTGGGCAAGTTGCTTGGGCCCCTCACTTTATGTCGGCGATGAATACAGCAATTTCAGGAGCTTGGAGTGGGTTGCCTTATGCAATGACTGCTGCAGGTGGAGTCGGAGGTTTCGGACTGATTGGACTTGCAATTGCCGCTGTAGTTGCTGGCATCAGGAAATCTAAAAAATCGATACTGAAAGAAGAGTCCTTAAAAATGTTTGATTTCGGAGAGGGTTGTACCCAATATCAATATCCTGAACCGAGAAACGATGCGCAAGATTGCAGTTTCATCGCTGCCTATTCCATTCTTTATATTCGTGACCATATCTCTCAATTCGTCCACGCAATCAAAACCAATGATGTACAAATTATCAAACAGCTGCATCTTAATATTTTAGAAAAGGGTTATGAGATCAGCCACCCTGAGAACAAAACATATTGTGCATCAGGAGCCGTTAACCCACATGAGTTCAAAAAATATACTAATAAATTTGCAGAATTGAATATTCCTGAAAAACAGGAAGAAATCTTGGGTTATATTGTTAATAATAATCTGAGTTTTGGGTTTTTCTCCCTCGGATTCAGAGGAAGACAACCCAAAACTCAGGTTAATAATGATGTAAAAACTAAACCAGACAACAAACTAAAAGAAGAAACTTACAATTATTTAAAAGATTTTTTTGTTTCTGAAAACAGATCCAACTCACTCTCCTATTTGCTTACTGTGGTTGATGGCCAAACATTTAGTTTAGTTCGCCATGATCAATATGTTTTCCTTTTTGATTCCCATAGAAGCTGCTTTCGAGTTGTTGATCTTAATACTACACACAAATATATACTCAGGCGGATTTAGTTTGAGAAGATTTTTGAAAATAGCGTGATTTTTTTTCACATTTATGGCAAACATTCT
>JAGRNW010000143.1 GCA_020440555.1 Chlamydiia bacterium
CTTTACGAGTCTAAAAAGCACAAGAGGTGCAAGCAAACTCACTGAATCTGAGGGAAAAAAACCCAAAACTCAGGTTAACTTATACCCATTCGGCTGTCCAACAAATGGGAGCTACTACACCTTTTCCTCTTTCGGAGAGGAGTCACTTAGCGCGTGTTGATTTAAGATTTGTTGATTTGTTCAATATGGGGCGGTTGAAAAGATCGCTCTTTCCAAATCTGTTGCCATTGTTGCATAAATTCTTTTTGTTTTGTGTTGTTCATGCCATCTACATTAATCTGCACCTGCATTAGATAAGGATTAGTTCTAAAAATCGCTAGCAGAGCAGCGGCATCCTGATCTTGAAAACCGTGATTATTTTCATTGATGACCTCACTATCCCAAGGATTACGTACACCAATATCTGATAACTCTAATCCTACTAAGCCTGGAATGTTCTTTAAATAAGGCAACATAGGAGAGAGCATTGAGGCTGGAAAACGGCACTCTACAGATTGTGCGATGACGACTTGGATTCCGATATTTGTATCTTTATTTATCTCGCCTTGTTTTTTTTTCTTCTGTAGCGTTGCTATCATATTTTCCGCGGATAACCGAATAGAATAACCTATCGCCCGAGCCAAGGAATCAGACATAGTAATGGGTTTTTTTGTAAAATCCCCCTTGCCAAAAATCTTTTTACTCATTATGGTTAACCTATAAGTATAAAAGCCATTGAATTCCTCAGCAGTATCAACATTAATAAAACCGTCCTCCCATGAAATACATTCTCGTGCAATTTTCATGCCCAAACACTTAGGTAAAATTTTTTCTTTCATTGTATCATCAGGCCATTTTAGTTTTTCTAAAACAGCAGCAGTAAATCTAGGAACATAACCGCTATTGTTGACAACTTGTACAACGAGGGTTTCAAATGTGTCAGGGGAATTCTGTGCTTCTTTAAAAAGAGACTGTAATTCCCGGGCTACAGTGCTTTCTCCTTCTTTGGCATAAGTATTGAACAGGTATTTTATTCTAGAATCTAATTCATTTAATATCAGTGCCAGTTGATTTTCTTCACTTTGAATCGATTGATGGGTTGCTCCTTTTATGGTTTTTTGTGCATTAATTAGAGGAGTCATACTACACGTAAGTTCACTATCAGCTAATATCAGTTGATTTTCTTTACTTTGAGTCGATTGATGAGTTGCTCCCTCTATGGTTTTTGATGCATTAATTAGAGAAATCATACTACGTAAAAGTTCACTATCAGACATTTGGTGCACAGATTCACTATCAGATTCACTATCAGATTCACTATCAGATTCACCATCATACATTCGGTGCGCAAGTATCATTTGTCTCACAAGTTCATTATCAACCTGAGTTTTGGGTTTTTCTCCCTTGGATTTAGTGAGTTTGCTTGCATCTCTTGTGCTTTTTAGATTCTTATTCGAGGAAGACGACCCAAAACTCAGGTTACCAGATATTCGGTTTACCTGTGTTCCTAATTTTTTTTTGTTTTGATCTTCTGTTTTTTTAACTATATTTGTCTTTGCATTAATCTCCTGTGAAAATATCTTACGTTGTGCTTTGAAAGGATGGGAACGCAAGCATGCAATAATAAAAACTACGATCGACACTCCGCTTGCGCCACTGAATGCCACAATTCCAGGAATTCCTAGGCCTGAGAAAAAAGAAGCAACTGCACCTCCAGCAAATAGCAAACTAATAACTAAGAGAGCTGCTTTAGTAAGTGGTTTTTGCAAACAGGAATTAGTCTCCATCTGAACAGCAGAAAAAAATGATGAAAGTTTATGACAAAACATAAAAATATTAATTCCTCTTTTATTTTTAAAATTACAAGTTAATTATGACACAATCAATTATTAAAATCAAATTTAAAATATTTAATGTAGCGGCAAGATTAAAATGTCCCCTAGATTGGGTAGTTAGAAATGTCCTCTCCGTTATTAAATTTTATAGTTTTCTCCTTAACCCAAGTTCAGAAGCTCTACTCGGGAAAATCCGAAAACTTGAGCATATTCGGCACTACATCTTGATTTTACAGGATTATTTTACGGGGTCCAAGGATTTGAGAGGATAACCCTAAAGCAAAATATAGATCTAACTGTTCACCTTCA
>JAGRNW010000144.1 GCA_020440555.1 Chlamydiia bacterium
TCAGGCAATCTATGCGCACTCCTGGATCCTGATGCTCGGGAAATCGTCGAGAGCTATACCTATTCAGCATTTGGTCATGAAAAAATATACAATTCTTTCCAAGATCTAACCGAAGTTTCTGAAGTTGGCAATCCCTGGAGATATGCTGAAAAACCGATTGATGAAGAGACTGGCTTAATCTATTTCGGTCTACGCTACTACGATCCAGGAATTGGCCGGTGGATCAGTCAAGATCCATCAGGATACGTGGAGGGGCCTAATCTCTATGCTTATTGTAACAGTAATCCTATAAATATTTTTGATCGCTTTGGTCTTGAAGCAGAGAATAACTCTTCTAAATTTGAAGAGTATTTCTATGGAGAAGTAGAAGATCATTGCTATTGCGAAAGGCATCGTACCTGCAAACGTGGCGGAGATCTTGATAAAACAATTGGCTCCCAACTACCTATCATCAAATATTGTGACGATTTTGAGAAAATGTATCCAGATTATGAGCCATCAAGGCTTTTTGACCTGGGCTTAAAAGAAGCAGAAAATATTGCAATTGGCTTCATTAACGGTGTTTGGAACGATTTTGACAGTGCCTACAATAATGCAAAATATCTCTCCAAATTGACAGGTGGCTATAACATTCATTCTGTTTATAACGCTACGCACGGGAAGTCTCCTGATCTCAAGGAATGTCGAATGGGATTAAAGTATACTGCTACAGAACCTGTTCGACTACTTCACAAAATGTGGAATAGCTATTTTGAAAAAAGCTCGGTGGATGCGAAGTTTTTAATGGTATGCCATAGCCAGGGTGCTATCCATGTTAGAAATGCCCTTTTAGATTATCCGCCAGAACTTAGAAAGCGCATCATTGTGGTTACGGTTGCTCCTGGAGCTTACATTTATCAAAAAACATGCGCCCAAGTCATCCATTATCGCAATGCATCAATAAAACGCGATTTTATTCCTCATATTGATAAAAGCGGTGCAGATAGAGAACAAGACACAATCATTAATCTCGTCTCTCATCCTGAAGCGGCTTTCTTTGATCACGAATTTCAAAGCTTAACATATCAAGATGCGCTCGTTCGCAGATTAAATGAATTTTTAGTGAGGTAATAAAATTGAAGTGGTTGGTTTTTATTTTATTAACAATAAGCACGATAATTTTTTATTCTTCTTTTAAAGCACATATGAAATATGAAATACCCCCAGATGAAAAAGCTGTTAACAAAGTAATGGCACGAAATTCTCAAGTGCTTGCAAAAAAGTATAACATGCGACCTTTTGGCGTAAGTGTTGCAATGCCTGAAGGAGATATACAATTTTTAGAGCTCGAATTTCAAATTTGTGGCCCATTATCAAAGGAGCAAGTTCGAAAAATATTAATTGAAGCAGCTCATGGTTTTCTTGCAGATATTAATGCGGATTCTAATCTATGCACTTACTTAAAAAACCATTCTCTAACAATTAAAGATATTGGAATTACGCTTTTTCTTATTGATTCTTCAGGAAGAGGATTAAGGGATCCAAATATTAGTATCGCAAAAATCATAAAAGGAGAGCTCGAATATGATATTCTGGCTGACGTTTATGATGATGAACTCAAACGAAATATTCCACAGTTTAAATCAAAAAGCAGAGAAACTTATGAGGAAGCATTAAACAAACTTAGTTCCTAAAATATATGAAGCATAAAAGTTACTTCGAAACACAGAAAAAAATTTCAAAAAATGATCTATTGATAGCAGCTGAGTATGGAGTGATTTCAGTAGATCAAGTGGAAAAGCTATGGGATACCTTCGCTGTTAACAGCTCTTCAGTAAAGCCATCTAGAATGCTTCAATTCATTTATTATTTTGGCACACTTTTAGTGATTTCTGCCATGACATGGTTTATGACTTTAGGATGGAACTGGTTTAGTGGAGGCGGGCTTTTTCTGATTGCTTTTTGTTATGGCATTGCCTTCTTTGCCAGGAGGTATAACCGAAAGTTGTGTCCAGGAAAAATAAATTGAGCGTATCCTCGAAAATTTAAACTAAAAATAAATC
>JAGRNW010000145.1 GCA_020440555.1 Chlamydiia bacterium
AAATAGCTCGCGGAGACGATGCGAACAAGAAGTTAAATTTTATGTTCTTCTTGTCCGAAAAAAGGTTGCAAGATCACACGGCGTCTTATTAACAGTGAATATGTCTTTCCCAGTGTAGATGGGGAACAGCCAGCTGATATTAGAACAGCGTGGGAAAAGGCTATTAAAAAGGCAGGTTTGGAAAATATATGTTTTCATACTCTAAGACATACTTGCGCTTCTCATTTGGCTATGTCAGAAGCTTCTACGCTTGAAATAGCGGCAATTTTAGGGCATAAAACACTGGCTATGGTGAAAAGATATAGCCATCTATCTATTTCATCTATGGCAAAAACCTTGCAACGCATGAACAAAGAGGTGTTAAATGATGTATAAAATAACTGTCTTAAATTCTGGCTGATGAAGAAACAAAACCAAGATAAACTCAGTGATATCCTTCCAGATGGGCATTATCCTGTTGCTTCAGGAACAGATGCCTATTTTTCATTTTTGAAGAAGTGCATTGAAGAAGACCCGCTTTATGATGAAGGAGAATTGAAGCAGGCTGGTGCTACCTTCTCGAAGCATTCTAGAGCCATTCAGAATGAAATCCTAAATTTTAAAATTCAGGCGTCTCAATATCCATTAATGATGGCGATTTTTCTGTGGGCGCAATGGATAAGTGATGACAGGGTATTTGGTGAGAAATATTTGTCCATGATGCAAGAATTGGTTGAGACAAATATCTTAATTCATAAAGGATTGAGAGATGGAAATCCAGTCAGTTTGTCTGAGTTTGCTCTGTGGGATGCTGAAACAATAGTGGAGTATATTCGATGTGTTGAAAAGTGGCCTATTGAGAAACGTGAGGACTACGTAAAATTCTATTGTGAATTTTCCCACTGGCTTTCTAAACATACTTTTGGATTCATACCTATAGCAGTAGACCAGAATAGAGAAGTCACGCAACAACGGAAGTTACCCTTTGAGATTTATATCAAGTTTTTGATGAACCTGGAGCAGCGGGAACAAATTATGGTGAAATTATTTTATCTTGGGGGTTCGGTTGCGCTCGAGGATGTCTTATCTTTGAAACTCCAAGACATAAATTTTGATGACAGGACAATTACACTTGGTGGAACTCCTATCAAATATTCTCGCCATGTCCTGAATGACATCAACGCTTATGTGGGCAGCCGCACTCGAGGTTTTGTCTTTATAGGTAAGAAGAACGAACGTATCAACCACACAGTACCCTACCGTGCTTTGAAGTCTGTTGCCATTAAGCTCGGACTTGAATCAGCATTCACCTTTAAGGATTTTGTTAAAAATCAATGAGATAGACTTTTTTTGACCCTTGAAGCAAAGTAAGTTTGCTAATTATGACACATTCATGTACATTATGCCCGACATCAGTTGTTAGGAGGTTAATGTGCAAGTTCTCAAAAATTTGGTTCCTCTCCGCGAATACTGTCGACGGAACGAGTGGCCTCGACTGCCCCAATGGCACCATTGGATTTACTCTAAAGCACCTATAGCAAAGAAATGCGTTAAAAAAATCGGGGGTCGCTATCTCATCGATTTGGAAGCATTTCAAAAGTGCATCGAAAACGCAACTCTTGAAGAAAAATAATCTCAAACAGGGTGGCCTTATGAAAAAAAATAGTGAAACAATTGATTCGATAGAATCCGAGATGATGGTTCTTGGCTGTATGATAACTAATCAAAAATATTTGGAATTGGGAATACGCAGCTTGACCCAAGATGATTTCTATGTTGAAGAGCATATTGTTATTTTTAAATCCCTTAGGAAGTTACATAGAGAAAATATTCCAATCGAAGTTACTCTCTTGTGTAAGGAACTCACAAATGTACAAATCTTGCATGCTCCAAGCTGGCCAGTTCTTATCACGTCTTTGGCCCAGTATGTCGGAACATCTGCTCACTTCGAATATTATTTACTTCTAAATAACTTAAACTTGTTGACGGAATATAGCAGCATCTCCTTATTAGCGCTTTTTAATATAAAAAATTGCA
>JAGRNW010000146.1 GCA_020440555.1 Chlamydiia bacterium
TTTACGGGGAGTTAAAAAGCTTATTGGTTCAAAAATTTTATATCATAAATTCTCAAACTAAAATTACCTGAGTATATGCTTCTTCCTGGAATGTATACCCACGATAATAGCAATGGCAAAGCCTATTTTTTTTAAACCTACAGGGACACGATTAGGAACGATTCTGTGGCCGTAATCTAACCGCGAACGTTGAGCTTCCAATAGGTATTGCTTATCAGTCATGAAGCGATATGAATCGTCCATCTTGTGAACTCCAGCACTTTTTTAAAAAAATTGTGAACAATAAACGATTAATTGTCAAGAGATTATGGCTACATCACCCTACCCGCAGCAGAGCGAATTTATACCATTCTGCCTGTATTATCGCAGGGAAAAACATAAAGAATTTATTAAGTCTAATACAGGTTTGCATATTTTTGATAGATATGGTAAGATAAAAATGTTCATCTACCAATGGCGGTAGAAGGAACTCGAAAACCACTTCTCTGAGGTGGTTTTTGCTTTTTCTACTCCTTCTATAGTCGCTTCATGTACTTTTTATTTAAATCTCTCTTTTTCCACGGTTCCACACAGAAAGCGCTGACAAGAAATAATTTAGTCTTTTTTTCTTCGAAAATTATCACGTAGTTGGTGGATTCTGCCCAAACATAATGTCGAATCTGGCCATTCCCTTCCACATATCGCCAATGCTTGATAGCTGGATGAGGGACAGCTAGCAACAGGGGTTTAATCCAGGGCACTTTTTGTGCGCGTGATATATTGAGGCATCTTTTGGCAGCTAAGTCATTGTCTTTGGTTACAATGTGCCAAAATATTGAAAGCTTATCACCCTCTCCAATTTTCGAATCTAAAAGAACAGATTTTTCTTGAAAGCGAACTGTCTTTGCTACCAAATCGTCATGAAAAATATCGTAGGCCGCTTTGAGAAAGGTCTCTTCATTTCCATGATAGTCGTTACGATAGTCTAATTCATCTGGTAAGAAAAGGTCGTCATGCATTTTGCGCCGGTCTAGGAGTCCAAACAAAAAGATTAAATTTATTTTCCCGAAGCGGAGTCGAAGTAGTCAAGTCGGTAAGAATTCTTTTTTGCTTCAAAAAGTGTTCTATGAGTTTAACAATTGATAGCTTTGCTTCACTGGTTGTGTGTCCCGTAAACTTGGAATTAATGGCTCCTAGTAAAAAGTCGGTAACTTGCAGGAGAGGCGTATTTTCAGAATGCACATGTTGCATTTTGTTAATCATCTGTCCGGTAAAGTCATATTTGTCATTAGACAATATGTCTTTCAATTTTTGTAACTTGAATCTGCTTCGAGTGTCCTTAATATCGAGATAGATATTATAAGAATTTTCTGGACTCAATATTTTGTTTAATAAAGAGAAATACATTTTATAGTAGAAGTCATCGTGGGAGTTTTGGTTAAATACTGAATGATTTAAAGATTGCTTGTTTGAGACAATAAAACCTCGAAAATGAAGGTCATCATTAGAAAAAAACCATTCAACAACCTTTTTCCAAAAATCCAATCTAGAATTGGAAACTTTTGTCCATTTGATTTCACCTCGCGCTTTACATTGCTCCTTAAGATGCTTTAGTTCCTGATTTAGTCTCTCAATCTGACTATTTGGAGCCCAAAGTGCACCCAGTAGCATGACAGGTTTATTGTCATTTTCGAGATGACAAGATTCGTCACAGTAAATGTTATAAATCGAATTTTTCATGATGATTGACTTGCATGGTTAAAGTAGAAGCATTGATGGGGCTTGGGTCCTTGAGCAATTTTTGGCAACCAGGATAGCAGAATCGAGCCGTTTTTCCAATCTAGAATTTTTGCTGTCAAGCTCATAAGAAGATGGGCTAAAGAGTAATGCCTTTTTTCCGATTGGCAATTAGGGCTTTCCTAACAATCGCTGCTCCACATCACCACGCTTATAACGGAAGTTCCGCGTTTTTTCTTGAGGAGATCCTATTAAACTTTCTGAAAACCAGTGGTTTTAGACTTTTTTT
>JAGRNW010000147.1 GCA_020440555.1 Chlamydiia bacterium
GGAAGCTTAATACAAGCTTGAATATGGTGGCTCTTGCTTTTATAGCCTTGCTCTTAAAAAGATTTTAAACAGGCTCTTAGAAGTTATGAATTACCCGTTGATTTCTGGGCAGGACAGGGAAAAAATTGAATTCATTCGTTTAGATTTCCGTATTTTTTATAAATTTTTTTATATTTTTTATTCATCGGGAGAGAGTTTAAGAAGATTGCGATAGGCTGTTTCGATTTTTTTCTGAAATTCCCCCATTTTAACAAAAGTCTCCTCCGCCTTTGCCATGGATTGGCTTGCTTTTTCTAGCTTAACAAAACTTTGAACAGAATTGATTTGTTCTGCTTCCTTATTTGCCATCACTTGACTAAAATCAGACGTCTCAAGAGTTGCCCGAGGCTTTGAAGAAAGAGAAACCCCCTTAGGAGATGAATTAATGATGGAGTCAACAGAAAAAGAACCTTCCATATGGAAGGAGTTAACATATTTCTTTGTTTTTATTCAATGGCGCCCCAATCAATGGGAACTTTTCCTTGAGATTTTAAAAAATTATTGGCCTTGGAAAAATGAGAGCATCCAAAAAATCCCGTATGTACTGAAAAAGGAGAGGGGTGAGGAGCAGTCAACACAAAATGTTGATGATTCTCTAGAAAATGACAACATTTTTCTTGAGCAGATTTCCCCCAAAGGATAAAAATAATGGCATCTTCCTTTGCTGCTAGCTTGGCAATGACCGCATCGGTAAAAATTTCCCATCCCTTCCCATAATGAGATCGAGGAGCTCCTTCTCTAACAGTTAAAACGGCATTGAGAAGCAAAACGCCTTGTTTTGCCCAGTTTATTAAACACCCACTTTCTGGAGCGATCATTCCAAGGTCAGATTCAATTTCTTTAAAAATATTTTGGAGAGAAGGAGGAAGCTTCAGCCCTTTCTGTACAGAAAAAGAAAGCCCGTGCGCTTGTCCTGGACCATGGTAAGGATCTTGTCCCACAATCACAACTTTCACTTGATCAAAATGAGTATAATGAAATGCGTTGAAAACTTCCTGAGAGGAGGGATATATAGGAATGCCTGAGCGTCTTTCTGCAGTCAAAAAGTCCACAAGTTGTTGCATATAGGGCTTTTCCCATTCATCAACCAACGCGTCTTGCCAACTTTTTTCTAGTTGAGGCGGAGGGGCTATCATGGATGATAGACTAACAAAATCTTTATTTAATAAACAAGTGTCTATTGACCCAAAAAA
Source organism: Chlamydiia bacterium (assembly GCA_020440555.1). Taxonomy (GTDB): domain Bacteria; phylum Chlamydiota; class Chlamydiia; order Chlamydiales; family JAAKFR01; genus JAGRNW01. The sequence continues at coordinate 1,233 of JAGRNW010000147.1, forward strand.
GAGTGAACCTTAACATGAGGCGGTCTTAACATCGAGAGGATCAGACTTTGGAAGACATTGCAGAGAATAATTTAATCCGTTTCAAAAACATTTCGAAAAAAAAAGAAGGAATGTTTGCAAATTTCAAAGTGAAGGGGATTAAAGGGGGGGCTACGTTCACTGCGTCAATCGCTGTTGATATAGACGCTGCAAATGTGAACCCTGGAGATTCTCTTGAAACGATTATCGAAGAGTGTGCCCGCATAGGAGTTAAAGAATTTAAGAAAAGTGAATTTCGTTTTGAAGGGCTCTCAACGATCTGAAAATTTTAATTATGAAAACGCGTTCTATCTACTATCTAACTGGGTGTAGCGCAGCTTGGCTAGCGCACTTGCATGGGGTGCAAGGGGTCGAAGGTTCAAATCCTTTCACCCAGATTCTTTTCTCTCAAGGACTTAAGGATAATCTTATAGTGATTGCCTTTTGTGTTTTTTGAGTTGTGTGGCGGAAGCATCCATTCAAATCAATTCAGTGAAAGGAATATTTGGTATGTCGAAAATATTGATTTTGATTTTGTTTTTGATGAGCTTTTTTTGGGATGCTATCATTACACGCAGACCAATAGTTACAGGGAAAACGCATTAAAATTGCTTCTTGATACAATGAGCTGAGACTGAGAGAATAGGCACTTCTTTTTTAACTAC
>JAGRNW010000148.1 GCA_020440555.1 Chlamydiia bacterium
CAGACCTTATGTCATGAATGTGAAAAAAAATCACGCTGTTTTCAAAAATCTTCTCAAACTAAATCCGCCTGAGTATAACAAACAAGTTCATAAAGTTACATTTAAGATAGTATTTTAATGTACAAAAATCTCTCAGAAAGATTTTGAACAGGTTCTTACGTATAAGTTGTAAGGAGAGCGGTCGCGTCTCCACTGATAGAGGGATCGGTGCTTTTGGCAAGAGGGGCAAGAATTTTAAGGGCTTCTTGTTTTTTTGCAAGAGAGAGAAGAGTTTTCACCTTGTTTAGTTGAGTTGTTTCGTCCTTTGGATCAAGGTTAAGGGCTTTATCCAAAATTTCAAGAGCAAGATCATCTTTGCCCATTTGAAGATAGAGGGCTCCTAGAGTTTGGTGGTCATAGAGGTTTTGTGGGTCAATCACCGTTAGTGCTTTAAAGAAGAGAAGAGCTTTTTCATAGTGACCTTCCTTAAGGTAGGAAAAGCCAGCCAATCTAAGTTCTTCAAGCTGTTCAGCGTTCCATCCCAATATTTCACTCCAGTTAACGGTGCTCATTTAGGCCTGAACAAATTGGTGAATTCTTGAAATAACATAATCAATTTCCTTGTTGATCTTTTTCACACCAAGGTCGAGAAGTTCGATGATCGTCTCTCCCTCTTCGAGGAGTGCTTCATCGTCTCTTTTTTGTTTTTTCGTTTCTTCCTCTTTATCGCGAGTAGGAGCCACCCTTCCGGTTTTACTTCTTAGAAAGGCTTCTATTTTATGAATATCGGCATCCTGTCGTTCATAGGAGCCAAGGCTGGGAGCAATGTAAGAGCTCAGCATGCGTTGTATATGAAAATTTTTTGGAATGGTGAATTTTGCCCAGGTTTTCCTTTGATACGTCTGCATCAGCAATACAATCGCTGAGTGCTTGGGAATAAAATCGAGGATCTTTGTTTGGGCTGCTACTGTTCCCGCGCGGGAAGGAGGAAGCTGATATTTTTTGGTAAAGGCTTCGACCTGCTCTTGGTCTTTAGCAAATCGCTCATGGGCCCCAATATCATAATTGTAGATTTCAACCATATGGGATTCTAAAAAATCACTATATTTTCCATCATCTTACCTTGTTATTGGTTTAGTTTTCTAGATAAAAGTAATTCTTTAACGAATAAGAAAGTCTATCACATGTAGAGGATCATTTTTAAGGTTTCCTTGTTTAAAGGGATAAGATTGCTTATTCTTGTCCTTATATCCTTATAGAAAGGTATAACAAATGGAATCCATTTTACAAACACTTCAGGAAGAGTTTCACACAGCACTTGCCCTAACAGAAAAAGTACCCCTCGCATTTATACCCATTCCACTTCAAAAATTGGGATTTTGGCATTGCCAAAAACCAATTCTTGAAGTGGAATGGGTATAACATTTTGAAAGGAAATCGATGGAAATGCGTGAAGTTGAAGAGGGGCTCATCTTATCGATCAAAGTGATTCCTCGAGCTGGCAAAAATGAAATTGTTGGTTGGCAGGCGGAAAGGTTAAAAATCAAGGTCTGTGCTCCTCCAGAAAAGGGAGAGGCGAATCAAGCTGTTATCTCTCTGCTTGCGAAGGCACTGGATGTGCCCCCACACAAAATACGATTACTAAAAGGGGAAACAAAACGAAAAAAAGAAATTTTAATTCTTGGATTTACCCGCTTTCAATTTGAAAAGAGTTCTTATCGATCGAAGGGAGACTTATACCCATTCCACTTCAAGAATTGATTTTCGGCAACGCGAAAGCTCCCGGGCTTGAACGATCATAAATGACATTAGGTAATCGCGCACAGCCCTCACAAGGCTGTAGGTAAAAAAAAAGTTGCTCCTGATTTGCGAAGTGACATTATAGTCCTTCAATATAATACGGCTTCATATGAGCCAAAAAAC
>JAGRNW010000149.1 GCA_020440555.1 Chlamydiia bacterium
TAATCACGAGTATCGAAAAAGAGCTCTATAGAATCGCCCATTGAAAAATCGGGCCATGAAATTTCAAATTCCCCCTTTTGGTAAATCACATTAACTAAAACTCCCTCATCATGCCATCCAATGGCGACTTCAGCTAACGGTTCTATGACCAGAGAAGGAAGAATGTGTTTTTTTGTTAAAAGATTTTGTTTTTTCAAAAAAGAATGACAATCAAACGAGAGGGAAAAAAATGAGGTAGGGACAAGAGAAATCATTGGGATATAAAATTCATTTCTTTTGTTTGAATTTTCTTCAGAAGATCTTCAATAAAATGAGTTTTAAGCTCATTTGCCAAAACACTTTCAATCTTTAGAAGAGAAGACAAAGGGAAAGAAGCATCCCTTCTTTGATCAATGACTTTGTAAAAATAAGGACCCTCCTTGGAAGAAACAGATATTTCAGAAAAATCCCCCTCCTCAAGAGCCTGACACTCTTCTAGGGTGACAAAACCAGGAGTGGCCCGAGTGATGGTCTCTGTCTTTTTGGAAAGCGACCATTCAAAGGTTCCCTCCTCTTCAATCCCTGCTAAGATTTGATTTTTTTTATGTTCAAGATAGGGAAGAAACCAAGCTTGGGTAGGCGTCCAAAGTTTATATTTTTCTAAAGCATGATGCGTAGAAGTAAAATAATGATTAGCAACAATCTCTTTGCATTCACTAAAGGGTCTAAATTTTCCCGTTTCTGTTTGTAAAACAGAGGGTGCTTTTTCTCGCAGATCAAGATAATGGCCGCGTAATTTTTTTTCTAAAATCTCGCTTAAAACCCCTTCTTTTGACGCCTCAACGAAAGAAAGAACTTTTTTTTCTCCCTTTTCTTCAAGTTTCAGATTAAAATAAATCTTTTTATCTTGGGTGTACCCCTCCACTTTTTCTGTATCGCTACTTTCAATCGCTTTGACAAAAGCAGCAACATCGGTGATTCCATCCAAGGGAGAAGCTGTTTGCCCCTTACGAAAATAAAAAACTCTTCTAGTAGATTCTGATTGAGCTAAAAGCTCTGTTAACCATTCGGGATGAGCATTCACAATTTCTTCTCTAGCAAATCGATCGATCAATGCTCGCATCTTATCTCCCAAACCATCAAGAGCTTCTAAACGGGCCTCTTGTGTTGGTGCCTCAATCTCACGCAGGTCGGGAAATCGCTGTATAATTGCCTCCCATCCTTCGAATGAACTCTCCCATTTCCACATCTGTTTTAATCCGATTTTTGCTTCCAGAGCTTTTTTTTCAGCTGTTGCAATAAAAACAGTATATTTTGAGGAAATAAGTTCAGGAGCTTTTTCTTCAACTTGATGAAGAGGAATCATTGCTATTGGAAGAAGGGTTTCATCACGCTTTTCTCCTACCAGATCAAGATAAGTTTCAAACTCCTGCCACTGAGCCATTGTTGTAAAACAAAACGGAGAAGGGAGAGAGTAAACTTCCACAATAGCACATTCACCTGCGTAACCAAAAAATTCATCTAAAGGTGTTGTATCCATCCACACTCCATTGCCCACATCTTGCATAAGACGACGAAACAACAAAACATTTTTCCAAATAGAAATGAGACTCTCTTCGGATAGTTGCATCCTTTTGAGAGCAGCATAGTAAAATTCGCTTCCATTCATTTGGATTTGCCCTTTATTTGCATCTGTGATCGCATGACAGCGCATCATTAAATCAGTCACCACTTCATCACGAAAGACGGCATATCCCCTTTGTTTGGCAAGAGCCGCTCCATGAAGAATCACTTCAGCTATTTTCTCAACAAAAGTGGGGCCAAACCAATCCGTGAGGTTTTTGTATCCGAATAATGAGAGATCATTTCTATAAAACTTTGGGTCGAGATTACACCCTTCAAAATCTTGA
>JAGRNW010000014.1 GCA_020440555.1 Chlamydiia bacterium
AGATTTATTTTTGGTTTAAATTTTCGAGGATACGCTCAATTTATTTTTCCTGGACACAACTTTCGGTTATACCTCGTCCATTTCGTCATCGGATCGTAAACAGGAGGAACAAACACGAAAAATGTATCGATATGAAATTTCACCAATCACCGGACAATTGAAAAAAAAAGAAATTTACACATTTTCCTTTTCTTCCACTCTTTCTAAACCAACTACTTCATCCAACAATTACTGGGGTGTTGATCGTCATATTTTTCCGATCAAATGTGATCACTGCCTCCAAAAGATCACAGACTCTCCGTTAAAAGGTCCAGGGAAAACAAAACTTTGTACATTTTGTGGATATACTTATCTGAACAATTTAAATAAAGATCGATTCAAATACTCAAAAATTAACAACATTATCAGTTAAACTATACCCATTCCACTTCAAGAATTGGGATTTCGGCCGATGTCAAAGCCTGAAGTCTTCAAGTTGTTTGGGTATACACTCATTCCATTTCAAGCAAAAAACTTGCTTCCAATTTTACAATTTATCATAATCCTTTCGAAATGAATATTAAAGGTAAATTTTTATGTTTTCTCAAATCTTAGACAGAAAGATTTGTTCCCACGAACCTATTCCAAACTTAGATAAAAACGACAAGGAACGACAAGACATCTCTAATGAAAAACTCATTGACCTTAAAGAATGTTTAAAAAATGTTTGCAAAAATCCTTCTGAATTCGAATTTCAAAAAATCTCCTCTTCGGAATGGATTTGTCTTTCTAATGATCTTTTTCCAAGCATAAGAGAAGGAAAAGATCTTGCTCTTTCTTTTCAGTGGCTATTTTTTCTTTTTAGGCATTTGGATATCAAATCAAATTGCTATGTTCATGGAGAGACGCTTGGATATTCTCTTGCGACTCACGCCCCTACTTATTTTCATCGCCTGTTTCAAGCAAAAATCACGTCTATCCCCGAAAAAACAAAGCACTTACAATTCATTTTTGAATTTCAAATGGAAGATATTAAAAAAAAAGAAGAAATTCTAGAGTGTTTTCGTGAATCTTTGGAAATCAAACAGCACAAAACTGTAGAAGAGGATTCTCAAAAAGTAACTCTTTATTTCAAAAACCCTTCAATTGTTATCATGCTGATATTTGGAAAATATCGTCCCACTTTTGTTTCTGAAGATTGTGTCTTAGATTTAAATCAGTTTCTTCAACATCAGGGATTAGTGGGAAAAGAACTCTCGTTGAAGCCCCATTCAATAACAGGCCTAGGTTCAAAAGGATTGATTTTTTCAGCTCTTGAAATTTTAGCAATCATTGAATCAAAAAGTTGGAATGATCCGTTTGTGACACTTAAAACCCTTGAAGCCATGGCATCGGGTTATCATTTTGAGACATTCCCCCCTCATTTTTTGTGCATTCCAAATGAATCGATTCAAAGCTGGCTGGATGGATGGACCTTTACCGATCCTCAGTTTGCATTTTCTCTTTTTTTACATACAAAAATCTATTTGTCTAATGCCTGTGTAAAATTGAAAAATTCTCCTATACAAGGCCTGTATCCAGATCCATTTTTTATATCTATTGAAATGCTCGAAAAACATCAAGAAATAAACTTGGTGCCACTTTGGTTTGAACTCTGCGTATTTTTATCACTGATTACTACGCCAGATCGAGTTAAATATGTTGATACTAAATTACACTATTATGGAAATTTTTGTTTAACAGTTCCCCTTTTCACTCCCCAAAAAGGAGCCGAGCTTGTCAAGAAGATTCCCAAAGAACACTATGAAACTTTATTGCCGGTGTTGAGTCAATTTATTCCATTTTTATTACTTGATCAATCTAAAAATACTTTTCCTCATTGGATGAAGGGGTGGGTACATTCCTTAGTTTATATTTTTTTGGATTCTGGACATCCTTTGCTTAACTTTATCTCTTTATATCTTCACTCCATGATTAATTCTCAGTCTATGCAAACGAGCTCTTTTTTACTTTTTTGTGCTCCGGTTATTTTGCGACTCGCTCAAAAAGATCCCGAACTCTTCTTAGACTTTAAAAATGAGATAGACAACTATATTCCACTGCATCGACAAACAGAATTTCTTGAAACACATCAAGGAGTCGTTTTAGCTTTACTCGATCAAAATAAATATTATTTAGCTTCCAGTGTAATTTCTCACATTTGTCGATCCAAACTCCCTATTTTTGATCAAAGCAAATGGATTGATGTTTTAATTAATTTAAACAAACATCTTAGAAATAAAATTTCAACACTTTCAGAAATTTATGTAATCAAACTATATATAAAAATTATCAGCTCTTCTGACAAGATCTCTCAAGCTTTTTTTGATTTGACAATCGATATCATTTCTCAATTAACACAGACAAACTTAAAAGAATCTCGAAAGATTTTTGATCAATTAAATACACATCAACACTTGGATCTCAACCAGAAAGAAGAACTTATTAAACTTAAACAAGTTTACTCTTATCAGGAAGCGTTGAATGCCTTTAATCAAGCATTAAGTCTTGATGTTAATTCTTCCAAACGTCTTCTTATCAATGATCTTGTTCCAAATAAATCCTTTCCATTTAATCAAAAAGAAAAACTGGTTCGAATGCTCATTCGCCATGATCTCACCACTTTAAAGGATGTCGATATTTCCCTGTTAGAAGAATGGATCGATTTAATTGGATCTCAAATTGAAATACTTCTCAAAAATTCCGATGTAGAAGATGTATTTTTTTCTGCAATTGAAACGGCTTCAAAATTTTTAATAACAAATTCAAAATTAAAAGCAAAACTATCCAAGCATTTATTCGCTATCTGCCGATTTATTGAGAAAAGGGGAACGACTGAGAAGGATTTTACATTTATTTGGCAAATGTATATTAACGGAATCACCCTACCAGAAGGGAAAACTACCTCTTCTTTTTTCATCAATATTTTATCCCATGCCATTGCATCCAAAAGGCACTCGTTAAACACTATCTATCAAATTTATCGAGACGTTTGTAAAAGTTCGCTGGGAGCTTATTTACAATACAGTCCCAAACACCTTGACTTTTTACACGCACTCGTTGATCGAGCAATTAACGAGGAAGCATTTACTCAAGTTTATTTTGATTATTTATCGCATCTTCAATTTAATAAAGAACTTACCATAAAGGCCATCCAATGCTGCCACAAGAAACAGTCCTATAAGATGGTCGTTAGCTTAGTGCATCACCTCTGTGTAAAAGATATCTCATTCCGTGAAGAACTTTTTAGTATCTTAATAACTAATCTACATCAATTACAAAAATTAAACGATCCTGCGTTGCCCCAGTTTATGCTGATGATGAATTGGTTAAACGATCTTGAACCAAAATCACTTGAACTTATTTCTTCTTTTATCTTGACCGTCGTGTTTGATCTTCTGAAAACTATGAATTCTTCTACTGTTGTCAATACAGCTTCAGATCTCTTTATTCAATTTGCGAGTCTCATCAAACAAAAAGAAGAGAGCAAACAAGTATCTATCTCTCTCTGTCACGCTCTTATTAAAATCAAAGACACAAAAAAACTTTTTTCTATCTACTCTCAAGCAATCAAGCATTTTATTTTTAAAGAGGGAGACCAAGAAATTGAATCTCTTTTTCAAGCGATCGCATTAACTTTTAGCAAGAAACAAGCAAGTGATTTTTTCAAACTTGTGTCAAAAAAAAATGTCATCTTACCATCATCTGACGAAAATCAAATCCGTCCCTTTTTAAAAATTTGGTCTTCAGTTCTTAAAAGAGGATGCTTATTTTTATATTCTCTTCCCAATCTGCAAAAAATGAACGCGATTAAAATGATGGATGATAAGTTAATTGAAATTCAAAAAATTCTCTCCAATATGTTTGCTCATTCGGTTGCGTTGACATTTGAATATCAAAAATTGTCAGAATTATACAAAAATCATGCATTGGCGTTTCATGCAAGCAAACATTTATTAATCAACAACGAGCAAGGGCTAAAGACGTTAGCGAAAGAAGGATTGATTTATACAGTCACTCCCAATCATCGCTATTTTGAACAAGTTGACAAAATTATTGTTCAGCTTCTTGGTGTTCTTTTAAGTTCAACGACGCAATCGATTCATGCAACCGGAGTCCTAAAATTAACTGAGTTTTTAAAAAAAATTCATCGTCCTGTAATATGGAAATCTTGTTTACCTCTTCTTAATGGGTTGCTAAAAAAACCTTTATCGAAACCCATTTATGAATCAATTGTTCAAATCAGTCCGTGTATTTTATTTCATGATCAAACAAAATTTCCTTTAACAGAGTTGGTCCATTACCTTATTGATCAAAAGGTTAATCGGCCTGCTGCAGCTCTATGTGCTGCGAAACTTCTTTTATTAGGATGGGGTGAAAAATTAATTGAAGAAGACTCGAAATTTCTTCCCCATATCTATAAAATTTTAGAGATTTTTTTCTCAAAAAAAATAAAAAATCCTCCAAATACAATTATATTTCAATGCATGCAAATGATTTGTTCTTTAGCTGATGATCCAATTATCAACAAAACTCAAATAAAAATTGTCGCTCAAATCAAATATTTCAATTATTTATGTAAATACCTTTGTCTTGATAAAACAACCATCTACTCAGCATCTCTCATGGAATCTATTAATGATGCTCCTATTGTTTTATCAAATTTCTATCAATGTAGACATCAAGATGATTATCATGCTTTGTTTAACTCTTATCTAGATTTTTTAAGAAAAAGTGGAAAAGAGGAGGGAGAGGTTTTATCTACCTATTCCATTCACACCATGAGATTGTTGAAAATGATTTTTAAATCAGAGGATGGGCCTGATAAGGAACGAATGCTGAAAAAATTTACCCATTTTATCCTTTTAGCTGTCGATTCTGCGCAAGGAAAACATAAAAGAGCTCATTTAAGCTGGGCGTCTTATCTTGCAAGTTACATGAATGTCTCTAATTTTGGCCAACAAATGATCAAACATGCGCTTCGTTTTGATCTTTTAAAAAGAAAAGCTAAAAGTTGCAAATTTACTGAATTTGACAGACTTGAGCCCATTGATGGATACTTATTCAAGCTTGCTCAGTTTGAAAATCACGGTGAAGAAGCACTTAATTATTTCTTGAATTGCAAGGAGATCCCTCATGAAAAAATTTTAGATCCTCTTTTTAAGATTGTGAATGAAATCCTTCTAAGTTATGAAAGTTTCCCTCCCTTTGGTGGTTATATTTTTAGAAAATTAGGTTCTTTGATCATCCCCCTCTCCCAAGAGCAACGTGTTTTCTTTGTGAATCAAATATTTATTCGTCTTTTGCCGAAAAATATTCAGAAAATCTCGGCGCGTAGTTATTTTTCAAAATTATTTGGAGGACTTTTAGTCGATCTCTTCACTCCCAATTCAAAACTCATTTATCAATGTGTTATTCAAAACTTATATAAACTCATTGAAGCCGACGTCATCATGGCACACCCTATCTTTATTTATTCCTATTGTTTTTATTATTTGTCTGAAGTGGGGGATGACACGCATCTTTTAGAACTAGAAAAATTAATGAAAACTCATGAGAACCGTATCACTCAAAAAAGCAGAATTTCTCTACCTAATTATCACAAAGTGGTGATAGATCGTTGGTATAGTCACCGAAATCTACCACTTCCTAGTGTTAACGAAGTTAAAAATATTCCCGATGAACACTTATCTGCTCTCATTGCCATTACAGATACTCCCGTTCGTTCTTGGCTTTGGAAAACAGCTGATTGACAAAGAGGTCCTTGAGTCTATACCCATTTCACTTCAAGAATTGGGATTTTGGCTGTGCCAAAGCCCCAATTCTTGAAGTGAAATGGGTATATCAATTTGTTTGAACATAAGCTGACAAATCAGGAATGGGATAACGGTTTTTTTCTTGAAGAACACCGTTGACTTGACGGATTAAGTCCGCAAGCTTAGCCATTGCTTGATCTGATTTAATTTCTCCGTGACTTACTTTTTTCCAAAGATAATAGGCTTGTTTAAACAGAGGCAATTCTTTATTAAACGTCAGATATTTGGACTTAAGAATTTCACTTAAAAATTGCTCGAAGGCTAAGATGTGATTCATTGCTTGAATTCTTGAAAAAGGGCCATCAATACTAAAGTCAGGATAACGGGCTACATCTTGCGCCAATCCTTCGTTAAGATTGTTAATCACGCGATTAAGAGTTTTTACTCCATGATCAAAAACAAACGCCTTATCGTGTATTAGATTTTTAAGCGCATTCACATCCTTTGAAATGTTCTCTGCAGATGAAGTCTTTAAAGATTGACTTTCAACAGCAGCGTTAATGTACGCGCTAAGCGCATCGATCGCATAGGAAAGTTGCAGAAGCTGCCGTTCATTGAAAACTTTCTTGTGAGAGATATAACTCATATTGTCATTGTATCAAATTGCTCAGACAGAGTAAAGTGTGCGGGATTCAATATTTTTTACTTGTTTGTTATCAATAAGTTTTGAATAATTTGATGAAAAAATTGTAAATAAAAAACCGATTACTTCCTTAAACAAGGACTCTGAATGACAACTAATGTCTCCTTACTACCTACAAAAACTTTTCAAATCAAGACAGACATTGAAGGAATAACCCCTTCTCATGAGAAAGAAAAAAGCTCACTCCAACTTTATCATTCTTACCTCACAGGGGTACGCGCCGATCTGTTTAAAGCGCTTGTCCAAGCAAAAATCATAGGATCTGATGGCATTTTAACTGAAGAAACAAAAGCCACACTTATTCCCTTCTCTCTTGAGGAAATTACATTAATACGAGACCATTTGAATCAATCCATCGAATTTGAGGGGGAAACTTTTACCATTTTGGATATGCTCAAAAAGCTACGATCTCCCCCCGGCTCCTCTTTGGTTTTTAAAGATTATTATCTTTGCGGAAGCGATGTTCTTTTTATTATCTTTCATCTTTGTCCGAAATATATTGAGCGATTCTTCGCTCAATTAAACATCTCTCACCTTTTTCCTTTAGTTAAAAACGTTCTAGAAAATCACCCCTTCATTGCCTCAGACGGGGATATTCGTGTGATCATCAAAAGAGCCGATCAAGCTCCCCTCAATCATAAAGAGTTTAGCAAATTAGCCTCTTCAATGCTCGATGTTGTTTCAAAAAAGAAAAAATCTTTTTTTCGTAAAACAGGTTTTGAAAGTTTTAAACCCTTAAATAAAGGATATGTTTCATTTTTTTTGGTACATCCAAAAAATTCTTTCTTCGAATTAATTCTGCTTAACAACTGGGTTCGTAATCATCTTTTTTCTCAAGATGCTTTGGGTATTCCTCTCTTACCCATATTAATTAGCGGTAAAGAGGCCCAAGTGACTCCTACGAATCACGAAGACAATGGGGCACAACCTCTTTTTGATGCTCTCCTAGGAATGATTCGATCTCACTCCCTAGAGGAAATTGATACGACAGGATATTTTCGTTTTTTGCGTGAAATGACAAGAGGCAAATCTTCTTGCACTAAAGATCAAAAAAATTTTTTTATACAGAAAAATAATCGCTATATTTTAGAGAAAGAAAATGGGATCACACGTTTTATCACACAACTGCGTAAAAGAATCAAAAATAGTTATCTATCTTCGGAAGAAGGAGATTATTTCTTTTTTTATCTTATTAATGCTTTAATTCATTTTCAAGGTAAAGTGAGTGAAAAAACCATTCAAGCTCTTGTTGAACAAGGCAATTGTTTGAAAGAATTAACAAGTAGCCACCCGTTGATTCTCACAATCGCTACGCTTCTTTTTGAACACAAAGTTCACTTTAAGGAGATGATTGCTGTTCTTTCTCTTATTTTTCTTCTCGATTACACAAAAAACCTCAACCAATTTAAAATTGAAATAGGAAACCACGAGGGGGACTCCCCCACTTTGCAAGTAGCCTTTAAATATGATAAAGAATTGCTCTATCTTCAATTGCCCTGTGCCTTTGATGAAGCGATTGAGACTTTATCAAATTTAGAAGACGTCAACAAAGAACTTTTTAAGCTCTTTGTTTCTCTTTTTCCGATCAACACCCTTGGACCCCTATCGAAACAACTTCCTATATTGCCCATCACTTATGCTAATTTTCTCAAAAGTCCTTCTCCCTTTCTCCGTATTTTTGGATTTCATCTTTTCATTACTCTGTCAAAGGAAAAAAAATTTCATAAACAGATTCTTTTTGGCTGTATCAAGGATCTTTGGGACCTCTATTCCAATTCTCGCGAGCACTTATTGAAGCACGCGGAACGTGCCCTTGGCAGGAAACAAGGAGAGCTTGATGAGCTTCTTAAAAAGTCCAATTTTTTAGTTCATTGGATCATCACGTTATTGAAGTATCATAAAACCGAAGCAGCTTATATTCAGCTCAAGAAGATCATCTGCACCCAAGAAAAACAAATTTTTGTTGATCTTTTGAAACACTTCGATTGGAACTCATTGACTGAAAAAAACGGTCATAAAATCTCATGGCTCATTTTGAAATGGATTGAAGAAGACGCTATTGAAATTAATGAACCGATTTTGATGAAAATCATTGCGTTGTGCGGAAGAAGGCAAAAAGCGAGACAACTTTTAATAGATTATGAAAAAAAAGGAGTGATCAGCACTTCATCTCATGAATATACCAAATTATGGATCGATATTTTAAAAAATGAATTTATAAATAATGAAATTTCTCTTGAAGAACTTCTGTGGCAATCTCAAGAAAAATTCGAACACATTCCAACTTATTTATGTTATGAGATTCAAGATTTTTTATCGCCTTATCTTCATCAATTAGATAGGGAATCTCCTCATCTTTTTCGAGCCTATATTCAATCAAATTTTCTTAAAAAAGAACAAAAGCAAGCACTTCGCAAACAACTCATTCATCGACTGATTCAAGAGAAAAAATTGCAACAAGCTGAGCAGTCTTACTTAGAATATAGAAGATTTTTCTCAACTGAAGATCTTTCTCCAATTTTCAAAAAATTATTTCGTGCAATGATTGCAGAAAAAAACTGGTCCCAATCAAGGAAACTTTTATTGGACGGTATTTGCCCGACTCCCATACTTACGATTCGTCTTTCTTTGGATTTTCTTGAACAAATCGAACAAAAAATTGATGAAGATGTTCTTGTATTGTTACTCAAACAAATTCAAAATCTTGACCAAGATCATATCATTCATATCGAACGAATTTTAACAATCCTCACTTTTTTAGATTATTCCCCTTCTCTTTCGAAAGAAGTGGAAACAAATATTCGCGCTTCTCTTTTACCCATTGTAACGAAATTAACAGATCAACCCTCCACACCTCTGACACGATCGTTTATCAACTGGCTCTATTTTAATGATTTTTATTTAGAAAACGTTATTTTTCAAAGTTTTTGGCTTAAAGAGACCATGGCTTGTATCTCTATAAACTATAGAACAGCAAAAATTTATCTTGATTTTGCTAGAGCAAAAAAGATGTATCAGTTGAATCAGCAACTATGCGATGATTTCATTTTTATTTCTTTATCCTTGATGGAGATTTTTCTTAACAAACAAGAGAGATCAATTTTTTTAACTCTTAACATGACTCTTTTATTGAAACTTGAGATTCCTTCCCATTATCATCACAAAGTAGCCGAACTCTTCACGCGAAGCCTTGCTCACTTATTTAAGGAGGGTGAATATCGCTTGATCTTTCAAGTCATTGATCTCATCATGAAATGTAATCCAACGATCGACTCTAAACAGATAGGAAAAATTCTAACGCAAGCCGTAGAGCAACTCATTGATCTAGAAAAATTTGAAAAATTAATCAAGCTGATCTGTGATTCCGATTATCTTTTGCACAACATCAAAACACTACCAGCACTTTCTAACCACTTGAAAAGCGTTAACCATTATTTTTTGTACGTGGGTTTTCAACAGCTTTATATGATTAAAAAATCATTCAAAACAACCTCGTTAGCCTATCAATTAATGACAAGATTTCCCTCCATTTTTGTTTTAAAAGACTGGGAACGCCTCGTTAGACTTCTCACTACCTATAACCCGACAAAAATACCTCTTTTGTGGAAGGATTTTTTAAAATGGGGACTATTTTCGGTAGATAATACAAAATCTATTGAGCTCTGTTTTTATTGTATTGAAAATTTTGGAAAAACCTCAGAAAAAATACTGCCTCCTCTTTTGAAGAGTGCAACATTTCTGGCACTTATGGAAGGAAAAGAAGAGGAACATATTAATTTAGAAATCGCTTTTTTGTCTCAATTATTAGAAGTTGACCATACCTCTTCCTCTAAAGAGAAAGAAATTTTTTTAACTCAGATCCATGGTCGTTTTATTCAGCTTTGCCATAAAGCAAAAACAACGATCGATTCCCTTGATTTTTTAGAACTACAACTGATTAAAGCGCTTCTTAAATCTAAAAGTTCTTCTCTGAATAAAAAGGGAGAAGATATGATCAAACTTTTTGTCACCAAAACACATATCCCCGAAGTGTTGTCTCAATATGGAGCTCTGATTAATGTTTTGGTTCTCAAGAAAAAGCCTATCTCAACTTTACAAGAAATGATTGATGTGATAGAAATCACTCCTTTTCCAGATTTACAACTTGATCTTGTGATTCCTTATTTATTATCGGATAAAACTGGCGTATTGTTAGCCTGCCAGCTAATGAGTCATAGTCTCAAAAATCTCAATATGTATTTTTCTAAAAATTTACCTAAACATATCGTACACACTTATCTTTCTTTACTTGATAGCGAAATCTCCACACAATCAAAAATTAACGAATTTTGTCTTGACATCATTCACTATCAATCGTTGTCTCACGAACAAAGTTTATCTAAAAGCGATTTTAATTTGATATTGTTTCTACAAAAAAGTCGAACCCTCGATTTTAAACAGTTCAGTATCGCCTCTCGCGATATTCATCAGGCTGTTGAAACCTTAGCAACGACTTCAGATAATTCACCACTTGTGCGTCGAGCCATCAAAGAGATTGCGTATCTTTTTGTCAAACTGTCTGAGTTAGAGCCAGGTGTAGGAGCCTCTTTTCTCGAGGCAACTTGGAAGTTTTGGGTTGAATTTCCTTCAACAGACAACCATTTTATTGAAAAGAAAATGTTGTTAATACGGAATCTTTTGATGCAGAATTTTACAAACCATACGGATGTCGAATTTGTGATTGATCAGTGCATTATTCTTTGTTACTACCTTTGCATTGTCATTCCCAGATATCGAAAAAAACTGAACGACCTCCTTCCCGTTTTTAGAAAAACCATCACACAATTTGGGTCTATAAAAAACAAAAATAATTTTAAATACTTTGAAGAGAAGGTCACAAGAAATAAAAATACAAAAACCTTATTATCAGAAGCTGTTGAACTCTCGAGAGATATTTTTTTACTTCCACATCAACTCACTCAGCAATCACTTGATACAGCGATCAAAAACATAGGAATTGCGGAAACACATTTTGAAGCATTTTCCTATGCTCATATCACTTACCTTTATCTCTATATCATCAGAATACTTCGCAAAAATACTGTTTATGTCAGTCCCAATCATTTTATCAATTTAGGAAAACAGATGGGTAAAAATTTAAAAAATCCTCCAAAGACGCTCATGCCTTATTTGTTCTCCTGCTTACATAATGCTGCTTTTGCTCAATATCGACACTACACCATTGAAGAAAATACTAAAAACACTAAATCTCTTCTTTTTTTACGATCACAAATTTTTATTCTTCAAGAAAATATTAAAAATAATTTTTATAAAGATTTTCCAAGAATCTATTTTTATCATATCTGGATCATCTTTGGTTTTCTTGCCAAAAGCGTAGAAATAGGAGAAATTAACGCAGAATCGAGCGGCGTGCCGTATCTTCTTAGCTTGCTTGATCCCATTTTGAACAGCTATGATACTACAATAAAAAAGGAGCTTGAAGATTATAGAACATCATTACAATTTTTGTGGGAAACAAAATTAAATTTAAAATCTACTGTCTCAATTGTAAGAAGTCGGCTACAAGAAATCGTAGAAGAGTTTAAAAAATCTTATGTTATAAATCGTTACTTATTTACTGCATCATGACAATACAAATCACGCGTTCTCGGGAAGACAAAAGCATTCCTCCTTCGATCACTACCTCTGAAGAGGTTGAAACATCTCAATTTCCCCTTCACTCTGAAATTGAAAAAAGAAAAGAAAAACAATTATTTCGTGAACTATTTAAACGAAAAATTGTCGATCAATTCGGAAATTTAACAGATCAGTTTAAACATATAGAGCTTCCAAGTTTAACTAATAAAGAAACGAATCTTATACACGATTTTCTTTTTAAAGAATTTATTATAAATCTTCCAAATTCTCAGGTCAAACAAACCAGTTTAGGAGAATTAATTCACTATTTTAAAACGCAGTCCTATCATTCAGAATCCGTTGCTTCAACTTGGAATGAACTTGTTGGAAGTTTAGTTGTTTACTTTCTTTTTAAATACCTTCCTGATTATCCAAAACGTCTATTCATGGCATTGAAGTGTGAAGATCTTTATGATGCTTACCAAGATCTTTTCATTGAATACCATTTACCTCATGATGGAGATGTTCGCTTCTTACTGACCCCCTCAAGACATCTCAATAAAAAAGAACTTTACGCATTGGCTGATTATTTTCCCGAAGCAATCGGCGAAACCAAAGCATCTTCTGGTTTTGAATTTCGTTCTTGTTTGATAGGCCATGTTGATTTGGTCATTATCGACATAAATAATATGAGCAGGGAAGATGGGCTTCATTTTGAGCTGATTCTTTGTCAAAGTCTACCTAAAGATAGTCAATCTGTTTTTCATCTTGATTCCCTTTATCTTCCTCTATTTCCATTCTTTGTACCTAATCTGATGGCTGAGGTCAGGCCGGGTTCTCGTTGCGAGATTCCTTTACAACCTATTGTTGATCATTTGCTTGGTCATATTAAAGCGATTGATACATGTGGAATTGATGGTTTAGGGCTGCTTCGACTCATCTCTTGGAAAATCAAAGGGAAAATTCTTGCTCAAAACAACTTAGAAAAACATCTTATCCATACTTTTTTAGCTTCCACAAAAAAAATCGATGGAACAATCCTAAAGTGGTTGAACACACATCATGAAGGAGATCAAGTTGGGGCTTTATTTTTCAAATTACAAACCTATTTTACGTTATCAGAAAATCTTGAAGATGTTTCTATTCTTTCGATTGATATCCGAGAAGACTACCCTTCTATTTTACAATTATTCGTTGCTGGTCTACTGTCAAAAAAAAGCAGCCATCAAAAAATGGCCGATTTTTTTGAACGTCTTCTATCTTATTATTTTAAGGTTAAAATTCCCTTGCAAGGCGTCACATTGGATCTCGATTCCGATGTGACATCTCATGTTTTTTATCGTCTTTCCTACAGGCATCAAACTAAAACTTACACTCTACAATTCCCCCTCTCCTCCCGCAATTCTTGTACAAAACTCTTTGAAATTCAAAAATTTTTGATTTTGGAATTTCCGTCTCTTCTCTCCTTTTTTTCAAAGCCGTTACAAAAATATTTCATCGGTTTAATGGAGAAAGTTGTTGAAATTAATCAAGGAGATGCCCTCCCACTTGTTGACAATCCACCAAAAAACGTCATGCTCAACTGGCTAACCCTTCTTCTCCAAAAAAAACAGGCTGGAGATTCACTGTTTGTCTTTGCTGCAAAATGTATCGAGACGCACCCAAATGATTTTAAAAAAAATCCCGAGCTTGTGATTTCTACCGTATTGAAGTTGATCGAAAACAATTTTTTACATCTTGCAAAATCTATTCTTAGGGCTCCCTACCTTAAAGGAAAAAGCAATGATGTTTGGGTTCACTATTATCACAAAAAATTACAAGAGGGAAAAACAGCTAGTTGTATCTATCTTCATCTTAAAGACAAAGGGGTTAAACTTACTCTTAGACATCACAAATCCTTTTTGAAAGAACTGTGCTTAAATTTGAAGAGGGAGAATAGCTTGGGAGCTTTAATGGAGCTCGAAAAAAGCAAATGCCTCAGTTTAGATGACCTTCTTTCTTATCGATACGCTGTTGCAGTACACTATTTTAGCCATGATCCAGAGCTCGGTATTGATGCTTTATATACGTTGATCAAAGAAGAAGAAAAACAAGCAAAACACTCAAGTTCATTTTTTTGCGCTTATTTTGAGAAGCTACAAACTTTAAAAAGCGAGAAAAGTTTCGATCTCCTTGTATTTGCTTTAACTTCTTCATTTTTAGCTAACGAGACGTTAAACGCTTTATGCATGACCTGGTTTTCTCATGAAAAGAACCCTCAAAGCAAACATTATAAATTTTTCTCAGAAGCCATTTGTAAAATAGATCTCGATCATGACATAATAGTCTGTTTTCTTGATCAAATCGAACGTCACACCACTTCATTTGAAAAATCTCCCTTATTTTCTATTAAAAAAGAAATTGAACAGTCTTTTTGCTCAATCATCCATTTTTTAGACAAACAACCCTCCCAAACACTCTCCTCTCGTATTTTAATTCTAACACAAACGTGTCGGCTCACTGTACCTACTACAGAATTCTACGCTCTGTTCTTTGCAAAAGGATTATTGGAAAGCCAGTATCCCCCTATTCAGTTAGCTCTTCTTTTAGTAAAAACAAAACAAATGGGTTTCTTCGCTTATAAACAAGCGCAACCTTATTTTTTTAAACTTCTTCACTCTCTTTTTGAAGATGCCATTAATCAAACTCAGCTTTCTCGAGCGCTCATTTATATCGAATGGTTGCTTTCGTTTGATTCCAAAATTTTCCTTGCTCAAGATCAGTTTTTCTTTTCATTTCAGACATTTTTTCTCCAACTTTGTTCAACATCTCATTTCTCCAAAGCAATCGATCTTTTACAATCGTGTTACACTCCCCTTGTTAGTTTTAAAAATTCATTAGATTCTTTTCTTTCAATCGCTTTTGGCATCGCAAAAAAAAATCATTCCCCCTCCGTTTATGTAGAAAAGCTTATCACGTGCCATTTTCTGATTCAGGAGATGTCTATTGAGAATCAAACTTTCATAAAGTCTGTAATTCAAAATATTTTTCACGATCTTTTAGAGAAACTGAAAAAAAAACATGAAGAAAAAGAAATTGCTGGCTATCTCTTTCTTCTTCTTGAACGTTTCACTCTCTATTTGGATATTTTTCCAAAGGATCAATGGTCTATTTTATTGACCTCGCTGAAGCAAACACATCCAGAAAAGCTTTATGCATGCGCAAAAATTTTAGATTCTAAGCTCGATATTTTTAAAGGAAATCAACGATCACGTTTACGTTTTTGGAGCCAACTCAATGCTTACTACGGAGAATTTTCTAAGTTGGTCAACCTTGAGCTTTTTTATGATCAAGATGTTTGGGCGCTTATCGATCAAACTGAAGACGATTATCCCAACTATGCGGCTCTCCATGTTCTTGGAATTTTAAAAAATCTAGATCACATCGAAAGTTTAAAAGAAAAAAAGAAGATTCTCTCTAAATGCTATAAGGTTCTTCAAAAAATTAAGATTATTGAAAAAAAACTTTATCACAAGATTCACTCCGCAGAAAGAGAAATTGAGGTCGATAATAAAAATTTAAAAGGTTATATCGATAATGGACAATTATTATTCAGCAGCAACTTCGTTAAAAATGTACAAACTCTCTACGATTTTCATGAAAGTATTTGGACAAAAAAAATTCTTTTCTTAAATAAGAATGAAGCTTTGACATTCACTTCTATCTCACAAGTAGAAATCACATGGATGATCAAAGCTTTTGATACAAAGTGTTTGATTGAACAGGCTAAACAGCATGCCAAGGCTTTATCTTCAACCCCCCTCTCTTCAACGGTCTGGGCATGTGATATTCCAGAACTTTTTATTTTATTGGCTCAATATCGGCTGTACGACGAAATCGTAGAACTTTTACCTATCTATTGTTCCATCTTATTGCCAAAAAGGGATACGGTGATGCTAGTGGGCCATATGATTTTATCAGCTAAAAAAAATGATCCCTTGGCCATTTCTCGGCTGAGTAAGATTTGGTACCGAGCTCTTTATAACGATCAGATAGAGATTTCCCCTGAAAATTGTCTATTCGCATCTTCCCTTTTAAAATCTCTATCAATTCTAAACATTGAAACACACCAAATTGTAATCAGCGATCTCTTTTATTTAATTCTTAAGAAATTTGGATCTCTCATATCGACTCCCCCTTTTAGCTATCGGTTTTTTGATTTACGATTGGATATTCTTCCTCTCACTATTTCTTCTGAATTCTTAGACCAATCAGTCAGTGAATTTATCAAACTCACTCTAGAGATTCAGAAAATTAAAAAAAATCGAGACCCATATTACGAAAAGATGATCGACTGTATTGTTGCCTTCTCCAGTCATAGCTATGATCGTGCTGATTATCTTGATATAGCAATCAAAAGTTTCTCACACATGTTAAAACAACCCTCATCAAGTTCTTATAAATATAAAATTCTGCTCATCAAAAAACTCCTTCTTCCTCTTACACCTCTTAAACCGAGCTCCCTCCCACAACTTAACATCATCGCTCGCGAACTTACTTATCTAGCTCTTGTATTTTCTCCAGAAAAATCCAAAAAAATAAAACTCACTTTCGATAATCTATTTTCTCTGATTATTTGGAAGGCTGGATTTTTTCTAAATCCTGCAACTATTAAAAATTTGATTATGGTGAAAACTAGCTGGGTTAAAAAAGGAAAGGTGAATCTTCCTAATTATTATGAAGTGACTCAAAATGAACGACAAATAAGACAGTCATCGATAAAAGTAGGAAAACTTCTATTTTCCGACCATATAGAGGAAATAAACGAGGCGATTAGGCAAGCGGCTGCTGATGAAAGAATCTATCTTGATACAACTCCTCGCTATCATACTTTCATCTATGCAGCCCTCACGACGTATATTTTTTCACTTTCTGCTGAAGAAAAAAAATTGCAATTTTATACTACTATTGAAAAATACATGGGATCACTGCTAACAGAAGAAGAAAAACAACAACAGAAGATTTCTAATACCCTTATATCATCAAAAAAAATATTTTTAAATACTTTGTTAAAAGAATGCAAATGGAGACAGCCCAACGCTTGTGTCGACAATGAAAGAATTCAACACTATTTGATTTTAATTCTCACTACCTTGGAAAATGACGTTAAAAGAAAAACATTTCATTCTGACCCTAATGTTTACATTGAAATTTTAAGTCAGGTGTCACGCCCAGCTGCTGTCTTATTACGTCTTAAAGAATTTGAAAAGTATCAAGAAAGATTCGCGATCCCTAATATGGGAAGGCGTTTTATTGAAGCCTTGGAGGCTGAGACGGAAAATAAAGAAAGTCTTGCTCATTATAATGTGATTTTCAGTATCATCGCTCGCGGATGGGCAGTTGCATGGAAGACTCCTTTCGATCAATTTGAAGACGACAATAACGAGCAGATCCACGAAGAGCTGCCTTATTATCAAGAATTAGCTTTATTGGAATCTTTTCCAGAAAAGACTTAAAACGCCCTTTGTCAATGAATGATTGAATGAAACAAGGTTCTTTGAGTTTATTAAAAATTTTAGGAGGAATTCCACCGCCCAAATAAACTCCCCCAGTTGCCATGATTTTGAGAGCTAAATTACCCGTTTCTGCTCCCAGCAAAGAGCAAAAAAGGTCAAGAGTTTTAGTGCAAATTTCAGATTTTCCCTCCAACCCCATCTGAGAAATCACTGCTGATGGATCCTCCCCTTCATTCATCAAATCTTGAAGCCATTTTGGCTCTTCTAAATGTTTCACCTCTTTGAAAAAATTATATAAATTATGAATTCCTGGACCAGAGAGAACTCGTTCATAAGAAGAGTGGCCAAACCGAGCAATCAAAAACCTTACAAGCTCGAGTTCAAGTTCATTGCGAGGTCCAAGCTCAGTATGTCCTCCTTCGCAAGCAAAGGGATGGTGCGTGAAGCCATCCCAATACAGTCCCGCCTCTCCAAGACCGGTTCCCGGAGAACAAACGGCCCGATTCCCCTTATCTTCTCCTAGATGAAGGGAAAAAATCTTTTTTTCATCGAGAATATCGATAGCGTAAGCGTTAGCTTCAAGATCATTGAGAAGATAAACGTGTGGAATATGACATGCGATAGACAAAACATTTGCATCAATAACCCAAGGAAGATTAGTTGCTTTGACTATTTCTTTCTGAACGGGTCCAGCAACTGCAAAACAGGCATAAGAAATTTTTTTAATCTTATGGTCGTTAATAAACTGAAGGACAATAGTTCTTAAGTCAGAATATTCTTGACTAGGATAAGTCCCTAGACAATGGTACTCATAGCTCTCTCCATCAACAGAGAAAAGAGCAAGATGAGTTTTTGTTCCTCCAATATCACCGGCTATAATCATACACTCTTTCAAAATAAGCTGCTAAATTCTTGTAAGCTATTTTTTCGATGAATTCCTTCCCATAATGACCTTCTAGGTGATCGATTACCTTAGGATAGCAGGAACTATTTTCATACCCTCTGTGAAAAAACGGCAAATGCTCTGTCGAAACATGGATCCTTTTTTCTCCTTCCGTTGAGAAAAAATCAGCTCCAAAACAAAGATGACCCATCCCTCCTAATTTGATGGCATGATCAATTTGAGCAATCAAACCTTTTTCCATAGACCGGCCCATAAAATTCCTTACAAAATTGAGGCCAATCACCCCCCCCCGTCTAATGATCTCTTTTGCAAATTCATCAGTGAGATTGCGAGCGTGGTCGCAAATCGAACGAAAATTTGAATGACTCGCAATAGGGACAAGCGGAAGTCCTTTTTTTTCGATCACGTTGATGATATCGTGGGCTGTTTGATCTGATGTATGGGAAAGATCGATCGCAATTCCCTTTTCCGCCATAATCTCAAGAAGTTCCTCTCCATCTTTTTTAAGTCCCCTTTCACTGTAATTTCCTCCGGCAAATCGATTTTCCTGATTCCAGGTAAGACTCATATACAAAATAGGCCCAGCAGCTTCAATGTAACTTTCAAGGCGAGAAAAAGCTTTTTCAAGGGGCTCTTTTTCTTCACATAACCCCGAAGCATTCTCAATGGCTACCACAAAATGAACTTTGTCAAGAAGGGATGGTATTTCAAGTTTTGTGAGATGGCGAACTTCCTGAGGATATTGTAGGAACAGATTTTCGAAAGCATGAAATTCCTCTTTAGCAACGTGAGCCGACCCTTTTTTTGTCTCTGTATACACCGCAAGTGTCTGTAAAAAAACCCTCCCCTCTTTCAACTGAGGCAATGAACAACGAGCCACTCGATCGTGTGCTGTTCTTGAGGGGTTGGAGGCCAAATAGCTCAGAAGGTCACAATGGAGATCGGCAATCATGAGATCAAGCATGATTCAATCTCTTTCTGAATTGAGAGATTAATCCTCCCTCTAAAACACGACTGAGTTCATGTTCAGAAAGTCCATGGTCCACCTTAAATTGGTATCCCTGAGTGATATTTTTAACGGTCACTTTTTCTCTTTTCTTCAACTCTTCTCTCACATGGGGAAGAGCAAGAACATCTCCTTGTTTTATTTTATTCCAATCGGAAGGATTTTCAAAAGTCAGAGGGACAACCCCAAAATTCGAGAGATTCGATCTATGAATCCTAGCAAAGCTTTTCACAAGTACAGCCACCACACCAAGGTATCTAGGAGCAATGGTAGCATGCTCTCGACTTGAACCTTGCCCGTAATTCTCTCCCCCAACAACAAGATGGCCTGTCTTCTGGTACTCCTTTGCTCGTGCAGGATAGGTTTCATCTATCTGAGAGAAAGTAAATTCCGAAATAGCTGGTATATTACTTCTAAAAGGTAGAACCTTTGATCCAGCAGGGAGAATTTCGTCAGTAGAAATATTGTCTCCCACTTTCAGCAAAACAGGCCCTTCTAAACTTTCTGGAAGTGGAGGAAAGAGAGGGAGAGGCTTAATATTGCTCCCCTTTTCAAGCTCAATTTCTGTTCCATCAGCTGGAGGAGGGAACACAGCTTCAGTATCGACAAGCTGATCGATAGGCCCCTTGACCTTGGGATAAGAAAATCCTAAATTCCTCGGATCAGTGATCATTCCTGTGATCGCCGCAGCGGCCGCCACTTCCGGGCTGCATAAATAAACAGAATCTTCTTTAGTTCCCGAACGACCAGGAAAATTGCGTGGAACTGTCCTTAAAGAGGCTCTTCCATTAGCTGGAGCTTGTCCCATCCCAATGCACCCATTGCAGCCAGCCTGATGAATCCGAGCTCCAGACTGAACTAATTTTAAAAGATGGCCGCTTCTGGCCAAATTTTCCAAAATTTGACGAGATGTGGGATTAATATCAAACGAAACGCGGTCATGAGCCTGTCTTCCCTCCAAAATATCGGCTACTATGGCAAAATCTCGAAATCCTGGATTGGCTGAAGAACCCACCATGACCTGATAAACTTTTTCTCCTGCCACATCCTTGACAGGAACCACTTTTCCCGGGCTACTTGGCAAAGCAATCAAGGGCTCGAGTTGTGAAAGATCAATCTCATCATGCAAATCATAGGAAGAATTAGGATCGGCAGTCAATTCTTTCCATTCATTGCCCCTCCGTTCAGCTTCCATAAACTCTTTGACAAAAGAATCGGAAGGAAACACCGAAGTAGTGGCTCCAAGCTCTGCTCCCATATTAGCAATCACATGCCGATCCATTGCTGATAGATGCTCAAGTCCAGGTCCATAATATTCGATGATCTTCCCAACTCCTCCAGCTACATCATGACGACGCAACATCTCTAGAATGACATCCTTGGCACTCACCCAATCGGGCATCTCACCCACAAGCTTGACTCCAAAAATTTGAGGCATCTTGATAAAAAAGGGCTCGCCAGCCATGGCAAAGGCAACCTCCAAACCTCCAGCTCCAATGGCCAACATCCCCAGAGAACCGGCTGCACATGTATGACTGTCTGAACCTAACAAGGTTTTCCCTGGCCTCCCAAATCGCTCCATATGGACAGGATGAGAAACCCCATTTCCTGCTCGACTGTAATATATTCCAAATTTTTTGCAAGCACTGCGTAAAAAAAGATGATCTTCAGCATTTTTGAAATCATTTTGGAGAATATTATGATCGACATATTGGACGGAGATTTCCGTTTTGACTTTGCTAACGCCCATGGCTTCGAGTTCTAGCATAACCATGGTGCCCGTAGCATCTTGGGTCAAAGTCTGATCTATTTTAAGACCAATTTCATTTCCAGTTTTCATTTTCCCTGAGATCAAATGGGAACTGATCAATTTTTCGGCAACATTTTTACCCATAATACCTCCAAGATAAAAATGAAAAATTATCAAATCTGGAAATCTAATCCAAGATAATTCGAGAAAGGCGATTCATGAGTGCCTGGTCACAGCGGGTCGCTTGATTGATGTAAACACATATTTCTTCACACATTTGCTTGTCTGCCTGTCGAAGGGACAAATAAAGTGTTTTCGCATTTAGAGGGAGTGGATCTCCCAAAATAAGACGATTTATTTTGGGATTCTTTAAAAGATGTTGTTTTAGCTCCTCGGTTGTTTCAAAGAAGAAAACTTTTCCACAGGGGGCATAATGACGATATTTCATTCCAGGAGAAGCCGGCGGTGCTTCCTTCTGAGGAGAACCCAGTGAGGTGCCCATCACGGCCTCTATCTCCTCTTTGGTGATATTTCCTGGGCGCAATAAAGAGGGCCCTTGAGTGGAACAGAGCGAAATAACTGTTGATTCAATTCCATAATCAACCTTCCCTCCATCGAGAATATATGCAATTTTTTCTCCAAAATCATCTGCCACCTGTTCAGCCGTCACGGGACTGGGTTTCCCCGAAAGATTAGCTGAAGGAGCCACGAGGGGAGCTCCACACGCTCTAATCAACTGCTGCGCAATCAGATTTGAAGGCATTCGGATAGCAACAGAATCAAGGCCACCCGTCGCAATGTAAGGGACAGATTTTTTTTTAGGCAAAACAATGGAGAGGGGTCCCGGGAAAAATCGATCGACTAGTTTCCAGAAAACCGGTGGGATATTTTTTGCAAGCAAATGAACTTCATCAAGATTGCCGATATGAGCAATTAAAGGATTATCAGGAGGTCGTCCTTTGACAGAAAAAATTTGGCCGACAGCCTCCTCTTCCCAAATAATCGCTCCCAGTCCATAAACCGTTTCGGTTGGAAAGGCAACGAGTTGCTTTTTTTTAAGTAAATCAGCCGCCGCCTGAATCTCATTATGAATCACGACTCTATGTTTTATCCCCTTCTTTCTCATCATTTTCCCATTCTGCTTTTTTCACACAGCTGTGACGTGAGAGATCCTTCCAAATCATTGTTGGACTTGTCCAAACTACACGAGATTTCCCAGTTAGGATGTCGCACGTGTAAATGCCTTGAAAATAACGCTTATAATCATCAATTCCCTCCACTTTATATCCCTTTGTGACATAAAGTTTGCGTCCAATGACCTCAATTCTCATAGTAGATTTCTGCCCAGATCCATCACAATCAACTGTCACACCAAGTACAGTATTCGCATAACGTTGCTTTAAAATAGGTTCTAAAAAATTTGCAAGAATTTCTTGATGAGACAGTCGCGCTATGAAATCTATGTCCATTCCCTTCTTATTGATAGCATTTTTAAAAGCTGCCAAACGCGCAATTTGATAAGCTTCAATTATCTTGTTTTTGTTTTCATTAGTTTTTATTAAATTTTTATAATTCGTAAAGAAAACACAAGGATCAAGATAGTCGTCATTTTGAATACTTTTTTTTAGTTTTTCTTTTACTTTAGGTAATTTAAAAGAGATTTGTTCAATAGATTTTTCAAAGGTTTGTGCGTCTGGTTTCACGATTTCTCCATCCACCATCACGATCGCTTGATCCATAGCCTTTTGACACAAAACCATTTGATATTTATGTATATAGTGATCAATTAAATTTAAATCATGCGTCCGCTCAGCCAATTGATCTTTATTAATCGCAATTTGATATTCCTCTTGCGTCTTCGCTTCTGATGGAAGCATGTCAATGGTTTGATTGACAGTTTTATTTACTTTCACATTAGAAAAAAAATACTCTTCTCCATTCACAAGAAGCTTTGCGTCCTCGTCATTCTGGATGAGTTCTTTATTCATAAGAATCTTCATTTCAAGAAAATGAAGGGCTTGAAGAAAAGATTTAGCACGTCCATTAATTGGGTTCTTTTCCCCTCCATGCATAGGAGTTCCTTTAATGAAAATTCCCGCAAAATGCATCAATGTCCTTAGTTCCTTTCTTTGGGCAGGATCATTGATACCACCAGATCGAACAAGGTTGCGCCATCTTGTAAGAATGATGATGGTCATCGCCCGATCTTGTGCATCTTTGCATTGTGAATGATAATGATCAGCCTTCAGAGCGAGAATAAAATATTCTTCGATAAAAGTATAAGAGAAAGTAATAAATACCTGCCTTTCAAGGAGAGATAAATAATTTTTCTTGTCAAAATAAATTGTATGCATTTTATCAATTTGAACCTCAAGATCTTTGATAACGTTCTCCTTATCAAGACCAAGATTTTTCAACTGATCCCAATCAATTCGATAAGGGGAGGTTTTTAGATTTGAATCATTTTTTTCTCCTTTTAAAAAATTTATATACTCTGTTTTAAAAGAATTATAAGGAGAGCTTTCTTCTGCATAAATTCCTGTTTGTTGATACCAATCTCCATCCATAGCCAGACCTATGGGAATGTAGGTCTTTGCATATCTTTTGTTTTGTAAGAATGGAATTTCAAACATGAGGTCCAATCGCTGTTTTTCAGATCCCTTACCCAATCCTTTATCTTTAGGGTTTTGATGTTGAAAAGAGACGACTTTTTCTCCTACAATCACCAATTGATCCAACCAACCGAGGAAAGAATTAAGAACGGTAGCACTTTCTTTTTTAATTCCTTTAGAAAGAGACAAACTAAATTTAAGCTGTTCAGAAGTAGGCGAACCAAAACGAATACAATTCGTTTTGATAAACTTAAAACAAGAAGTGTGAGAATTATGACAGATGAAATAAGAAACGCTCCAGAGTTTAGAGATAAAATTATTCGTCATCAAAGGATAAAAATTCACATTGGTAAATCCCCTCGCTTTATGTGTTGCGGTAAAAGTTGCGCTACTTGTTTCAGAAAAAAAATTAATTGCTTTAAAGCAAAGGGCCGCATCATGCGCCAAGGTCAAATAAAGTTTGGCGTCCTTTTGTTTTAAAAGCGTGTCGGGAAGACCCAAGTGACGAAGAGTTTTTTGCAAAATTACTTGTAATTCAACCTCTGTTTCGTTGTCTTTATTTTCTATGTCTCTTATTTCTTTCCCTCTATTTTTGAAGAAAATTTCTTCTTGTCCATATGTAAGAGCAGGAGCTGTTGATTTTGTTGTGTTTTTTCCCCATTCAAACTCCTGAAAGTTGGCAAAAAAATTCCAGCCCTTCTCTTCATTTTTAAACGCGTTAATGATTCCAGTTTGTAAAAACATGCTAAGGACATTCTCTGAAAGAGCGTTAATATTCACTCCAACAAACATTGTGTTAATAAGAGATAAAATTAGTTGAGTTTGCCTTATATAAGGTTTTTCTTTATCAGCGATTGCCTTGCGTCCAATGAGTTTTATTACAGCTTCTTGATAAACGTCTGTCGAAATAAGATTTTCTAATGCTGCCATAAAATAATATCGACGATGTGAACGAGGATATGTCTTACTATCAAGCTCAAGAAGAAAATGAACTACTTTGTAAAATGCATGTCTAAACTGATATTTTTTCTCATCTTCAGGTTTTAATAAAAAATCTAAGTCTTTATCAGCACGAATAAGCTCTTTAGCTTTAGAAACTTTATCACTAATTGAAAGAGCTCTAGTATTTACTTTGTTGTGTTTATCGAGAAAATTGATTAAACTATCAAGAATAGGGATCATTAAATAAGTATAATTTCTCTTTTGAAATTCTGCTCCATTGAGCCCAAGAGCACCCTCGATAGGTCTAGTTATATAGTCTATAAATTTATTGACTGTATTCTTAGATTCAAAAGATGAAAGGACTTTGTCTTCGATGACATCATCGAGACATACAAAATCTTTCTCTAAATCGAATGCGGACAACAAACTCTCTTCCTTTTCTTCCTTGAGAGAAACTTCGCCCTCTTCTTCGGAAACTTTGCTCTCTTCTTCGGAAAC
>JAGRNW010000150.1 GCA_020440555.1 Chlamydiia bacterium
TGCGGAGGCGCATCAATGACAATTTTTATGTCATGAAATCAATGTTGGGCAAATCTTCATTTTGATTGGGTATATAATCGCTTGAGAACAGGCTTCGCCATATAACCTAATCTAAGCTCCTCGTTGTAGACCAACCAAAGTCCAACAGCAATAATCCCTAAAGATAAAAAAAAGATCGAATCCACAGATTCTCCCAAAAGGACATACCCAAAAAAGGCAGCAAATAAAGGTGTCGTGAGTCCAGCAAAAGATAAAAATGTCGCCGTAAACTGTTTAAGCAACCATCCATAAAGGTTACAACAAATCAAGTTTGAGATCACGATCATCAGAAAAATCCCCTTAAAAAATCCTCCCGCTCCAACAATAGGTGGGCCTTCGCTCCAATTTTCAACGAGCGTTGAATGGATGAATGCGAACACTCCTCCTACGAGCATGGAGATTCCATTGGCCATTAAAGGAGATATCCCTTCTTCTTTTCCAAGTTTACGAAGCAAAACCCACCCATAAACAGATGTTAATGTCGCTCCTATTAGAGCAATTTCTGCCCAAGAAAGAAAAAATACCCCTCCCACAAGTTCTTCAATCCCTGATTGGGCGATGAGAACCGGGACAAAACCAAAAAATCCCACCAAGAGACCTAGCCATTTCTTAGCCGTCATCTTCTCTTTGAATTGAAAATAGGAAAGCAAAGCTGTCATAAAAGGAGAAAGGCTATAAATAAAACAGGCTTTCGCTGCAGTGAGATACTGCAACCCCCAAAACTCCAAAGCATTTGTCAAATAAATGCTTGATATACTCAACAAGAAAAGGGGAAGGAGTTGTTTTTTTTTGACTTTGAAATCTTTTTTTCTAAAAAAGAACACAAGCGTGAGAATGATGACCCCTGCAATCATCATACGAACTCCCGTTAGAAAAAGGGGAGGACTGTGCTCAAGAGTTGCTTTTCCCAGGGGAAAGGAGGTTGACCAGATAAAAAATGTGAGAAAAATGGCAAATAATCCCATGCGGCTCCTCTGTAAAAACTTGTGAAGTGTATCATTTCTCGAGCTATCAGACCAAGTAAAAAATTTCTATCTTAATTTCTTTTTAATATTAAATCGATAAAATGAGCGCATGTTACCTATTGAAGATAGCACAGAATCGTCCGCTTTAATCTTGTTTTTTCAATCACCGTTTACAACGAAACAAAAACAAAAGATCCTAGGTTGGGCTAAATTTGCCTTAATTACTGCATTAGTTTTTACAATACTAGGGGGAAGCGTAGGCCTGCTATCCCTTCTTGGAGGGCTAACAGGAGCAACAGCACCCATGCGTGCTCTTTACATCGCCATTGGTTCTCCATGGAACAAGATCATGACAATATCAGGGATCGCGAGCTTCAAAGTAATTATACTTATTAAAAGGCGGTCTTTTTCCTGTCTTGGATATTTAAAACAAATTTTTAAACAAAAAAGTCATGAAGTGAATCTGGACGAGATATAAGCATCATGAATTCAAAAGATCAAATAGTCATGAATCGAAGT
This sequence comes from Chlamydiia bacterium, assembly GCA_020440555.1. Lineage (GTDB taxonomy): Bacteria > Chlamydiota > Chlamydiia > Chlamydiales > JAAKFR01 > JAGRNW01. The sequence goes on from JAGRNW010000150.1 coordinate 1,524, forward strand.
CTAACTCAGTGGATAGACGAGCTTTACAGTGATCGAAACGCGATGAAGTGCCTAAAAGTGATTTTGATTGCTTTGAGCACGTAGGCGCCATAGGAACATTAATCGGAATTACGGGCGCTTTATCCCTGATTGGCGGAACACATCTTGCAACAGCGCCTCTGCAGGCTTTAAACGGTGTGCTCCCCATGCCTCTTAACGTCATAATGGCCTATACGGGAGGCATCGGGAGTGTGATGCTGATCGCTTGCGGAACAGCTCCCCTTGCCATTGCTTATTTACCTGAGTTTTGGGTTGTCTTCCTCGGATTCAGAGGAGTTTGCTCCGCAAATCTTGGGATTTTCAGACGAAGTAAAT
>JAGRNW010000151.1 GCA_020440555.1 Chlamydiia bacterium
GATTTAGACAAACTTAATCTTTCATTTACCTTAAGTGAGTATCATGATGGGGGTCAAAGTAAGGCTGTTTTTCCCGGAGACTCTGAAATATCTTTATTATAAAAAAACAAACCTTTAGCATTTTTCGTTGAGAATCAACTTTGATGGTTACAGCTCTTAAATTAGGTGTAATTATACCTAACAAAGCGCGTTGAGCTGAAATTGCAGCGTACACTTCATTTTTATCTACTTCATTACTCATATATGATACCCATAAGCTAAGGCTTATCTGGCACTATGTGTACCCCATCATTGGCATAATGAATTCTACCTCTGGTTGTGGGTATTTTTTGCTTTGTTAATGGGTCAACGTAATATCCAATAAATTCTTGAAAATCTACAGCTTCTCTATATCCTGGTTTTCCAGGAATTGAATGCCCTATTCTTTTCCTCGTTCCAGCAAACTCGTTTATAAGCAATTGTGGATTAGAATGTTCTAAAATACTTTTATATTTATCTGGTTGATGATTTTACGCGATGTGCGGTTTTCCGAAGGAAAACTCGCACATCGCGTATATTTTATAATTTCTTCCAGTTACATATTTTGCAATTCATAAATACTGATTCTATATATTTTTCAATTTTTTTCAACCGGCGCTCTTTAAATTCTGATTTACTTTCACAATTGCACATATCTAAAATGGCTTTTTCTTCCAAGGTGAGTTTTTTACTTTCATCCATTCCTATTCTAAAGCTAGACGGCCATTTGAATGAAAAATGCTCCTTCCAAATTTTGCACAGCCGTGAAGCATTTGTGTTTCCGAAAAGACATTCTGTTGCTTTCTTTTGAGGAAGTTTCCAATATTTATTATTCAAAAATTTCTGCAGTTTTCGACTGGAGAAATGACGATAGCGTGCTTGACGTCCTACAGGCGCAAGATCCGCAGAGCTGATGCTGTCTTGCCTAGAAGAAGTGGTTGTTCGTTCGAACGCCTCTTCGTGGGATCTCTTTCGATTTGATTGCAATTGATGATCATCCTTGTCGGATGTTTGAAATTGTGCATCATTGCCGATATCAGTTTGCTGGATTTGAGAATCATGCAAGTGGGGATTGGTCTCTTTTTCCTTTTTTTCTTCTTCAACATTGACTTGAATTTTTTCTACATTCAAACAAGAATTATTTTTAGTAAAATCATGACTCACATGAACTTTCGATGGTTCCAAATTCTTAGTTGTATTTTTCTCCTCCGATAACTGTGCAATTTCATTAAAATAGGAAAAAGAAGGAATCTTTGAAAAAGATTGATTGCCTGTCTGGTGATTTTCTTCTTCTTTATTTTTTGTTTTTCGTTCATCAAATAAAGTCGTAGGAGTAATACTCCGAGAGTGTAAATTCATTAAATTGTTTGCTAACACAAGAGAATTTGGAATCTCGAATCGGATTGAATTAAAATTTATAGGGGCATAATTTACACCACTATTATTTATAGTACTATTATTTATATTTAGATAAGGATTTAGATTAATATTGTTCATAAACACCCTGTTATAGTTTTTTTAAAAATTTATTAGCCTATCTTAAAAACCTTAAGATTTTCAAGATAGGCTACTTAAGGCGCCATTGTACTTTATTCATCTGAATGATTCAAACCAATTAACTCGACTTCACTCTGAAAACAACTACTCTGCGATCATAACATGAACTGGCATAGAGTAGAGGAGCCGATCACTCGGACTCCCCCCTCGTTAGAACCCGCCGTGCCCAATTAAGGCAACGGGCTCAAG
>JAGRNW010000152.1 GCA_020440555.1 Chlamydiia bacterium
GATTTATTTTTAGTTTAAATTTTCGAGGATACGCTCAATTTATTTTTCCTGGACACAACTTTCGGTTATACCTCTGCGTAACAGGATTCTGGAAGAGCGAGATCGTTGATAAAAAGTTTTCCGATACTAAGCTCTAAAAACCAAAATTTTGTTGTTGGTTTTTATAGATTTTTGCTAGTGTGTACTTCTTGTAAAGAGATTTTTAAGGCTTTACGAGTGATCAAACCCATATTTAGCGACGACTTAATCGCCAATTTTAAAGGAGAAATTTCATGAAACATTTTCTCAAAGGATTATTTTTTCTAGTTTGCTTTTTTTCTTCTATCGGTCTGTCTGCAGCATATGTCAACGACTCACCAGATCCGAAGTATCAAGCGAAATTATATTTCGATTCAAATGATTTGGAAATTTCGGATAATGTAATTTATATTCATTTAGAAAATAATTTGATCGAAACAAATATATTGCGAACCGACCAACAAGGGATTTATATTTTTGAGGATGATATAACCAATTATGGTGTCGAAAGGGAAAAAAAGTGGAAATGTCCTTACTGTCACCATTGGTGGCCAGTTGGCCAGAGATGCCAAAATCCAGAATGTCCGACCAATAAATGGTAAAAGGCAAACAAAAGAGAGTCCTTAAAAAAGGCTCTCTTAACAATCTAGTCAAGCCAATAGGTTTTGTTTTATGCGGCTTGTTCATTGCATTTTTTTGGCAGTACAGTCAAAACAGAATAATTTCACTACACTATTTAGATCAGCAAGGGACAGCCCATAGTCTCACCCTGCCAGTGAAAGACAGGAAAAGGCTTGCTGGGCTTATGCAAAAACTTTTTGCTGAAAATAGTTTTGCTTATACCATTTTAGGCCCCAAGCCAGTTTCTTGGGAGACTTATCAAAGCCCCCTCCCACTATCTAACTGGACAAGATTTTATGATTCTTTTTCAGAACATAACCGCTCCCTACGCTTCGGTTGGAAAACTTGGGAGAAATATCAGCATTTATTTCCCTCAGCGCATCTTTGGGCGGAAAATCCTAAATGCCATCCTGGCTTAACTTCAATCCTAATCGTCAATGAAGATCGATTTAACGATGTGGTTAATAAAAATAAGCAGGATTTTCAAGAAGTGCTTCACCGAAAGATACCAAATGGATGTCAACTGATTAGAGAAGCAAAAAATCGTTCTCTCATGAATGAGGTATTAGAAGGACATCAGGGTCTCATTGGCATCGTGCTTGGCTATGGAAGAGATAATTCTTGGAAATTTCTTGAAGGTTGTAAAAACCGCGTAGCTATTGGTTGTGTTTGGGAAGAAGAGGATGACTCTATCGAAGAATCTCTAGAGTTGAATGTCAATTTGACCGATTACTATTTATCTCATTATTCGTGCCCTAGTTTTGCCGGAGATCCAAATTCTGCAGAATCACTAGAGCTAAAGGCAGAATACACACTTACAAAACAAAGGATAATAGAATACTACCATGACAAAGATTTTTTAGAGGCAACATTAAGCCTACTTGCTGGGTACCATCCCATCCATGAGTGATTTCTGAGAAGCCTAACTAGAGAACGATAAACTTGTGTCACCAAAGCCGACGCTCCTCACACACCGAATTCAAAAAACTTAGAAAAATCCACTATATCGTTGAATACCTCACTTTCCATTACTGCATGGCTAACTCCCAGGGAGTTTTCACTAAAAAGATTTGATAGAATTTAGGGTATAGTACGAACATGCATCCCCATATTGGAGGTATTGT
>JAGRNW010000153.1 GCA_020440555.1 Chlamydiia bacterium
TCAATCATATGACAGGGAAAATTTCTTTATGACTGACTTTTATCGCCTGTCGAGGAGGGGGGTGAACATTTACTTTTGGCTGCTCCAGGCAAAAAAAATGCAGATGTAGACCGTGCTTGTCTAAAGGTCCTTGAGGCTATAAATTTTTTGCCTCAAAACTCAGGTCATGATAGCTTTGAAGAGCTAAGTCACGTGCTTCGAAATGATTAACAATAGGAGAGGGATAGTCAAAGCATAATTCACTTTTCCAAGGTTTATGAATGAATTGAGTGGGGATTTTTTTGAGCTCTGGCACCCATTTACGGACATACTTTCCTTCGGGATCAAATTTTTCTCCCTGCAAGATAGGGTTAAAAATTCTGAAGTAGGGGGCGGCGTCAGCTCCACATCCTGCTACCCATTGCCAATTAGCGGCATTGTTGGCTAGATCGGCATCTAGAAGGGTGTCCCAGAACCATTTTTCTCCCTCTCTCCAATCGATTAGAAGATCCTTTACTAGGAATGATGCAACAACCATGCGGACACGATTATGCATCCATCCTTCATAAATGAGTTGTCTCATTCCAGCGTCAACCATGGGATAGCCGGTCATTCCAAACTGCCAGGCATTTAACCATTGTGGATTTTTGTTCCACTTGAACAGATCAAACTGATGATTAAAGTTGGTGTTGGGAAGTTGAGGAAAATGATAGAGAATGTAATAGCTAAACTCTCGCCATCCCAATTCGCGTAAAAAAGCTTTTGCGCCGAGACCACTCGCTTCCTGGTGTTTTTTGATCGCAAACCAAATTTGACGGGGGCTGATCTCTCCAAAATGTAGGTAAGGGGATAATCTTGAGGTGCTCGCTAAATCGAGATGATCTCTGCATTGGTGATAATTTGTTAAATGCTTGTTTAAAAAGGAGGTCAATTTTTTTTTGGCTTCCGCTTCTCCAGGAGTCCATGTTTTTGTCATTCCTAGGGCCCAATTGGGCTTCACAGGTTGGAGTTTCCAGGAGGCTAGATTCTCAGAGTAGATTTTGGGACCCGTCTGCCAATTCGGTTTAGAAAGGGGGGGCGCTGGATCGATAACCTCAAGACAGTGCTTCCAAAATGGGGTGAAGATTTTGAAAGGGTGGCCCGATCGAGTTTTTATTTCCCAAGGTTCTACAAGCAAACTTCCGTTGAAACTGTAAGTTTTATAGTGACTATTCTTCAATTGACTATAATCTTTAATAAGATCGGGCTCATAACAACGATTCCAGTAGATGGCATCAGCATTTGCTTCCTTGGCAACTTTTAAAACGGTTTTGGCAAGGGGGCCTCTTCGTAAAACTAATTCTGGATGGAGCTTAGAAAGACTCTCATGCAGCCACCATTTTTGAGCCGAACCTATTGACCAAGGTATTGTTTCATTTAAAACATAAAGAAGGACAAGAGGACGTCCTGATTTCGTCGCCGCAACAAGGGCAGGGTTATCACTCAAACGCAAATCTTGATTAAAAAGAACAATCGCCGAAGACATAATGCCTCAAAACACTACCTGACAAAAAACAATTCTCTATGCATAATCCGTTCCAATGTGACAATTCTGCAACCTTTCACATTTTGTGGTCGCTTGGGAATATACCCATTCCACTTCAAGAATTGGGATTTTGGCTGTGCCAAAGCCCCGAGCTTGAACGATCATTCTAATATTGGGTTGTTTATGATCGTTCAATCGCGGGAACTTTCGCATTGCCAAAAACCAATTCTTGAAGTGGAAT
>JAGRNW010000154.1 GCA_020440555.1 Chlamydiia bacterium
AGGTGTGAAGGAGTTGGTTCATCATCTTCTCTTTGATCTTGACCCCTCTGATCTTGGTCGCGCCTCTCTTGGTCTCTTAGATAATCAACAAAGTCTTTCGAGGATTTTGGCGTTGATTGGTTGGTTAGAGTTAAAGAATTTTCTTTCGGAATGTTCCGTTCCTGTCCCCGTTCATTGTGGATGCGTCCATCCTCGGTTGAACGTTCTCCTCTTTTAATGGGAAGAGCTACCTGACGGGAAAGAGTGAAAATCGAATCAGAAGATTTCGTTTCAGTTTTTAGATCTTTAGTAAATTGCATGGAAGGTAGTTCTTTTTTTTCAGAAATTGGGGAATGTTGCTTATATTGTGCTTCAGTTTTTTGGGTTTCTGATTCTTTTGAATCAACTTTTACATCATCCAATTCGATAAAAAGAGAGACCACTTGATCAGCCAAAGCGATCATTTGATGAGTGATAGGGGTTGCAAAAAAAGTGAGGGCTTCGGTTGTTTTTTCAGACAGATGAATCGATTGAAGAAAATTGAGCACCTCTGAAGAAGAAATATCTTTGGTTTGATTGACGGCAATTAGAGTGTTACCCAAAGTTGAGATGATTTTTCCTCCTTCGCCTTTTCCGGACAGGGCGCCGGCAATGGACGGAGCAGATTCCGCTGAAACAGCCACTTCAGTCATTGTTCGCTTACCTTAAGAGTCATTTAAGGGTTGCCAATGTATCTAAATGGAAGGATATTTGCAAGTGCTTGCAAACAAGTTGTGGGGGGGTGTAAAGTCCTTGGTTATGCCCAGATGGTGAAATTGGTAGACACGCCAGATTTAGGTTCTGGTGCCGAAAGGTGTGTAGGTTCGAGTCCTATTCTGGGCACATCCCCGGAAACATTTTCCAAAAAAGAGGTGTTTCCGGTTTCTTTTTGTCTCAATTCATTGTTTTTCTGCAGGATAAGACTCAAGGCAGGGTTCATCCCGCCGGTTCGATATTTTCCCTCTTCAAAGATCAGTTTTCCGGGGAATATCGAACCAATCATTTTTCTTTTCACTTCAATTGATCCATTCTGAAAAAATAGATCCATGCGTGTGAAGAAATTCATCCCAAATGTGCAATGCTGCTGTACATTTTCGGAGAACATCTCGATTTCATGAATTTTGCGCATTGCAGCTTCTTTGCTGGCCTCTTCATGCATTTTAAGCCGTTGATACGTATCCCTGTTGATTTCTTCTGTAATAAAGCGTTTCTGATCGATTTTAAGCAGCCTCGATTCACGGCCTGCTATCTGCTTACGTAACTGGCTAGTGTGGTCATCCCGGCCATGAATGCGGGTTTCAATCATTTTTGCTAAAAGTATTTTATAAAGCTGCATGACCTCTAGTGGAGGAATCAAGGTACGCAGATAATCTAAAAAAACCTCATTTGCCCAGAGAGCATTTACACTTGCCCGACACCCTTTCTGGCAATGGTAGTAGGCGTATGAACCTCCATTGCCTTGCGAAATGCTACCCGTCCAATTTTGTTTGCATATCGGACAAATAAGAAAGCCCCTTAATGAAAATTCATCACGTACTTTTTGTTTAGGAATCGTATGTTGCTTTCTTTTTCCTCGGCTTTCTAAAATCTTCTGTACTTTCAAAAAAACTTCTTCTGAGATAAGTGGCATATGTATAGTCAGGTAATTTTAGTTTGAGAATTTATGATATAAAATTTTTGAACCAATAAGCTTTTTAACTCCCCGT
>JAGRNW010000155.1 GCA_020440555.1 Chlamydiia bacterium
AAAATTCATGCACAGGATTCTCCCATCAATTGATTTTTTTTGGTATCAAAAAAATCTCAATTCACGAAGGGTATAAATTGCATAAAATTAAATTTTTTTATGAAAACAAGCGCTTGCTTTCCCAGCTCTAGTTCTATAAATCGTTCTCCTTTGCTCCATCCAACCTTCTGCGCGGTGTCCACAATCGCTTTAGGGATTATTGCCCTCATCAGTATAGGAGCAGGAGTTGGAATTTATCATTATCTCGGTCCTAGCTACTTTCTAATGATCCCAGCCGCTACCGCCTTCTTATCTCTTGTTTTAAAAGTCCCTGCACTAAAAATGACCTTCTGTACGTCTACTTTAGATAACAAAACCTCACTAGAAAAATTTGTAATTAAAAAATGGAAAACAACTGATTGTAACCGAACTATCCTCAAACTTACGACCCTCAGTTCAAAAACACCACAACCAACCCAACTGAATGACATCACTTACTCCCAAACTACAGAAATGAATGAAAAACAACTCAACGAATTACTTAAAAAGAAGATTGATAAAAACTGGAAAAAAAAACGCGTTGACATAACAACTAAGTGGTACAACTATGAAAAGGCCAATGAAGGCTATGTAAATTTTGCCAATGGAACAGAACGAGGTGGTGGGTACAAAACGAATGGGAGAGTACAAGAAGAAATAATGTTCTTTGAGTTTCCCTGCCTTCCCAATCTTGATTATCTCGCAGACAAAGCGAATGTTTACCTTCAGGCAAGCCGAAAAACCAATTCCGGTCCGACACCTTATTGTGTTTTGGGAATAAAACGGGAATTCGTTATAGATTCAGCCATTTATTCTAGGAATAGCAATGTTAGAACCAGTGAATTCTCACGATACATTCAAGAGATAGATGAAGACAACAGACCGACTGTCGACATGCTCGCAATGGCTGCTTTTGACTGGAAAAAAATGCGAGGAGAAAAAAAGTATACCAAAGAAATTCATTTATTTCATCTCGAAACAGCAGTCCAAGCCTTCACTGCTTATAGAGACCTGAAACGCCAGGAACAAGAGGATCCATCTTTAGAAGTCACTATTCATTCAGGTCTATGGGGATGTGGAGCTTTTGGTAATAGCAGAAAGGTCATGACGGTTATTCAGCTTTTAGCTGCAAACCTTGTCCCCGGAATCACGATTGTGATGGAGGGTTGTCAAAAGAAAGACGAAAACGACTCAGACTACACAGAAAATTTTGTTAAAAATGAAGCGTTCAATTTTATTCTTGATGATGGACATGCATGTGCTGAAGATGTGATCTCATCCATGCTTAATAAACAAGAAGAAGATCCCTCCTGGGCTCCCCGTCAACACTCAGGTTGCTAACAGTCTGCATTCTCTCAAATTTTTTCGAGACAAATTTTCACGATGGTGTCCTTGCGGTGAGCATGCTTAACGGGGGATAAGAGGATCGGTCATTTTAGGGTATTCATTTTTACCAGGAGTATCCCTATGCATAACTTCTCAGCCATCCTCGGGAGAAGTCGGCGAACTTGGGTTAACTGTTTGTATTTCTCAATCCACGTTCTCTGAGCCTTGAAATGTCGCCAGATCGGATAATGTTCAGTGGCAAATTGTCGAGAAGAAATATATTACCTGCTCCCGCAATTAATTTTTTGAACTCCAAGAAGAGACACGGATAATAAAAAACAAAAACAAACCCATTGGCTCCT
>JAGRNW010000156.1 GCA_020440555.1 Chlamydiia bacterium
CTCAGAAAATTCATGCACAGGATTCTCCCATCAATTGATTTTTTTTGGTATCAAAAAAATCTCAATTCACGAAGGGTGTACAACAAAAATTTTAGATCAAAAATGTGTAAGGTAAGATAATCTGATATCTTTATATTGACTGACCATGGTAGTCTTGCCTGCATCGAATCCAAACAGTTGTCATATAATGAGTTTTGATAATTTAAATCTAGATCCTCAAATCCTTAGAGCGGTCGGTGAAGCAGGATATTTTGAGGCAACAAAAGTACAAACGGAAGCCATACCAAAAATTTTAGAAGGGCTAGATATTCGAGCATCAGCCCAAACTGGAACAGGAAAAACTGCAGCATTTTTATTGCCTGCTCTCAATTATTTGATTGCACCATCAAACCTTGATGGAAAGGGGCCGCGGATCCTTATTCTTGTCCCCACACGAGAACTCGCAATGCAAATTGCTTCACAAACTGAAAAATTCAGCAAATATTTGAGTCGAGTGAGAACTGTGTGCATTGTTGGCGGCGTTCCCTATCCACCCCAAGTTCGTCAACTTTCCCGCCCTTATGAGATTCTGATCGCAACTCCTGGACGTTTAATTGACTTTATTCATCGAAAGAAAATAAATTTTTCACGTTTAGAGATGCTTGTTCTTGATGAAGCAGACAGAATGCTTGATATGGGTTTTTCTAAGCCAGTTGAAGAGATTGTAGCCGCAACCCCCTCATCAAGACAAACTCTATTATTTTCTGCAACATTACGAGGAAGCGTACTTAAATTATCTGAAAAATTGATGGATTGTCCTGTTGAAATTACTGTTCATGCTAATCGAGAAAAACACGAAAATATCCATCAAATCCTCCATTTTGTTGATGATCTCGCTCATAAAAATCGCCTTCTTGACTACATACTCACCCAACAAGAAATGAAAACTGGAATTGTCTTTACTTCCACAAAACGCTACACTGATCATTTAGTAAAAGAATTATTAGATAAAGGGTATAAGGCAGCTGCTTTGCATGGGGACATGAATCAAAGACAGCGAACTCGAACAATCAATGAATTACGTCATGGCAAAATTAAAATCCTTGTAGCCACAGATGTTGCAGCCAGAGGCATCGATATCCAATCGATCACACATGTTATTAATTTTGATCTTCCAAAAAATACTGAAGACTATGTGCATCGCATTGGGCGTACTGGACGTGCTGGTACAATGGGTACTGCCATATCATTCGCTGTAGGAACTGAAATTTCCTTGATAAAACACATCGAGAAATTTACTGGTCAAACTATTGAAATTAAAGAAATTGTTGGCCTAGAACCCCGTTCACAAAAACAATCTTCTCAAAAAGCGCATCCCCTTTCTTTGCGTCGTTTTGAAAACCGACGCTTTAAATCCAAAACATCTGTCTTACACAAAAAATCCACTCGCGGGAGGTATAACCGAAAGTTGTGTCCAGGAAAAATAAATTGAGCGTATTCTCGAAAATTTAAACTAAAAATAAATCTTTAAAAAAAGGAGTACGCTCATGAAACAGGATGACATTTTTCCAGAATTTGCGTGTCCTTGCGGTGAGCGTGCTTAACAGTAAAGGAATCGATCGATTATCTTAGGGGGACAATTTTTAAAGAGAG
>JAGRNW010000157.1 GCA_020440555.1 Chlamydiia bacterium
CAACTCTCAAAAGGGCTTCTTCAAGTCGAAGTTGTTCTAAAATAGGAAGTTTTTTTAAATTTATAATAGAGAGGTTCTTAACCATCATTTTATCTTTAAAAAAATACTTTATTAGTTTATAATTTTATCTAAATTAGTGAATTAAAATAAATAGGTTTTATTGACTTTATGGGTCATTCCGTCAGACCAGAACAAAATTTTGATCCTCTTAGAAGGATGATGGTCAACCAAGAGAATGAGCTGCAGTCTCAAGAAGCAGAAACTGAGGTCAAACTCTTTGGAAAATGGGCTGTGACGCCTTCAACCAAAAATTGGATTATGCTTGCTGTTGGTATGATTGCGATGATAGGAATTACTCTTGGGGTGATGGCTTTCTACAGCGGACTGGGAATGATGTTTGTGGTTTCTCCGATTAGTCTGGGAGTTGTTTTTGCTCTAGTCCTGTTAGCTGTCCATTTTTTGTCTACCGATGAAGGAGTGGCCAGTGAACGTCAACCTCGTAAAGGACAGATTATGCATTGTAACTATTCTCATGAGCAGTCTATTTCTGATCTTACCTTTACATCTTCTTACCCAACAAAAGAAGAGGAGGAGGAAGAGGGTGAAGTTCCTACGCAAGCGGAGTATTTGAACCATTGTCGTGAGATTGGATTTGAGAATGCTTGGTGTAATACGGAAGGAACATTTTTGGATGCAGGCAATGATTTAGACAATCATAAAAAAATATATGAAAAATCCACTGTATTTCCCAATTCTTATACCGCATTCCCTGGTATTGCTGCTCGCAAAAAACAGGAAAATAAAAAATATGTGCTTCAAATGGCGGACGTTAAATTAGCGATCTCAGTCCCTTCTCATTTTCATAAAAATCAATTACCTAATGAAATTAAAGACTGTCTCGACAATGCCGGAGTAAACAATATGACAATGCAACTTGTGATCCATGATGGGACGAAATTGCCCAAAGGAACAGATGGAATGAATTCTCGCTCATTGTTCTATCATGGTGTCGCTTATCGAAACTCCGTTTCTAGGAAGGATTTTCCATTTCGTAGTTCTCGCACAATTCAGGCAGGAATCTTTCAACCACAAGGGGTTAAGACCATTGGAGATCAAGAATGCTTTAATACAAAACGAGTGGGGATTGATCAAACAAAAATTCAAAAGCTCCTTGTAAAAGATCGTCCTCCTATTAGTAGTGATAAGGGAAAGAAAAGCAAATCTTCCTTCATTATTCCTGAATATAACTGTCAGTTCACAGGGTCAAAAGACTCTGTTTCTTCATTCTATGCTGTTGCCATTGTCGATGAAAAAGAGGAGGGTTCTAAGAGTGCCAACGTGACTTACTCTATTGTGATCAATAGCCTTGATGAGGGCACGCCTGGAAACACTCTTATGCAGGCGCTCGACTGCAACAATGCTTCTTTATTGGATTTCATGAGTGCATTAGAAAAAGCGGCAGATAAGAATCTGTTTGATCGCTCAACCCTTGCTAGGATGCAACTTTTCCTTTCCATTCCATCTGCAAATAAGGATGAACTTTTTGAAGAGGTATAACCGAAAGTTGTGTCTAGGCAGATAAAAAAAGTGAGCGTATTCTCGAAGATTAATGAGTAAAAAAATC
>JAGRNW010000158.1 GCA_020440555.1 Chlamydiia bacterium
ATCGCTGAATTACACAAAAAAATAGGGGAAGATTTCAGGTTGCATTCGCCTTCCTGTCGTTGGTTTGTCTCACCCCACGCCCAGACCGTCCAAATTCAAAAAAGTCGTGAGCCAAAATCCGATTCATGTAATTAAAATCAAAGCGTGTGCTGGCAATCCAAAGGGATTCTTCTAACTTCCGTAGGGTTTCTTTCTCTTCATCCTTAATTTGCATGCGGTTTTCCTTACAATGCCTCTATCAGATGCATCAATTTCTGTTTTGCATATGCTTTAGCCCGCAAGCTCGCATAAGTATTGCACTTCTCTTCATCTTCAAGATATTGAGCAAAGACAATAGTATGCTGGCCATTTTGAATCCAACCTACAAACCACCCCATCTGAATATCCAGCTTCTGAGTCCTATCATGGTCAAGTAAAGAGCCACTACCAGTTTTTCCATACAGCTTCCAATCGTTTGGCAAATCCTCAACAAAAAGAATCGCTCGAGTCATTTCATGGGATTTAAGGCTAACTGGAAGCTTATTATCTAGCAGCTTTTGTAAAAAAGCCACTTGCTCTTCGGGTGAAATCTCCAACGAGCTTGATAGCCACGCTCGGGTTAACCCATTATTTTGCCCCTTGTCTCCAGAAACGTCCATATTTCCATAATCGAATTTAGCGACATACTCCCTAAATTTTTTCATTCCAATTTGTTGCGTTAAGACCTGCGAGAACCAAACACAACTATGCTTCAACCACAAAGCTGGATGATGGGGTTGTTTCCAATTTTCAATATAGTCAACATAACCCTCCTGAAAGGGCAACTCTGGATGCGTTTCGTCTATCAGCAGCTCCTCATTATAACCCATCAAGCTAATGGGAATTTTAAAAGTAGAACATGGTGCATGCCGAGATTGACAGTCGCCTTCTTGTCGAATGATTCGATTCTTTTCTTTCGCTAAAAAACTCTGTTTTTCTGCTAAAAGAGGGACATTGAGCAGTAATCCAATACTTAAAAGTAAAATTGTTCTTTTCATTCTTCCTCTAACTGGAAAAGTGATTTGAAAGGGCCAGATGATAACACTCTGGCCTTATTCTTGCCAGGCTGTGGTGCAACGCGGTGCAAGCAATCAACACTTTAATGAACATCAACGACAAAAAACCAATAGCATTTTGGATGCAAATGCCTTATCTTAGTGCTCAAAGCGGTCGGTTCTTGATGGTTAGTGCGCTCTTCCCGCGCCCTCATAACTCGTCGGTCCCTGGTTCAAGTCCAGGTTGCCCCACTCTTATCTCCCATCCTTAAGTGACTCTGGACGAATAAACTTCAAACCAGAGGCATTTATGCGTACATTTCCAAAAAAGCACATTTTCCGCATTTTTTCCGCAAATGATTGTAATCAATCAGAATCAAAGAAACTTTTAGCACAACAAGTTGCCCGTAATGGCTTAACAGCGTCAACTTTTTCCTAAAATGCGGAAAAATTTCGTAAAAGAGCCATTTCTGATGATCAAACAGCACTGACTAGCAAGAGTCAGGACTACTAGGAACAACGGATTTATACTCAGGTAATTTTAGTTTGAGAATTTATTATATAAAATTTTTGAACCAATAAGCTTTTTAACTCCCCGTAAAA
>JAGRNW010000159.1 GCA_020440555.1 Chlamydiia bacterium
TTGTGTCAAAAAAAATTAATGTTTCATTTTCAAATACTTGGAAAATAAAGAGCAAAAAAAAGGGGGAACTTCCGTTAAAAAGCGCTAATAAGGAGATGCTGCTATATTCCGTCAACAAGTTTAAGTTATTTAGAAGTTATGAATACAAAAGAAAAGGAGGGGGTATGAACTGTTACTTTTGTCCTAATTCATGCCGCTTGCAGTAAAATTTTAAATACTGATACCTTCAACAGAAGAGTAATCAAATGTGTTTTGTTTATGCTAGACGGTATCATTCTCCTTTGGTATGTCCTTACCCTTTTATCTTTGATCTACATCACGTTCGACCTGATTTACACAACTCCTGAAGCATCAGTGATGAAAGTAGGATGGTGGCTAGTCACCTTATATGCGGGTCCCATTGCTTTATTCTTTTATCTCCTTTCGTGCAAAGAACCGATGCCTGGCACTCACGAGCAATTTATCGCTCCTTTGTGGAAACAATCACTGGGCTCAATGGTTCATTGTCTTGCCGGGGACGCTACAGGCATTATTATAGCCGCTTTTTTCCTCACTTTTTTTAGCATTGGGGCCGCCTGGGAGATCTTTATAGAATATCTGGCGGGTTTTGCTTTCGGCTGGTTTATTTTCCAATCTTTATTCATGAAAGGCATGATGGGAGGGACTTACGGAAAGGCTTTAACAAGCTCTTTTATTCCTGAATGGTTTTCAATGAACATGATCATGGCAGGAATGATTCCTGTGATGGCAATTTGGGACGTTTATCAGCCGGCTGCACGAGATACCTTGACCTTCTATTTTTGGAGTAAAATGAGTCTTGCTACATTAGTTGCCGGTTTATGTGCTTTTCCTATTAACCGTTGGCTTGTAAAAGTAAAATTGAAGCACGGAATGATGACTATTCGTGAAGGGGAAATGTCAATGGGAGAAGAGCATGAGCATCATCAGAATCACGGACCGATGGTAACAGCGAAAGAGATTACATTTAAAGGGTTTCTAACACTTGTCGGATTGGCAGCTGGAATTGTGATCGCAATTCTAGGCACAACCTTCAAAATTTGAATTATTTTTTTATTTACCCTTCAGATAGATCACACTGAAGATCAGAGGGGGTATAATTATTGTTTTCGATATTAGCACATAGACAGTTTTGAATTTTTGTTAAATTTTCTTTTATATTTTCCTGAATACCTGGAATCATGAGTTTTGCCTCTACTTTATAAAAAAGAGTAGCAGATTGAATCTGAGAAAATTCCTTTTTCACCTCTGAACTAAATGGAGTATTGGCAATGTTGGAATTCAAAAGAGTCCAATGAGTGTCAATTTTAATTAGCTTTTCATTCTTGTGCGTGAGATGTGTAGTCAGTTGACGTGTGATTTTAATTCCAATAAATTCATTGTCTATCTCGTAAAATTTTCCCTCAGAAGTCACAACACTATTTTCAAAACGACCGATTCCACAATCTGTTCTTCCAATGATCAAATTAAAAAGCAGAACTCGATGAGCCCATGTTATATCAATTGCGTTAATAACCTGAGTTTTGGGTTGCTTACGCAACAAAAAGCATGCCTTTCTCTTCTACGGCCCG